>NZ_JQKV01000001.1:350813-650813 GCF_000746205.1 Halorubrum sp. BV1
TTCGAGCCTTTTTACCGCGCTCGTGTCATCTGTACGGACGACAGATGGACCTCCTGATCGTCGGAGCGGGCGAGATCGGCCGCTGGATCGCCGACACGGTCGGGTCCGACGAGTCGCCGCTCGACGCGACGATCTCCTTCGCGGACCGCGATCCCGACGTTGCCGCCGACGCGGCCGAGAGTCGCGACGCCGACGTAGTCCCAGCCGGCGGCGACACGACACACGACGCGGTGTGTCTCGCGGTGCCGATGTCGGCGGTTCCCGCCGCGGTCGAGGGGTACGCGCCCCGCGCGGAGCGGGCGATGGTGGACGTGTCTGGTGAGATGACGGAGGCAGTCACGGCGATGCGCGAGCACGCGCCGGCGCTCGAACGCGCGAGCTACCACCCGCTCTTCGCCCCGCCGCGCGTTCCCGGTAACGTCGCCGCGGTGACGGACGCGACCGGACCCGTCGTCGAGGGGATCACCGCGGCGATCGAGGCGGGCGGCAACGAGGTGTTCGAGACGACGCCCGCGGAACACGACGAGGCGATGGAGACGGTGCAGGCCGGCGCGCACGCGGCCGTGCTGGCGTGGCGGCTCGCGGGCGACGACGTGCGCGAGGAGTTTCACACGCCCGTCTCGGCCGCGCTCGACGAGGTCGCGGCCACGGTGACCGAGGGATCTCCCGAGGTGTACGCCGAGATCCAGCGCGCGTTCGACGGGGCAGAGGAGGTCGCGGCGGTGGCCCGAGAGATCGCCGACGCGGACGACGAGGCGTTTGCGTCGCTATACGAAGCGGCTCGCGGCGACCGCGAGGAGCGGGAGCGACACGAGTGACGGGAGATGCGAGGCGGACCCGAGACGGAGACGACACACCATGATAGACCGAGAGGCAGTCCGGGACAACGCGAACTACCTGCGGAACGTGAGACCGATCGACCCCGACGAGATCGCGGAGTACGTGGAGGGGACGCCGCATCCAGCGGTCGTCCGCGAGACGCTCCGCGAGGAGGCGTTCGACCTTCGGCTTCGGGAACGGGACGACGGCACCTTCGAGCCCGTCGAAACGGGACCGATCCCGGATCCGAGCTGGTCGCCGGCGGCGCTTCCGGACGCATACTCGTTCGCGCTCGAAGACCTCCTCGTCGGCGAGTTCGGTGCGAACTGGCACCGCGGAGAGTCCGGCGATCGCCTTCGCGAGGCCGTCCGGCGACTGAAGACGGACTACCTCTACGAGAACGACGTGGCCTACGACCGCGTCGCCGCGCTCGGCTACGCCACGTATCACCTGCCCGCGTACTACGCGACCGTGGGATACGTGCTCGACGACCTCGCGGAGAACGGACTTTTGGACCGGACGCTCCGAGTCCTCGACGTGGGCGCGGGCGTCGGCGGTCCGGCGCTCGGAATTCACGACTACCTGCTGGACGACGCCGTCGTCGACTACCACGCGGTGGAGCCGAGCGCGGCCGCCGACGTGCTGGACCACATGCTCGACAAGACGGGGCGCAACTTCCGGTCGACGATCCACCGGACGACCGCTGAGGAGTTCCTGGGGACAGAAGGCAAGGCAGCGGGGACCGGCGACGCGGACGGGGCGGTCGACGGCGAAGCCGCCGCCGACGCCGGCGAGTTCGACCTGATCGTGTTCGGCAACGTCCTCTCGGAGTTGGACGACCCGGTCGCGGTCGTCGAGGCCGCGCTCGACCGGCTCGCGGCCGACGGGAGCGTCGTCGCGTTCGCGCCCGCCGACCGCAACACGGCGATGGGGCTCCGGGAGGTGGAGCGCGCCGTCGCGACGCCCGAGACGGGGGTGTCCGTGTACGCGCCGACGCTCCGCCTGTGGCCGGATTCGGTCCCCGCCGACGGCGGATGGTCGTTCGACGTCGCGCCCGACCTCGACGTGCCGCCGTTCCAGCGCCGGCTCGACGAGGCGGCCTCGCGCGAGGCTGGAGACGAACCGGGCGAGTTCGTCAACACCGACGTGCAGTTCGCGTACGCGATCCTCAGGCCCGACGGGAGACGGCGGGTGGACGTGCGCGCGAGCGCAGAGCGGTGCGCGCCCATGGCCGACTCCGAGTCGCACGTCACGGACCGCGTGAACCTGCTCGCGGTGAAGCTCAGTCACGACCTCAGCGGCGGCGACAACGCGTTATACCTCGTCGGCGACGGCTCACAGACGGTCGACCACTACCTCGTCTGCACCCGCGAGACGACGCTGAACCGCGACCTCCGCGAGGCCGACTACGGGGCGGTCGTCTTCGTCGAGAACGGGCTCGTCCTCTGGAACGACGACGAGGAGGCGTACAACGTGGTCGTCGACGACGAGACGGTCGTCGACCTCGTCGCGCCCTGAGAGTTGACTCCGCGGCCGGTGCGATGAACCCCCGCGGCCGGTTACAGCCCGCCCCGCGTCGCCGAGCCGGCACGCCCGACTTCATCCCGGACGACGAAGTAGAGTATCCAGACGATCAGGCCGCCGAAGAACGCGCCGACCGCCCACGCGATCGCGTGGCCGCTGTCGCGGCGCTTCGCGTCCCGATAGATGAGCGCCGAGACGACCACCGCCACGAGGGCGAAAAACACGGGGACGACGAGCAGAACGAACAGTTCCGGACCGACGGGAACGCCTTGGAGGGGAACCGACATGACGCGATCAGCTACCGCGACGAGGGTGAAAAACGTTCTTCCGTGAGCGGTCGACGACACGAGACGCCCGGCGAAAACCCGGTGCGCCAGCGAGGCATCCGGCTCGCTGCCGTCACTCCGCGCTATAACTCCGCGTCGTCACTCCGCGCCGACCGGCTCGATCAGTTTCGGCGCGTCGACCGCGGGCGAGTTCACCCGCGTCGACACCGGATGCGCGGTCATGTCGTCGTCAGGGTGCGGATCTAACAGGTCTGCGGCCGCGCCGGGGTCGCCGCGGAGCCACGTCGCCTCCTCGTCCGGGCTGAGGATGACGGCCATCCGATGGTGGAGGTCGGCGACGAGGTCGTTCGGCTCGGTCGTGACGATCGTGAACGTCTCGACGACGTCGCGGCCGCTCCCGTCGTCGACCGCGTCCGTCCCGTCGTCGGAGGTGTCACCGTCGCCGGCCCCTCCGTCGCTCGCGTCGCCGAAGGCGTCGAGCCCGGTCTGGGTCGTCGCCGGCTCGGGCGGCTCCCACCGCTCGTAGATCCCGGCCATCGCGAACGGCCGGTCGTCCGCGAAGGCGACGCGATACGGTCGTTTTCCGGACGAGCGTCCGGCGGTGCCGTCGGACCGCTCGACCCACTCGTAGAACCCGTCCGCGGGCACCAGACACCGCCGGCGCTCGAAGGCATCGGCGAAGCTCCGCTTCTCGCGGACGGTCTCCGCGCGAGCGTTTATCAGGTCGAACGGCTCGTCGGCCCACTGAGGGGTGAGTCCCCACTCCATCTGCGTCGCCGTCGCCGGGTCCTCGTCGGTGATCACCGGGAGCGACTGTCCGGGCGCGCAGTTGTAGCTCGGCTCGTGACCGTCGAAGTCGGCGTCGAACCGCGCTTCGAGGTCGGCGGCGGGCGTGAACAGCGTGTAGCGGCCGCACATTCTGTCGGTGATTCGTGCGGCGGGTAGTTAAATGCGAAGCGGGACAGAGCGATGCGACCGGCCGACGCGGGCCGGCACGGGCGCTCGGCCGAGCGCCGCCCTCGTCCCTCCCCAGCCTCGGCGTCCGGCGGACGCGAGGCGGTCCGCGTCCGCCGGACGCCTCCCTCGCGAGCCCCTCGCGCCCGCTCGTAAGCGGCCGCTCGGCGGCGCGCCGGTCGATGACGGCCGTGCGCTATCGCGCTTGGTATGGCCTTCGGCGCTCTCGTTTATGAACTGTCGGCGCTCTCGCTCCCGTCGGGTTTTTATCAGCGCGACGCCGCGGTCGAGTATGCGCATCGAGAACAGCTTCATCCCGGTCGAGGGCGTCGGCGAGACGACGGAGCGCCGGCTCTGGCAATCCGGGGTCACGACGTGGGAGGCGTTCGACCCCGCCGTCGACGTCGCCGGCGTCGGGGGCACGACCGCGGCGCGGATCGAGTCGTTCATCGCCGAGGCGCTGCCCCGGCTCGACGACGGCGACGCCGCCTACTTCGACCGCGCGTTCCCGAGCGGGGAGCGCTGGCGGCTGTACGAGAACTTCCGCTCTGAGACGTGTTTCTTCGACATCGAGACGACGGGACTCGACGAGCACCGCGACCGGGTCACTACGGTGAGCTTCCACCGCGACGGCGAGACGACGACCCTCGTCGCCGGCGAGGACCTCACAGCCGAGGCGATCGCCGCAGAGTTCCGCGACGCCAGCCTGGTCGCGACGTTCAACGGTGCCCGCTTCGACGTCCCCTTCTTGGAGACCTCATTCGACATCGAGGTCGACACGCCGCACCTCGATCTGATGTATCCCGCGAAGCGGATTGGGCTCTCGGGTGGACTGAAACCGATCGAAACACAGCTCGGGATCGAGCGCGACCGCCCGGACATCTCCGGGCGCGACGCGGTCCGACTGTGGCGCGAGTACGAGCGCGGCGACGAGGACGCGCTCGACACGCTCGTCTCGTACAACCGCGAGGACGCGGCGAACCTGCGCGCGCTCGCCGACGTGGTCTGTGAGTCGCTTCACGAGAGCGTCTTCGTCGCCGATCGCACGGCGGAGTGAGGGTGAGATTCGCCGAGACTCGGGAGCTGCGCGCTATCCGTCGTCGCCGTCGGCGGACGACTCGGCTCGCGCCGCCTCGACGCGATCGGCGGTCGACTCCAGCGCGTCGCCGAGCGTCCGCGCCTGCGCCGGCGAGAGGTCGATCTCGTCGGCGTGCGGCGCGATCGCGTCGGTGTCCGTCCCGTCGAGTTCGACCTGTAGCGTCACATGCTCCGGGTCCTCCCGCGGGGCCGTGACGTTTACGACGCCGGGCGCGTCCGTCTCGAACTCGTGGCCGCGGGCGCGACCGTCGACCAGATCGAGGGTGGTGTACGCGTTCACCCGAAGCAGCCTGTCGGCCATCATCAGTCGTCCGCGGGCGCGTTGGGCGCTGCGTCGAGCGAGTCGTCCTCAGCGTACGGGTACCACGTCCGCTTCGTGTTGTGCATCATGGGATCGTCGTAGTCGGTCTCCTCGGGGTCGACGAACGCGTCCAGCTCGTCGTCGTCGTGGCGGGCGACGAACGCCCGGAACGACTCGCCCTCCTCGCGCTCGGCGGCGAAGGTGTCGATCAGATTCGCGATGGCGCCCGGCACCTCGTCGGCCGGAACGCGCTGGGTCACCCACCGGGCGAACTGCGGCTCCGCGCCGAGCCCGCCGCCGAGTCCGACGTCGAGCGCCTCCACGGGCTCACCGTCCTTGCGCGTCTTCATGCCGCGCAGGCTCACGTCGGCGATCTGCGGCTGCGCGCAGGAGGCCGTACAGCCCGAGAGGTGGATGTGGAACTGGTCGACGTCGTCGGGCAGATCGACGGTCTCCTTGAGCCACCGGGCGTACCGGACCTGTCGGTTCTTCGTCTCGACGATGGACAGCGAGCAGTACTCCGTGCCGGTACACGCGACGGAGCCGCGCATGAACGGCGACGGCGACGGGGAGTAGTGCTCCAAGATCGGTTCGTCGAGCAGGTCGTCGAGCGCGTCGTCCGGCACGTCGGTCACGATGACGTTCTGGCGCTGCGAGAGACGCACCTCGCCGGAGCCGTACTCGTCTGCGACGTCCGCGAGTTCGAGGACGTCTTCAGCACCCATCCGCCCGACGAGGACGTTCAGACCGACGAAGTTCGCCCCGTCCTTCTGGTCGTGGATTCCGATGAGGTCGTTTCTCTCTCCCGCGCCCGTGTTGTACGTGTACTCCTCGCGGACGTCGCGGCCGGCGGTGTGTAGCTCGAAGTCGACGTACTCTTCCTGGAGCGTCTCGCGGACCCTCTCGGCTCCCCACTCGTCGACGAGGAACTTGATCCGGGCGTTGTAGCGGTCCTCGCGGTCGCCGTTGTCACGGAACAGCGCCGAGAGCCCGCCGGCCACGTCGGAGACGCGCTCGGGCGAGACCCAGACGTCGATGTCCCGTGCGAGCCGCGGCTCGTTGCGCGAGAGACCGCCGCCAACGCGGACGTTGAATCCGACGACGTCCTCGCCACCGACGTCCTTGTACGCGGGCTCGAAGGCGAGGTCGTTGATGTCGCCCTGACCCGAGCCGTCGGCGGAGCCCGTCACAGACACCTTCCACTTTCGCGGGAGGTTCGAGTGGTCGTCGTTCCCCTTGAACGTCTCGTTGAGTTCGCGGATGACGGGCCACGCGTCGATGACCTCTTGGGCGTCCTTGCCGGCCACGGGGTTGCCGACGATGTTCCGCCACGAGTCGCCACAGGCCTGCTGGGTCGAGAGCCCGTTCGCTTCGAGCTTCTCGAAGACGGCGGGCACGTCCGAGAGTTCGATCCAGTGGAGCTGGATCGACTGTCGGGTGGTGAAATCGGCGTACGCGTCGCCGAAGATCGGGTTCGTCCCCGGACCGCGGGCGTACTCGTCGGCTACCTCGCCGACGACGCGGAGCTGCCCGGGTTCGAGGACGCCGTTCGGCGTCCCGATCCGCATCATGAAGTACCCTTCCTGTCCGTTCCGCTGGTGGTACAGGCCCCACCACTTGAACCGCTCGAACCACGCGTCCCGCTCGTCGTCGGGGATCGAGTCGAACCCCTGCTCTGCGAACTCGAACAGGTGGTCCCGGATCTCCGACCCGTAGACCTCCGACTTCCAGTTTTCGACGTCCGTTGGCATCGATATCGGCTACACGCCCCCACCACATAGGCGACTGCGTCGAGTCAACCTTCCCCGGTGCTGCCCCGAAGCGGCAACTATCACTGGTTCATCTCGGGGCGTGGGCGTCTGATCGCGGACCGATCGAGTGCGGCGAAGGAACCGTCGCGAATCCGTCCGACGGGTATCCAGCCGGTCGTTCCGGACGCGCCGCAGGCGATACACTGTCCGTACACGCGGACCTCGACGGTCGGCCCGTCGACGCCGACGGTCTGGAAGTTCTCGACTACCAGATCGGCGAGATCGCAGCCACAGAATTCGTCGGTGTCGAGCCGCCACAGTTCGCTAACGCGCACTTCTCGGTGGTCGTCGACGGAGATCCACGCACCGTCGTCGAGGACTCGCAGGCGAGTTGTCACGGGTCGAATTAGACGCGGGGCCGTCAATGCGTGTCGGTGCGTGCAAACGGCCGGCGTTTCCGTGACGTGGGTGGACGGACGAAATCGCCCGACAGAGGCGGGAATAGTCGCCGCTCGGCCGTCACGAGTACCGGACACCGGTTCCGGTATCCCCGAGTAGTGGTGTGAATTACTCCTGAACGGCCGCTTATGCCCCGATAGGCCGTGGACCATATCGATGACCGACCCGACTACCGGATCGAACGCACCCGCCGCCGTTCCGGCGAGTGCGGAGCACAGAGAGCACGCGTCCGCTGACGTGGCACCGGAGCTGTTCGAGCGCGGCGCAGACGGGGACCACCGATGACGCTCGACACCGCACCGCCGCCGAAAGACGAGTCGGAGACCGGGGCCGAACACGGCGCGGTCCCGAGCGACGACGACGCTGACGACGACCCGCGACCGGCGGACGGCGACGCGAGTCACCTCGACGACCTCGAAGACGGCGCGGGCTGTACGGAGATCTGGGAGAAACTCTCGGAGGGACGGGAGTAACGTTAGTAGCGGAGACGACCGCGTGCCGAAGCGCGCCCTACGACAGGTGCGCCGCGATGTCGGCCTCGGTAATGATCCCGACCGTCTCGCCCCCGTCGGTAACCATCACGGCCTTGTAGTGGTCGAGCAGGTTCCGGACCTCGTCGACCGTCGCGCTCGGCGCGACGGTGGGGAACGACTCGCTCATCACCTCGCTGACCGGGTGCTCTCCGACGTTGTCGCCGGCGTGGATCACGTCGCCTTGACTGATCGACCCGACGGGCACCCCGCTCTGGAGGACCGGTAACTGCGAGTACGCCTCCGCTTCCATCAGTTCGACCGCCTCACGCACCGCGTCGTCGGGCGCGACGCTGATGACGGTCTCGTTCATCAGGTCGGTCGCGCGGACGACCTCGCCTTCGGCCGCGTGGAGCGCGTTGACGATCCGACGCAGCGTCGAGAGCCGCGGATCGACGTCACCGCCCTCGATCCGCGCGATGAGCGGCTGTGAGACGTCGGCCGCGTCCGCGAGTTCGCTCTGTGTCAACTCGAGGTCCGTTCGGCGCTCGCGGAGGTCCTGTGGCGTCGGAAGTTCCATGCCGACAGATAACTCCGGGTTATTAGAAAAGGTTTCGGCGGCGTCTGATATCGCAGCGGGACAGTGCCGGAGGTCCGCCTGCCGCCGGAAACACTATCATCGATCGTGTACGACATCGTGTCATGGTATCAGTAGACAGGATGCGAGCGCTGTACGCCGACATGGTCACGGCGCGTCACTACGAGGAGCGCTTACAAGAGGAGTATCTGGAGGGAAAACAGCCGGCGTTCGATATCTCGGCGGGGCCGATCCCCGGAGAACTCCACCTCGCTGCGGGACAAGAGGCGGCGGCCGTCGGCGTCTGTCACCACCTCGAAGCGGACGACACCGTAACCGCGCCGCACCGACCGCACCACGTCGCCATCGCGAAGGGCGTGGACCTGAAGCGGATGACCGCCGAGATCTTCGGACGGAAAACGGGACTCGGTAAGGGGAAAGGCGGTCACATGCACTTATTCGACCCCGACGTAAACTTCGCCTGTAGCGGGATCATCGCCGAGGGGTGTCCGCCGGCCGCCGGGGCGGCGCTGGCGGCGAAGAAGCGAAACGAGGACTCCGTGGCGGTCGCGTTCCTCGGCGAGGGCGCGATCGATCAGGGAGCGTTCCTCGAATCGCTGAACTTCGCGAGCGTTCACGACCTGCCGGTCGTGTTCGTCGTGGAGGACAACGACTGGGCGATAAGCATGCCGAAAGAGCGCGTCACGGACGTGGAGAACGGTTCGGAGAGGGCGGCCGGCTTCGACATGCCCGGCTTCCGCGTCGACCACGACGACGCCCTCGCCGTCTACGAGGCGGCCGGAGAGGCCATCGGTCGCGCGCGCGACCAGAACGGACCGACTCTCTTGGAGGTGCAAGTCCACCGCCGGATGGGCCACTTCATGGGCGATCCGCAGACGTATCGTCCCGACGACGACGAAGAGGCGGCGCTCGCTCGCGACTCGATCGAGAGGCTCGAATCGACGCTTCGCGACCACGGCCTCGGCGACGACGACCTCGCGGCGATTCGCGGCGACGCGGAAGAGCGGGTCGAGGAGGCGATCGCGTGGGCGAAAGAGCAGCCACAGCCGGACCCCGAGGACGCCTACGACGACGTGTTCGTCAACCCGCCGTCGGGCGTGACGACGGAGGAGCCCGACTTCGATCTCGCAGGGGGTGAGGACCGATGAGCGACGCGGACGACGCGGTCGACCGCGAGCTGACGATGAGCCGAGCGATGGTGGAGTCGATCGCCCACGAGATGCGCGCGAACGAGGAGGTATTCTACATGGGCGAAGACGTCGCCGACTACGGCGGCATCTTCGACAGCACCCAAGGGCTCCTCGACGAGTTCGGCCGTGACCGGATCATGGACGTGCCGATAAGCGAGACGGCGTATCTCGGGGCCGCCGTCGGTGCCGCCCAAGAGGGGATGCGACCCATAGCGGAGCTGATGTTCGTCGACTTCTTCGGGGTCGCGATGGACCAGATCTACAACCAGCTCGCGAAGAACACCTACATGAGCGGGGGGAACGTGAACGTCCCGCTCGTTCTCACGGCCGCCGTCGGCGGAACGTACAACGACGCCGCACAGCACTCACAGACGCTGTACGGAACGTTCGCACACGTACCGGGGCTGAAGATCGTCGTGCCGTCGACGGCGTACGACGCGAAGGGGCTGATGCACAACGCGATCCGCGACGACGACCCGGTGATGTACCTCTTCCACAAGCGGCTGATGGGTATCGGCTGGATGCCGGCCCCGGACGGCCCGAAGACGCCGGTCCCGGAGACGGACTACACGATCCCCTTCGGGTCGGCAGACGTCAAACGCGAGGGAGCGGACGTGACGATCGTCACGCTCGGCCTCCACGTCCACCGGGCGCTCGACGCGGCGGAGTCGCTCGCGGCGGACGATATCGACGCGGAGGTCGTCGACCTCCGCACGCTCGTCCCCCTCGATACGGAGACGATCGTCGAGTCCGTCCGGAAGACCGGGCGGCTCGTCGTCGTCGACGAGGACTACCGGTCGTTCGGCGTGACCGGAGAGATAATCGCGAGCGTCGCCGACGGCGACCTCGACGCGCTCGACGCCGTCGAGCGGGTGGCCGTCCCCGACGTCCCGATCCCGTACGCCCGTCCGATGGAGAACGAAGTCATTCCGGACGCCACGGACATCGAATCGAGCGTCCGCGAGGTCGTCTCGGGAGAATGACCGATCGGAGACGCGTGACCGACGGCGGGTCCGGGATGCGGGTGGCGGTTCGCGCCACTGGCGACTGGGAGGACGACGTCGACGAGACAGAGGGGATCGTCATCGACTGGTTCACCCGCGAGGGTCAGTCGGTGCAAGCCGGCGATACCGTCTGTGAGATACAAGTCGAGAAGGTGAGCGTCGATATCCACGCGCCCGTCGCGGGGACTCTCGACGAGATAGTCGTGAGCGAAGACGACGCGTTCGAGATCGGTGACACGCTCGGGTGGATCCGGTCCGAGTGAGTGCACGTCCCCTTGACACTCCCGACGTCGCTCGACGGGACCGGGGGATTATGTACCGCCGGAACGTGCGGTCGGTGGTATGCGTCTTGCGCTCATCGCTCACGACGAACTGAAAGACGAGATGGTCGCGTTCGTCACCGCTCACGCCGACGCCCTCGGGGAGTGCGAACTGGTGACGACGGGGACGACGGGGAAGCGGATCGCAGACGAGACGGGTCTCGCGGTGAATCGACAGGCATCGGGGCCGTACGGTGGCGACCTCCAGATCGGGGGACAGATCGCCGACGGAGCGATAGACGGCGTCGTCTTCCTCAGGGATCCGCTCACCGCGCAGGCACACGAGCCGGACATCTCGGCGCTGTTGCGCGTGTGCGACGTGAAGGACATCCCGCTGGCGACGAACGTCGCCTCCGCAGACCTCCTCGTCGAGGGACTCCTCGGCGACGGCTGAGCGCGTTCGGTCTCGCCGAGGCCGCCAATTATCACCGCGGATACTCTGTCCGGCGGTGTTTTACCCCCGGCCGCCGTACGATCCGGCGATGAACCGTCCGAATCGGCTCCACGTCGTCGTCGCGCTCGCGCTGCTCCTCGCCGCCCCGGGGGCTGCGAGCGGCGCGGCCCTCGCAGGACCGGCTCAGGCGGCTGACGGCGGACTTTCCGGTGAGCCGACCGACGGCTCGGTCGAGCCGATGACGGCGTGTTTCACCGGTGACGGCTATCCGATCTCGATAGGCGAGACCGGGGCGACGCTGGACGCGCTCGTTCACCTCTCCGTGTTGACGGATCCGGCGGTCGGAAACGAGTTCGGAATCGAGGCGGCCGGTATGCTGGAGGGCGATTCGATCGTGACGCTCGCGGCAGGCGTCAGACTCACCGCACGGGAGGCGATCGCGGACGGCGTCGACCCGTTTGCGGCGTTCGACATCTTGTACACCTACGAGCTTCGCCTCCCGATGTTCGGCGGGTCGATAGACGAGACGGAGTACCGGGATAGCGGCTCCCCGTTCCGGTCGAGCGCGGGCGTCGTCCCGTGTTGACGTGTTCTGTGTGACGCGTTCAGATTCGCGAGCGGTGCGGGATCGCGTTCGCTGCACGCGACGGTGGTGTCCGCCGATCCGTCCGCCGGCGAGTCCCGACGTCAGACCGGGGGACCATCTTCCTCGTAATCAGTTTCGAGGATGATCATCGTCTGTGACCGCGAGAAGCCGTCCATCTCCGCTATCCGGTCGAACATCAGTTCCCGGAGGCTCCCGGTGTCGACGGCGACGACGCGAAGGAGCACGTCCCACTCGCCGGTCGTCAGGTGGATCTCGCGGACCTCGTCGACGTCTCGGAGCCCGTCGAGTGCATCCTCCTCGCGACCCTGTTCGACCCGGAGCCCGACGAACGCGCTCACGCCGTACCCGACCGCTTTGGGATCGACCGACGCGTGGTATCCCTCGATGACGCCCGCCTCCTCCATGCGACCCACCCGGTCGTGGACCGTCGCACTGGACATGTCGATCCGGCGTGCGACCTCGGAGAACGGCGTTCGTGCATCCGCCTGAAGGATTCGGAGGATGGCGCGGTCCGTCTCGTCGAGTTCCATGCGTGTAATACGTATTCGCCGGACTTGGCCCTTCCGGAGCCGTGTCTTCGCGATACACGACCCGTGACACACCACGACACATCGGTGCGTGACTCCGCCGTATTCAAATATCCGCGCCAAGAGCGATCTGTATGGACGATATCGACGACCAGTACGCGCCCGCCGACGTCGAGTCGGCGGTCGACGAGTACTGGGACGACGCCGACGCCTACGAGGCGGCCAAAGAGGCGCACGCCGACGACCCGCCGTTCTTCTTCGTCGACGGACCGCCGTACACCTCCGGCCAGATGCACCTCGGGACGGCGTGGAACAAGACGCTGAAAGACGCCGTCATCCGCCACAAGCGGATGACTGGTCACCGCGTCACCGACCGACCCGGCTACGACATGCACGGGCTCCCGATAGAGGTGAAAGTCGAGGAGGAACTCGGCTTCGAGAACAAACGCGACATCGAGGAGTACGGCATGGAGCCGTTCATCGAGCGGTGTAAGGAGTTCGCCTTACAGAACCGTGCGGCGATGGACGAGGACTTCAAGTCGATCGGCGTGTGGATGGACTGGGAGGACCCGTACGAGACGGTCTCCCCCGAGTACATGGAAGCCGCGTGGTGGGCGTTCTCTGAGGTCGCAGACAAGGGGCTCGTCGAGCAGGGGAAACGCTCCATCTCGCAGTGTCCCCGGTGTGAGACCGGACTCGCCAACAACGAGGTCGAGTACGAAGACGTAGAGGACCCCTCCATCTACGTGAAGTTCCCCTTGGCCGACCGCGAGGGAAGCCTCGTCATCTGGACGACGACGCCGTGGACCATCCCGGCGAACACCTTCGTCGCGGTCGACGAGGACCTCACCTACAACGCGGTCCGCGCGGAGAAGAACGGGGCGGAGGAACTGCTCTACGTCGCCGCCGAGTGCGTCGAGGACGTCCTGACAGCGGGACGCTACGAGGATTACGAGATCGAAGCGGAACTCTCTGGAGACGACCTCGTCGGCTGGGCGTACGACCACCCGCTCGCCGACCGAGTCGCCGAGTATCCCGACTTCGAGGGCGCGGGGCAGGTGTACGCCGCAGACTACGTCGAGGCCGACCGGACCGGACTCGTCCACTCCGCGCCCGGCCACGGGGAGGAGGACTTCCACCGCGGCACGGAGCTCGGACTCGATGTCTACTGTCCGGTTGGTCCGAACGGGGAGTTCACGGACCAGGCGGGCGAGTACGCCGGGGAGTTCGTCCGCGACGCCAACGGCGACATCATCGACGACCTCGTCGCCGACGGTCACATGCTCGCGCACGGGACCGTCGAGCACAGCTACGGCCACTGTTGGCGGTGTGACACCGGGATCATCCAGCTCGTCACCGACCAGTGGTTCATCTCCATCACGGACGTGAAAGACGACCTCCTCGACAACATGGAGGCGTCGGAGTGGCACCCCCAGTGGGCCCGCGACAACCGATTCCGCGACTTCATCGAGGACGCGCCCGACTGGAACGTCTCTCGCCAGCGCTACTGGGGCGTTCCGATCCCGATCTGGGTGCCCGAGGACGCGGACCCGGACCACCTCGACGAGGACATGATCGTGGTCGGCACCCGCGAGGAGCTGGCGGATCGGGTCGAAGCGGATATCGACCCCGACACGATCGACCTCCACCGGCCCTCGGTGGACGACCTGACGATCGTCGAGGACGGTACGACGTACCGCCGCGTCGAGGACGTCTTCGACGTGTGGCTCGACTCCTCTGTCGCCTCGTGGGGAACCCTCGGCTACCCGAGCGACGAGACCGCCCACGACGAACTGTGGCCCGCGGACCTGATAATCGAGGCGCACGACCAGACCCGCGGCTGGTTCTGGTCCCAGCTCGGAATGGGGACCGCCGCGGTCGGCGAGGTCCCCTACGAGGAGGTGATCATGCACGGGTTCGCCAACGACGAAGACGGCCGGAAGATGTCCAAGTCCGTCGGCAACATCGTCACGCCCGAGGAGGCGATAGCGCGAGCCGGTCGCGACCCGCTGCGGACCTACCTGCTCAGTCACGACCAACAGGGGGTCGATCTCGCGTTCGAGTGGGACGGGCTCGGAGAGATCCAGGGGAAGCTCAACATCCTCTGGAACGTGTTCCGGTTCCCGCTCGAATACATGGATCTCGACGGGTACGACCCGGCCGATCCGGACCTGTCGGACGGCGACCTCGAACTCGTCGACGAGTGGGTGCTCTCCCGGCTCCAGTCGGTCGAGACGGCGGTCACCGAGGCGTGGGACGACTACCGCGTCAGCGACGCCGTCAACGCCGTGATCGAGTTCGTCACGCAGGACGTCTCACGGTTCTACGTGAAAGCCGTCCGCGACCGGATGTGGGAGGAGGCCGACTCCGCCTCGAAGCGCGGGGCGTACGCGACCCTCGCGACGGTCCTCGACGAGGTGATCCGACTGCTCGCGCCGATCGCTCCCTACCTCACGGAGCGGATGTACCAGACGCTCGACGGCGAGGCGACCACGGTCCACCAGCTCGCGTATCCGGAGCCCGACGACGACCTCCGCGATCCCGACCTCGAACGCGACGTGGCGGTCCTCCGCGACGTCGAAGAGGCCGCCGCCAACGCCCGCCAGCAGGCCGGTCGCAAGCTCCGGTGGCCCGTGCCGCGCGTCGTCGTCGAGACCGACGACGAGGAGGTCGCCGCCGCCGTCGAGCGGCTCGCAGACCTCATCGCCGACCGCGTCAACGCCCGCGAGGTTCGCGTCACCGACGCGTTCGACGAACTGGTCGAGACCGCGGAGCCGCAGATGAGCGAGATCGGTCCCGCCTTCGGCGGCGACGCCCAGGAAGTGATGGAAGCGGTGCAGGGGGCGACCCGCGAGGCCGTTGAGGCCGGAGAGGTCACGGTCGACGGCGAGCCCGTCGACCTCGACGACGCGATGGTCGAGTACGTCGCCGAACCACCGGAGAGCGTCACCGGCGTCGAGTTCGATGGCGGAGCCGTGTACGTCGACACGTCGCTGACGCCGGAGATCGAGTCCGAGGGGTACGCCCGCGACGTGATTCGCCGGATACAGGAAATGCGAAAGGATCTCGATTTAGACGTCGAAGCGCGGATCCGCGTCGGCGTCGCCGTCGACGACGATCGCGTCGCCGGATTCGTCGACGATCACGCCGACCTGATCGCCGGCGAAGTCCGAGCCGACGCGTGGCTCGACGACCCGAGCGAGGCGGCGGGAGAGGAGGGGCTCACGGAGGAGTGGGACGTCGAGGACGTCACCGTCACGATCGGAATCGAACCGGTCGCGTAGGCGCAACACGACTCCGGCCCCGGCGATCGAATCGATCGAACGCCGCGTCTCTGAGACTGAGCGACGGACCGGTCGGTCGTTCTTCGAGTGTCGATGTGGGAGACATTGACATCCCGAAACCTATAGGTGATCGCTTTCCCCATGATCGCGTATGCATGTTCGGGCGGCCCGCCCCGACGACGCGGAGGCGCTACGAACGGCCGTCTCGCGAGCCCGAGAGGCGACCGTCTTCGACGATATCGGATCCCCCCTTCTTGACGTGTCCGCCGCCGGCGTCCGCGAGGCGGCCGCGGAGGCGAAGTGGTCGTTCCTCATGGAAGACGACGACGGCCCCGTCGGCATCGCTATCGCGCACCCCGACGCGCAGGGATCGGAGGCCGAACTGCTCGCCCTCTGGGTCCACCCGAGTCACGCGGGCGAGGGCGTCGCCGACGACCTGCTCTCTCGCGTCGCGTCTTCGGTGACCGACCGCGGCGTGGACACGCTCCGCGCGAGCGTCCCGACCGACAGCCCGGGTGCACAGGAGTTTTTCACCTCCTACGGCTTCGAGCCGCGAGAGACGCGACGCGGCCCCGCGGGCGACGAGACGATCGTCGTCACCGACGTGGACACGCTTCGGTGACGCACGGCACGCGACGGGATGAACTGAAGACGGCAGCGGTCCCAACCACACCCGATGAGCTTCGCCGATATCGCTCCCGCACTCCTCGTCGCGCTCGGTGTCACACTCGGTATCGTCGCTCTCGCGAGCCTGCCGTCCGGAAGTCGACTCCGCCGACTCTACGGGGTCGACACCACCGACGACCGGGGCGCACGAGCGAACGCGACCGTCCTCGCTGGAACCGGCGCGTTCCTGCTCGCGCTCGCCGCCGCGATCGTCACCGGCGTCTCCGACCGGCTCGTCGCCGGCGGGGCGCTCGGGGTCAGCGCCGTCGGGACGGTCGCTCTCGGCTGGCTCGTCCGCTACCGCGACCGGCGCGAACTCCTGACGACCCCGAACGTGAGCCGCGAGCGGGCGCGCCGACTCGGCGGCGCAGGGATGTGGGTCGGTGCCCTGCTCTGCCTCCCGCTTGCGGGAGTCGTACTGGGGGCCAGCGAGACTGCGATCACCGCCGCGACGATCGGTGCCGCCGCGACGAGCGGGCTCCTCGTCGCGCTCGCGTATCGGTAGAACTGATCTGCCGACGTCGTCACTTCAGCCGTTCCTGTAAGAACGACGGGTGAGCGGCTGTGACACCGTCTATCGCGAGCAGCTTCTCCGAGATCACGTCGCCCAGCTCGTCGCCGTCGCCGGCGCGGACCTCAGCCATCAGCATGTGGTCGCCAGACGAGGTGTAAAGCGCCTGTACCTCGTCGAGTTCTTTCAGCTCGCGGGTCGCCCCGACGTACTTGCCGGAGTCGACGTCCATGCCCACCATGGCGATCGACTGCGAGGAGAGCTTCTTCGGGTCGATCTCCGCCGAATACCCCACTATCACCCCCTTTTCTTCTAAGCGATCGATGTACTTCCGCACGGTCGGTTTCGAGACGTCGGCGCGTTCCGCGATCTCGGCGCATGACGCCTGCGCGTCTTCCTCTAACACCGACAGGATCCGTTCTTCCGTCGATACCGTACTCATACCTACTGGTTTGTCTCCGTAGAAAAAATACCTTCCGAATCGAAAAACGAGACGAACGGACACCGAACCGCAGCGGATCGGTCGGCCCGCACCGACGACCGCGGCGCTAGGCGTGCTTGTCGAGGAACGAGTCGTGGACGCGCTCCCACTCGTAGTCGTCGTCCCAGTAGCGCTCTGCGAGCGGCTCCTCGGGCATCTCGCCGATCGCGCGCTTTTCTTCTCCGTACGACGGGCGATCCTCGTCGACGTAGAAGCGGCCGGTGAGGACCTCGCCCTCGTAGAGCGACTCCTCCGTCGTCCGCATCATCTCTTGGGCCTCGACGCGGTCCGTCTTGTCGAAGTCGTAGTCGTCGGACTCGTTGACGTCGATATACGGCACGTACTGACGCGCGTCCTTGTTCCAGGTCGGACACTGGGTGAGGAAGTCGACGTGTGCGAACCCGTCGTGTTCGATCGCCTCGACGAGGATCTCTTTGGCCTGATTCGGATTGACCGCGGCCGTGCGGGCGACGTAGGAGGCACCGGCGTTGAGCGACATCGAGAGTGGCTTCACCGGCTCCTTGGCGCTCCCGTGCGGTTGGGTCTTCGACTTGTGGCCCTTCGGGCTCGTCGGAGACGTCTGGCCCTTCGTGAGCCCGAAGATCTCGTTGTTGAACACGATGTACGTCATATCGTGGTTCTCCCGGGCCGTGTGGATGAAGTGGTTTCCGCCGATCCCGTATCCGTCGCCGTCGCCGCCGGCGGCGATGACTTCGAGGTCGGGGTTCGCCAGCTTCGCGGCGCGGGCCACGGGCAGCGAACGCCCGTGGATCGTGTGGAACCCGTACGTGTCGAGGTAGCTGTTCAGCTTGCCGGAACAGCCGATCCCGGTGCACAAAAGCGTCTCCTCGGGCGTGCGCCCGACCTCAGGGAGCGCCTGTTTCAGTGCTTTCAGGACGCTGAAGTCACCACAGCCCGGACACCACGTGGGCTGGGGCTCGACGCCCGGTGTGTACTCGTCGCGGTCTATCTCTCGCTCCTCTCCGATTGCTGAAAACGTGCTCATTGTTAGTCACCTGCGGCTGGGACGAAGGTGGTCTGGTGGCCCGACGCGTCGCCGTCGCCCTCAATGATGGCGGCCTCGAACCCGTCGACGACCTCCGCCGGCTCGAACGGGTTCCCGTTGTACTTCAGCAGGCTCGACAGCTTCTCGCCGTAGCGGCCGAGGTTCTTCTGGATGAGCCCGCGGAACTGTCCCGAGGCGGTCATCTCGACAACGAGGACTTCGTCGACGCTCTCGATGAACGCCTCGACCTGCTCGGTCGGGAACGGGAGCATGTCGGAGACGCCGTACGACTTCACCGAGACGCCGGCGTCGTTGAGCCGACCCACGGCCTCCTCGACCGTGCCCTGTTGGCTCCCGAAGGTGAGGATGCCGTACTGGGCGTCCTCGGGACCGGCGTACGAGCCGGTGTCCTCGGCGTCGAGATCGGCGCGGATCGCGTCCAGCTTCTCCGTGCGCCGGTCGATCTGCGCGACCCGGTTGTCGGGGGACTCGGCGATGTGACCGGTCGGGTCGTGTTCGTTTCCGGTCGCGAGGAAGCGACCGCCCTTCTGGCCCGGCAGCGATCGCGGGGAGACGCCGTCGTCGACGTCGTGTTGGAACCGGTGGAACTTCCCGTCTGCCGAGTGCGGCTGCTCCGCGAGCGCGTCTTCGGTCAGCGTCTTGCCGAGCGTCGGGTTGGGTTCGCGGTCGAAGTGGCTCTTGGGGACGTTGACGAGCTCGCCGCCGAGCTTCTGGTCGTACAGCAGGATCGACGGGATCTGGTACTCGTAGGCCAGCCGGAAGGCGAGCCGCGACTGCGTGTACGCCTCCTCGACGGTGCCCGGCGCTAAGACGACGCGCTGGGAGTCACCCTGTGAGGTGTACAGGACGTGTTCGAGGTCGGACTGCTCTGGCTTCGTCGGCATGCCGGTCGAGGGACCGGCGCGCATGGCCTCGACTAAGACGACTGGCGTCTCCGTCATCTCCGCGAGCCCGAGCGGCTCGGACATCAGCGCGAAGCCGCCACCGGAGGAGCCGGACATGGCCTTGACGCCGGCGTGCGAGGCACCGACCGCGAGCGCGGCCGCCGCGATCTCGTCTTCGACCTGCTCCGAGATCCCGCCGAGCTTCGGCAGGTGTTTGGTCATGATGGTGAACACCTCGGTCCACGGCGTCATCGGGTACCCGGCGATGAACCGACAGCCCTCGTCGATGGCACCGTAGGAGATGGCGTCCGACCCGGACATGAGCAGTTGCGTCTCGTCGTGTTCGCCCGTCGGAACGCTCACGTCCGGCGCGTCGATGTCGTACTCCTCGCGGACCTGGTCGTAGGCCGTCTCTAAGATCTCGATGTTCGGGTCGAGGATCTTCTCCGGCATCGCGTCGCGCATGAGGTCCTCGACGTGATCGAGTTCCATGCCGATCAGCGCGCAGGTCGCACCCACGCCCGCGGTGTTGCGCATGACTTCACGACCCATGTCGCGGGCGAGGCCGCGGAGGTCGAGCGGGTAGACGTGCCAGTTGTTCTCCTCGGCGCGCTCCTCGAAGTCCGGGATCTCGGAGGTGTCGAGCAGCCCCTCGTCGTAGACGATGACGCCGCCGTCACGGAGTTCATCGAGGTTCTCCGAGAGCGGCTTGACCTCTTCGTTCCCGTAGACGGCCCCCTCCTGCGGGTTGCGGGCGAACGAGTCGCCGAGCGCCAACAGGAAGTTGTACCCGTCACCGCGGGACTGTACCGGGTCCGCGGACGCGCGGACTTCAGTGTATGTGTGGCCGCCGCGAATCCGCGACGGGTAGTGGCGATGCGTGAAGACGTTCAGCCCCGATCGCATCAGGGCCTTCGCGAAGTTCTGGCTCGTCGAAGCGATCCCGTCACCGGATCCCCCCGATATCCGCCAGATGAGTTCATCGTCAGTCATAGTGGTATGTGAGCCCGTGTAGGCCTCGTGGATTGGGGTTGTGTCGGTTACCTCTTAGTGCTTGCTATGGAATCACAAGAGACGATCGTGAAGAATACCGGACCGCTCGCTGTCGACGATGCGGTTCCGGGTCACTTTAACGCTCTCCGCCCCGACCAGTGGCATGCTCACGTTCATCGGACTCGGCCTCTACGACGAGCGGTCGGTCACCGTCGAGGGACGAGAGGCGATTCGGGCGGCCGACCGCGTCTTCGCCGAGTTCTATACCAGCAGGCTCGTCGGCGCGGACGTGGCCGACCTGCAGGCGTACCACGACGTCGACATCGAGGTTCGTCCGCGCGAGGGCGTCGAACGGGATCCGGACGCGATCCTCGACGCGGCGGCGGGCGGCGACGCCGCGTTCCTGACGGCGGGCGACACGATGATCTCGACGACGCACACGGACCTCCGGCTCCGCGCCGAAGAGCGCGGGATCGACACGCGTGTGATCCACGGCGTGACGGCGCAGTCGGCCGCGTCGAGTCTCACCGGACTCCAGAACTACCGGTTCGGGAAGGCGACGACACTCCCGTTTCCGTACGCGCACGGCGGCGACGACGTGCCAGGGAGCGTCATCGAAACGATTGAGGCGAACCGCGAGCGCGGACTCCACACGGTCGTCTACCTCGACATTAAGGTCGGGACCGGCCCGACGGGGTCGGACCCCGACCACGAGGAGTACATGACCGCGGACGTCGGTGCCGAGCTGCTCGCCGAGGGATGGACGGACGGGCTGGCGGTGGCCGTCGCCCGCGCGGGGTCGCCCGACGCAGTCGTCGCCGCCGATCGGCTCTCGGCGCTCGCCGACCGCGATTTCGGCGACCCGCTCCACCTGCTCGTGATCCCCGGCGATCTTCATCACATCGAAGCCGACGCGCTCGCCGGGCTGGCGGACGCACCGGACGAACTCCTAGACCGGTGAGTCGCCGCAGCCCGCCGCGCCGCGACCCCACGTTTGATATCTTCGTAGCACGGTATCATAGCACATGGACACACCCGCAGTCGAGGAGGTCATGTCGACGGATCTCGTCACGATCGGACCGGACGCCGCCGCAGCCGACGCCGCGACGCTGATGCTCGACACCGGCGTAAACTCCGTGTTGGTCGTCGACGGAGGTCGGCTCACGGGGCTCATCACCGCCACCGATTTCGTCTCGCTGGTCAACGAGAACGACCCGGAAGACGAGACGCCCGTCGACGCGTTCATGACGCATGACGTCGTCACCGTCGGCCCCGACGACACCGTCGAGGAACTGGCCGAACCGACGGCACACGGGTACACCCACCTGCCGGTGACGAGCGATGACGGCGAACTGGTCGGCATGGTCTCGTCGACCGACCTCACGGCGTTCCTCTCGAAAGCGCAGTAGCGACTGGGTACCGGCGACGCCGTTTGCGTATTTCGGAAGAGTAATCTAACGTGGTAACACACATCACTGTATGGATCTGAACGATCGGACCCGCGTCAGCGACGTCATGTCGACGCCACTGGAGACGATCGGCGCGGACGAGTCCCTACGGGACGCGGCGAAACGGATGCACGCCGGCGATATCAGCGCGCTCGTCGTCACGACGGGCGGCGGCTGTATCGTCACCCAGAGCGATATCGTCGGTGCGGTCGCCGAGGCACGCGACATCGAGTCGACGACCGTCCGCGACGTGATGACCGAGAACGTCGAGACCGTGACGCCCGACCTGATGATGGAGGAGGTCGCGGCGATGATGACGATGTACGGCGTCAAACACCTCCCGGTCGTCGACGACGACTACGTCGGGATGGTCTCCTCGACGGACGTGGCCGAACACCTCTCGTAACGACCTGACGAGCCGTTCGTAGCGGTCACAGGATCAACAGCGGAACGCCCGCCGCGACGCCGGCGGCGATCAACACGAGGTTCCAGACGAACACCGGTCGAACGAGTTCTCGCGAGACGCTCGCGGCGAAGGCGGTCTTCACGAGGATGCTCGCCACCGTCCCGGCGATCACGCCTGTGACTGCAGTTTCGACCCCGATCTGCCCGGTTCCGAGAAGCGACACCGCTGTCGCCGTCGAGGTCCCCGAAGAAACGAGACCGGAGAGGAACGACGTGGCGACGAATCCGCCCGCGCCGAAGGCGCGCTCTGCGCCCGCGGAGGCGAGAAGCACCACGAGGAACAGCGCGCCGAACGTCAGCGCGTTCCGCAGGCTGAACGGCGAGGTGAGATCCGTTTCTATCGGTGTCTCCCAGTCGCTCTGCCACACCGCGACGGCCACCCCGACGACCGTGATCGCTCCGAGGGGCACGCCGACGACGAGGGCGGCGTCGGGCACGAAGGCGGCCACGACCGCGGCGTTTCGAAGCGCCATCGCCGCGTTCGCGAGTAAGATCGAGCCGACGGCGATGCGCCGGAGGTCTTCGTGGCCGCGTGCCCGCTTGGCCATCTCGGCGACGACCGCGGTGGAGTTCACGAGGCCGCCGAAGAAGCCGGTGACCGCGTACCCCCGACCCTGATACCGCTTCACGAGCACGTAGTTCACGAAGCCGATACCGCTGACCGCGACGACGAGCGACCAGACGAGCCGGGGCTGGATCGCTCCCCACGGATCGACGGTCTCCGTCGGAAGCAGCGGGAAGACGACGAACGCGAGGATGGTGAACTCGACGGCGCTTCGCACCTCCTCTCTGGAGAGCCCCCACGCGAACTGGTGAAGCTCGCGTTTCAACACGAGCAAAAGCGAGGAGAGCACGGCCACCGTCACCGCCTCGATGAAGAACTCGTTCGCGACCAGCGCGCCCACCCCGTAGGTGACGAGCAGCGAGACGGACGTCGTGAGCGAGAGTCCTTCGACGTCGGACTCGACGAAGCTGCGGACCGCAAGCAGCACCGCGATGGCGACGATGAGGATTCCCCCGACGATCAGGAGCCCGTCGCTGTCGACGAGTGAGAACACCGCGGCCGCGAGGCTGATCAAAGCGAACGTCCGTATCCCGGCCGATTTCTGGGACCACTCCCGCTCCAGTCCGAGGAACATCCCGAGCGCCGTCGCCAACGCCAGCTTCGCGACGTTCGTCTGGAGGTACACGAGGGGGTCGACGGCGTCTACCATCGCCACCACCGCCGAGTCGCGAACCCATGTCCGTTCGCTGCCGAAGCGGTACCGCGCATACGCCGCATCACTCGACAGCGACGCCTATAGTTTGCCATGCGACGCGTTACTCGGCGACCGCCGCTTCGGTCACCGGTTCGTCGGCTCTCGCGGGAGGTCAAGCGACTCCGTGAGGTCGTGTTCCTCGCCCGTGAGGAGGTAGAGCACGTCTTCGAGGACGACGACGAGCTCTGGCATCTGGCGCACGACGAGGAAGGTGATCCCGACGAGCGCGACGACCGCGAGGAGTTGACTCATGATCCGATCGGAGATCAGAAACGAGACCCGGTACGGGTCTGTCGCGCCGAACATCGTCAACACGAGGTCCGGGTACCAGTGCATGTACTGATTGCCGGCGACGACGGAGATGAACGTGGTCCGGAGGATGTTAAGGACGTAGATGAGCGGGAGCGACACCGCGAGCGCGCGGAGTTTTCGCGACAGCGGGGCCTGCACGGCGGCGACGAGCCCGCCGAAGATCGCCATGCTCCCGAGTCCCGTGCACGCCAGCACGATGTGGATGACGACGGTGTGGCCGTCCTCCAGCGTCCACGAGTACGCCGCGTCGTACCCCTCACTGCTCGTCACCGCCTCCGGCGCGTAGCCGAGCAGGTCGATGAGCGCCCCGGTCTGGCTCGCGACGATCTCGATGAGGACCCGCCGCGGCTCCGGGACCGTCACGCCCGCGACGGTGAACGCCGGGATCGTCTCGAACGGGAGGTAGATGAAAAGCATGATCGCGATCGCCCGCGTGAGGGTAAAAAGCGACGCGCGACCGCTGTACAGCAGATAACCGGCGTACACGCTTGCGGGGAAGCCAACGAGCGCGAGGATCGACTCGACGTAGCTCTGGTGTTCGAACGCGAAGTACGGCACCGTCGACAGCCAGAACAGTCCGAACACCGCCCACGTTCCGGCTGCGAGCGCCCGTCCGGCCGCCAGTCCGCGACTGTCCAGAAGCCACGCCGTGGCGAACAGGACCGCGACGATCCACGCGAACGTGAACGTGTCCGGGATAAGGCTCAGAATCGCAGACACGCCGGAACCGAACATGTCGCGTTCGTCGGTCGTCACCGAATAAAGCCCTTGTCGTTGCCGACGGTACGTCGGGTATCAGGACGCGGATCGAAAAAGTGCGTTCCGTCTCGCCCGGCGCGGTCGCCGCCGTCCGCTCAGCGTTCGTCCGAGTCGAGCACGCGGATCTGGTCGCCGCGGACGGTGACCGGGATCGGGACGGTCGCTTCGTACAGCTCGACAGTCACCTGGTCTTTCCCCTCGTCTATCCGCTGAACGCGCGCCTTCTCGCCTTTGAACGGGCCGGCGATCAGCTCGACGATGTCGCCCTCGGCGATCCCCTCCACGTCGGGGGTCGGAGAGAGGAAGTGTTCGACCTCCGAAAAGGGACTCTCCGCGGGCCCCTCAGAGCCCTGAATCACGCCGCGGGCGTGCGGGATCTCGTCGAGGATCCGGGCGAACACGCTCCCGTCCGTCGCCTCGACCATCACGTAGCTCGTGAGCTGGTCGGGGGCGATGACCGCCTGAATCTCCGGCATCTCCTTTTCTGCGAGCATGTCGGCGACGGTCCGCTCTTGGCTCGCGGTGGTTTTGACCGAGAAGATCGGCATTACGCGCCGACCCCCGGCAGGAGGCTCATGATCGCGAACATCAGGAAGCCGATGAAGCCGATGAGCAGGATGCCCGCGCCGGCGATCTTCGACACCTGAAGGAACTCGTCGGTGCTCGGCGTGCTCGCCAGCTTCAGCACCCGAATGTAGCTGTTGAGGTCGTACGGAACGTCCATGTTACGAGGCGCTTCGAGACGAGACGGTTTTTACCTTTTGATGCTGGGCCGATCGATCGACGGCAGAAACCGAACGGAGCGGAGCCGGTGGGGCATTCAGCATACAGACGGAACAGACGCGTACCCGGTCGAGAGCGGAGCCGTCCGGCTCCGGTTACTCCACGTAGTCGATGTCTTCGACCTCGGATGCACCCTCCGGTGCCTCGCCGTTGCGGCCGTAGATCTGCGGCGACTCCACGCCGGTGACAACGATCATCGTCCGCATCTCTCCCTCCAGATCGTCGTCGACGGAGGTCCCCCAGATGATCCGCGCGTCGGGGTCGATCCGGTCGTATATCTCCTCGACAACCCCTTCCGCCTCCTCGATGGACATGTCCGTACCGCCGGTGACGTTCACCAGCGCGGAGTTCGCGCCGGAGATGTCGACGTCGAGCAGCGGCGACCGGAGCGCCGATTTCACCGAGTCCTGCGCCTTCGAGTCGGAGTCGGACTCGCCGAGGCCGATCATCGCGACGCCGCCCTTCTCCATGACGGTGCGAACGTCGGCGAAGTCGAGGTTGACCAAGCCGGGCATCGTGATGAGTTCCGTGATACCCTTCACGGAGCGCATGAGCACCTCGTCGGAGACCTTGAACGCCTGACGGACGGGGAGCTTGCCGACCGCGTCGAGCAGGCGGTCGTTAGGGACGACGATGACCGTGTCGCTCACGTCGCGGAGGCGCTCTAAGCCGGCCTCGGCGTTCGTCCGGCGCACCTCGCCCTCCGCCGTGAACGGGGTAGTGACGATGGCGATGGTGAGCGCGCCCGACTCGCGTGCGGCCTTCGCGACGACCGGGGCGGAACCCGTGCCCGTCCCCCCGCCGAGTCCGGCGGTGACGAACACCATGTCGGAGCCGTCGATGGCATCTTGGATCTCCTCTTGGGACTCAATCGCCGCCTCCTCGCCGACCTGCGGGAGCGAGCCGGCACCGCGGCCCTGCGTCTTCTGCTGACCCATGAGGATCTTCGTGTCCGCCTCAATGTTGACGAGGTGTTGCACGTCCGTGTTGGCGGCCACGAGCTTCGCGCCGTGGATCCCCTCCTCTGTCATCCGGTTTACCGTGTTGCCGCCGGCACCGCCGCAGCCGACCACCGTGATGTTCGTCTGGAGGTCTTGGAGAACGTCCTGCAGTTCGTCGTCGGTCATCGTCCCGGTCTGAGGTGGCGCACTGGCGGTTCCGTCGCCGGTGCCGGCGTCCGCGCCGGCCTCCCCGGCGTCGTCGCCCGGGGATTCCTCGGCTTCGTCGATGGCGTCCTCTACGATGGAGTCCATTATGTGGTGTGGTTGCGACCCGGACGTATTTATTTTTGCCCGATCGTCTGACGATCGTCGGACGAACTCCGTCGATCGGAGGCCGCGAACGCACGGCGCGCCGAGGGACTGATCAGGCGTGACGTCCGTTTCCTTCCGCGGCTCACAGCGGGAACCGATCCACCTGCGTCCGCGACACGTCCGCCGGCTCGATCGTCTCGTCGTCAACTTCCACCGCCTCGCCGTCTGCGAGCCGCCCGAACGCCGGCCCCTCGGGCACTCCCGCCTCGGCGGCGAGCGACGGGTCGAACGCCGTCTCGCGGGCGACGACGCTCGTCGGTTCGGCGTCGATTGGCAGTCCGGCGTGGTCCGCGTCGTCCTCGACGTCGACCGCGTCGTACTCGACATCGACCGCGTCGTACCGCCGTTCCAAGACATCCGCGAGGTCCGCGACGAGGTCGGCGTACTCGGGCGCTTCGGTGGCTGTCGCAAACGCCGCTCGCCCGGCGGCTCGCGTCCCGGCCTGCTCGGTCTCGAAGGCGACCGTCGCCGCCTCGACCGCCGCGCGGGCCGCGGTCGAGTCGATGCCCTGTGCCCGCGACAGCAACGCGGCGGGCAGTTCCCGAATCCGGGTCTCGTCGGATCCCGTCGACGCGGGCTCGACCTCGCCGAACCGGAGCCCGTCGTCGACCGTCGCGAGGTCGGACTCCAGTCGCTCCACGAGCGCGAGCGGTCTGTCGCCGACCGTCCGGACCCACGTCTCGCTCACGACGCGGTGTCCGAGGTCGTCTATCACCGATTCGAGGATCGGTCTGTCGCCCTCGACCACGGCGAACTCGGCCCGGCTCCGCTCGAACGCCTGCTCGATCACGTCTCGGTTCGCGTCGGGCGCGCCCATCTCGCCGAGCGCCCAGTCCGCGGCCACATGACCCACCGCCCACGCCGTCTCGCGGACGATTCGGGTGAACCGCGGCGCGTAGTGGCCGCCGCCGAAGCCGACGACATGGCGCGGGGTCGGATCTCTTCCGTCGTCGCCGTCGACGAGCAGGTCCGCCCCCGTGTCCCGCATATCGAGGACCGCTCGCGCGACCGCGCGGGCCGCTTCCGGATCGCTCCACTGCGGTTCGTCCGAGCCGAGTTCGACGAACAGCGACGGCACGCGCACGTCCGTGGGGCCGTGGTGCGTGCACTCGATACCCACGTCGTAGCCCGCGGGCGCGTGTGACGCCAGCGCCGCGACCACGCGCTTTTCGGCGCCGGGAGCGGCTCGCGAGAGCGTCTCGGACGCGCCGCCGTACGGCGCTGGGCCGAAGTTCCCGGTGACGTGTGCGGTCAGCAGCTCGCCGCTCTCGCCCGAGTGCCTGGAGACGAACACGAGGACCGCCGGCGTCTCGTCGTCCGTGCCGAACGCGTCCGTCGGGTCGTCCAGATCGACGTGGAGGTCGTCGAATTCGCGGAGCTCGAACCCGTCGGTCCGGTAGTAGGTACCGCCCCCCGCCGCGTCGGGGCGCGTCTCGTCCTCGTGCGGCTCCCAGTCGCCGACCGCGAGCAGCTGCTCTCCGATGTGTACCGAGGCGCTGTCTGCCCGACTCACGACGATCGCTATCACGCCCGTCGCTCCGGGAGCGTCGCCCGAATAGCCGTCGGTTCCGGTCGCGGGCGGGTGCGCGTCCGTGGCCGGCGAACGGTGAACTGAGAGTCGAGTCAGACCGACGGCGACCGAAAGGCGCTTTTCGTCGGCCCGCGAGCCTCGCGTATGATCACGGTCGCGCTGGCGGGGAAGCCGAACGCCGGCAAGTCAACCTTCTACACCGCCGCGACGATGGCCGACGTCGACGTCGCGAACTATCCGTTCACGACGATCGACGCCAACCGCGGAGTGACCCACGTTCGGACCGAGTGTCCCTGTCTCGACCGCGACGAGCGGTGCGGCAACGAGCGCTGCCGCGACGGCAAACGGTACGTACCGGTCGAACTCCTCGACGTGGCCGGGCTCGTCCCCGGCGCACACGAGGGAAAGGGGCTCGGTAACCAGTTTCTCGACGAGTTGACGAACGCGGACGTGGTGGTGAACGTCGTCGACGCCTCCGGGGCGACGAACGCCGAGGGGGAACCGGTCGAACCCGGGAGCCGCGATCCGCTCGACGACGTGGACTTCATCGAGGAGGAGATGGACCTGTGGCTCACGGGGATCGTCGACCGCAACTGGGAGAGCGTCGAGCGCAAGTCGCGGTCGCCGGAGTTCGACATCGAGACGGCGCTCACCGATATGCTCACGGGGTTCGGTGCGAGCGAACACGACGTGGCGTCGGTGCTCCGCGGGCTGGAGTACCCCGCCGATCCGAAGGCGTGGACCGACGACGACCGCGAGGCGCTCGCGCGAGCGGTCCGCCGCCGGACCAAGCCGATCGTCGTCGTCGCAAACAAGGTCGACGCCGCGCCGGAGGACGCTGTCGACCGCATCCGAGCGGGGACCGACAAGCCCGTGATTCCCGCGACCGCGGACGGCGAGCGTGCCCTCCGCCGGGCCGCCGAGGCCGGCGTCGTCGACTACGACCCGGGCGACGAGGCCTTCGAGGTCGTCGGCGACGTCTCCGAGAGCCAGCGGACGGGCCTCGACGCTATCGCCGACGCGATGGCGAGCCATAGGGGGACCGGCGTGCAGGCGGCGCTGAACGCAGCCGTCTACGACCGCCTCGATCGGATCACGGTGTATCCCGTCCAAGACGCCGCGAAGTGGACCGACGGCACCGGGAACGTCCTCCCCGACGCCCACCTCTTGCCCGCGGGGTCGACCCCGCCGGACTTGGCGTACGCCGTTCACACCGACATCGGCGAGGGGTACCTCCACGCGGTCGACGCGCGCTCCTCGCGCCGGATCGGAGAGAGTCACGAGCTGTCGGAGGGCGACGTGATCAAGATCGTCTCGACGGCGGGACCGTGACCGTCCCCGGAGGCCTGAGGCGTCTGGCGCAGCCCCCCGTGCAACCGATAGACACATCCCATTCGGGAGAGAGAGGCCGGTAGACACCGGACATGCTGGGGCTCGAACACGACTTCCGGATCGTCGACACGCGGGCGACGCTCGATCCCGACGAGTCGTCGGTCGCGACCCACGGTCGTGACATCTCGCCGGAGCGACTGGAGCGGGAGATGCTGCAGGCCGGGATCGTCCGCGCCGTCGCGAGCCCGGGACAGCGCGCGCCCGGTCGGAGCTACCTCCGCGCGAACAACGCCGTCGCTCGGCTCTCTATCGACCGCCCCTTCGTCGCGTTCGCTCGGCTCAACGGTCCGCGCGACGCTGGGACCGGTCCGATGTCCGTCGTTCGGAACCTTCGCGCCGAGCGCGACGACCACCACACGCGCCCGGACGACGTCGAGCAGTACTCCTACGACGACCGCTTTCACGGGTTCACGCTCGCGCCGCACGTCGACGGCCTCCCGAACGAAGACGTGCTGACGCGGCTGGCGGACGCGGACCTCCCGCTCATCGTCCACGCGGGCAAGCGGTTCCCGCCGTCGGCGGTCGAAACGGAACTGCTCGGCTACGACTTCCCGGTGGTGCTCGGGAGCTTCGGCGGCCACCCGCTCGATGCCGACCTGATGAGCGAGACGCTCGACCTGCTCGACGACCACGACCGGCTGTACGTCGACACGACGGCCGTGCGCTACCGCGAGGTGCTCGAACGCGGGATCTTAGAGCATCCGGACCGCGTGCTGTTCGGCTCCGGCGCGCCGGACGCCCACCCGAACGTGGGCGTGATGGAGGTGCTCACGCTCGACGTCTCAGAGGACCTGATGCGGCGAGTGTTCGCGAAGAACCCGGTGCGGCTGGTGCCCGCGCTCGCAGAGGGTGCCGACGTCTGACCCTGACTGTGCCGCGCTGTCGACGGCCGCGCTGTCGATGACTCCGCCGCCGACCGCGCCGCCGACGCCAAGCGGTAGCCACTTGCCGGCGCGTCGCCCACTCGCGACCATGAGCGACGCAGATGTCGACGACATCGGTGACGACGCCGACGGCGTCGCCGGCGACCACACGAGCGACGACGCGGACCGTACTGAAGAGACCGACCCCCTCGTCGAGGTCGTCCGCGCGACCGGCCACGAGAACGTCACCGCCGAGCACGCGAGCACCGTCGAGTTCACGACCGACGACTGGCTCACGCCCGCGGGCGACTGCATCGTCGGCGTCGCGGCCGACCGCGCCCCCCGGGACTTCTCGGCCGAGTTCCGCGATGCGTGCCGAGACGCCGGAGCGACGATAACGGCGGAGATCGCGGTTGGATCGCCCGACGACGAATCGGTCGCGCTCGACGACCCGGCCCACGCGGCGGCGATCGTCGGCCGGGGTGACCCCGGCCTGACGCTCCTCGATGATCGCTCCATGGTCGCTCGGACGAGCGCGTACACCGATGACGAGCGGACGGTTCTCATCGAGGGCGACGCCGCGGCCGGCGACCTCGACCGCGACCTCGTCGACGCGCTCGCGGCCGGCGCGCCCGCGGCGCTGCGGCTGACGGTCGATCCCGGAGCGTAGCCGTCACTCGACAACCGGCAGGTCCGCTCGGCTCCCCTTCGGCACGACGGAGCGAAGCTCGTCGTAGAGGTAGAGCCCGACGCCGATCGGGACCCGCTCGCCGGCGACCTCGTGAGCCGCGATCAGGTACCCCCAGTCGCCGTCCCACTCGGGGAGGTCCTGGTCCTCGCCGGCCGCGAACCGGGCGGCCCGCTCGGGACCCAGATCGATCACGTTTCGCGTCGCGTGCGCGCCGAACCGCGACGCCGCCCGCCCGGTGGGCTTCCAGTGCTCCTGTCGCGTCCGGAGAAACGTCATCCCGATCGCCTCCACCTCGCTCGGATCGGTCGCCTCGCCGTTGAATATCCAGATCTTCCCGGCCCCCTTCTCCCAGAAGCTGTACCCCTCGAACACGTCCGTTCCGATTCCGAACCGCTCCTGCCACCAATCGAGCACCTCGGCGCGGCTCGCGCGCCCCTCGACCACCTGGTCCGCCGGGGTTTCAGGCAGGCGGTCGAACCGCTGTCCGTCGTTGGCCCGTTCGCCTCGCTGGTCGCCGTCACGACGATCGCTCACGCGGCCACCTCCTCGTCGCCGGCGACCTCACGTGTTTCGCCGTCGCGACCGCCGCCCTCGGCCCCTCTTCCGTTCACCCGCAGCTTCGCACAAAAGAACCCCCCCGTGTCGTTCCGGTGCGGGTAGATCCGCTTCGCGCGGGTCACCGCCTCGTCGTAGGTCTCGTTTTCCCACTCGGTGACGCCCGGATCGGCCTCCAGCGGAAGGTCGAACTCGACTATCTCACACGGCTCGTTCGCGAGGACGTGGTCGAGCACCGCCTCGTTCTCCTCCGGCGCGAACGTGCACGTCGAGTAGACGACTGTGCCGCCGGGACGGGTCGCCTGTACGGCGCGCGAGAGGATCCCCTTTTGGATCCCGGCGACGCCGTGGACGTGATCGAGCGTCCACTGGTCGAGGACGTCCGGGTTCTTCCGGCAAGTCCCCTCACACGAGCAGGGGGCGTCGACCAGTGCGCGGTCGAACGCGTCGAACGCGAGCGGTTTCACGGAGAAGTTGCGCGCGTCCTGGTTCGTGACGATCGCGTTCGTCACGCCGAGCCGCTCGGCGTTGTGCCGCAGCGCCGAGAGCCGACCGAGATTGTTGTCGTTCGCGACGACGGTCCCCCGGTCGTCCATGGCGTCGGCGATCTGCGTCGTCTTGCTCCCCGGAGCGGCACAGGCGTCCCAGACGCGCTCGCCGGGCTGCGGGTCGAGTGCGAGCCCCGGCAAGACGGAAACCTCCTCTTGGCCGTGGGTCCAGCCGTGGACGTACGGCCAGTTCCCGCCGGGGTTCCCGTCGGGCAGCCGAAACAGTCCGTCGTGCCAGCCGACGGGCTCGTACGCCACCCCCTCCTCCTCGAACGCCTCACGGACGCGCGCCGGCGAGGCGGCGATCCCGTTCGTGCGCACGACCGACGGCAGCGGCCGGTCACACGCCGTCCGGAACGCGTCAACGTCGTCGACGAGTGACTCGTACCGGTCGAGCGGATTCATGGCCTCTCTTCCCCGCGGGGGCGTTAGTCGGTTTCGGCACGGGACGGTCCGGAACTCGCCGCGCTCCCGCGGGCAGACGGCCCCACCGTTTTAGGTCGGTCGGCGGCGTACCGCCGCACATGGCGCAAATATCCGTACTCGACGACGAGGTGTCGCTGTCCGAACCGACCCTTGTCGAGGGGTTCCCCGGCGTGGGGCTCGTCGGCAAGATCGCGACCGATCACATGATCGACGCACACGAGATGACCCACTACGCCAACGTCCACTGCGACGGTCTCCCGCGAGTGGCGGTGTACCGGGAAGACGATCCGACGGTGACCGCCCCCGTGCGGCTGTACGCCGACTCCGAACTCGATCTCGTCGCGCTCAGAAGCGACGTGCCTGTCCATCCGAACGCCGCAACCGAGGTCGCGGACTGCCTCAACGGGTGGTTCGACGAGACGACAGCGTTCCCCGTGTTCCTCTCCGGCCTCGGCCGCGAGAAGGACGAAAACCCGCCGGCGCTGTACGGGATCGCGACCGGCGACGGCGGCGACGCGCTCTCGCGCGCTTCGGTCGACGACCCGCCGGAATCCGGCCTCGTCTCCGGACCGACCGGCGCGATGCTCGCGGCGGCGTTAGAGCGCGGTCGCGACGCCGTCGGGCTGATCGTCGAATCGGATCCGCAGTTCCCCGATCCGGAGGGCGCGCGGATCCTCATTCGCGACGGCATCGACCCGATCGCCGGGACCGAGACGCCGACCGACGGCCTCGTGGATCAGGCGACCGAGATCCGCAACGCCAAACAGCAGCTCGCAGAGCGGATGCGGCAGGCGACAGAGGAGAGCTCGCAGGCGGAGCCGCTGAAGATGTTCCAGTGAGAGGAGCAACTTAGTCTTCGTCCGCCGTCCGGGTCCCCGCCTCCTCGTCTGAGTCCGCGGGTCCATCCTCCAGTTCGTCGAGGATCGGCCGGTATTTGAGTTGCACCTCGTCCCACTCGCGGTCCGGATCGGAGTCCGCGACGAGACCCACGCCGGCGAAGAGCGTCGCTCGACGCGGGCGCGCGACCGCAGAGCGTATCGCGACCGCGAACGCGCCGTTGCCGGCGGCGTCGATCCAGCCGACCGGCGCGGCGTACCAGCCGCGGTCGAACGGCTCCGCCTCCCGGATGGTGTCGAGCGCGCGGTCCGGCGGAAGTCCCCCGACCGCGGGCGTCGGGTGGAGCGCCTCGACCAGTTCGAGGACGTGCCGGTCGTCGTCGAGCTCCGCGGTGATCGGCGTGTGGAGGTGCTGTACCGTGGCGAGTCGACGCACGCGCCTGTCGTCGGCCGAGATCGACGCGGCGAACGGCTCCAACTGCTCGCGGACCGTCTCCGCGACGAGTTCGTGCTCGTGAACGTTCTTGGCGTCGTCGAGGAGTTCGCGCGCGAGCCACTCGTCTTCTTCTGGAGTCTCGCCGCGGCCGGTGGTTCCGGCGAGCGCGTCCGTCTCCACCGTTCGGCCGCGGAGCGCGACCAGCCGCTCGGGGGTCGCGCCGAAAAAGGCGCTTCCGCGCCCGTCGCTCGCGGGTTCGAAGTAGTATCGGTGACAGTCCGGATACTTTTCCGCAAGCCGTTCGAGCGTCGCAGCACGCGGAAACGGGGCAGAGAGCTCTGCGTCTAGCGCCTGTGCGAGAACGACCTTCTGAAGGTCGCCGCCCCGGATCCGGTCGACGGCGGCCTCCACCCCGGAGCGCCACGCCTCGCGGCTCGTGGTGCGATGGCTCGCCGCGATCCCGGGACGCGGCGGCCGGTCCGTCCCCGCGTCGAGGCCGGACAGCCGGTCCACCTCGACTCCGAGCCGACGCTCTACGTCGTTTACGGACGCGTCTGGCCCGGTCGCATTCACCGTCAGCCAGACGCCGTTGTCGGCGACCGTCATCTGTACGCGCGGGAGGACGAACCGCGCCTCGGGGAACGGCTTCCACGGGTCGCCGTCACAGCTCCCCTCGTGGAATGCGAAGCCGCCGAACACGCGAGGACGGGCGGCCTCGGTGCCGGCGTGGACGTCGCCGGAGTCGAACAGGTCGGCAGCAGCGGTGCGGATCTCGGCGAAGCGGTCGGGGCCGTGGCCCGTCAGCGTCGCGGCCGCTCCGCTCCCGAGCACCAGCGCGTCGTCGGGTGCGTTCCACGTCGTCAGCGGTTCCGGAAGCGCGTCGAACGCCGCCGCGAACGCCGGCGCGTCGATCTCGGTCGTACGGCTGACGAGCGACGGGGACGACGTCGAACGCGCCTGTTCCATTGCCGTGAACTCCGGGCCGAGGAACCTTTATCCTGACTATCGGGGGAACCCACCGCCCGTCGAGAGGCGCACGATCCACCGTCTCATCCCGTCGACAGGCGCACGATCCACCGTCTCATCCCGTCGACAGGCGCACGATCTACCGGCTCGTCCCGTCGACACACGATTCGTGACTCGGCTCGCGACCGCTAGCTGTACCGCTCTTCTTTCCACGGGTTCGCCGTGTCGCTGTACCCGCGCTTTTCCCAGTACCCGAGCTCCTTCTCGGTGAGAAACTCGACGCCTGTGACCCATTTTGCGCCCTTGTACGCGTACTTGTGAGGGGTGACGACCCGGATCGGTCCGCCGTGGTCGGCGGGGAGGTCGCCGCCGTCGTAGCCGTACGCGAACAGCACGCCGGGCTCGGTGCACTCGCCGAGCGGAAGGTTCGTCGTGTAGCCGTCGAGCGCATGGAACACGACGTGGGAGACGTCGTCGTCGAGCCCGGCACGCGCCGCGATCTCGGCGAACTTGACCCCCGTGAACGTGCAGTCGAACGTGCTCCAGCCGGTGACACAGTGGAAGTCCTGTCGCTGCGTGACGGAAGGGAGGTCGCGGAACGTCGCAAGCGAGAACGATTGGGGCTCGTCGACGGCACCCCACACCTCGAAGGCGAACGAGTCCGCGTTCCACGCCGGCGTCTCGCCCTTCGAGAGCACCGGGAAGCGGTCGGTCTCGCGTTGTCCCGGCGGGAGCCGGTCGTCACCGTACTCCCGATAGAGGCCGGTGAGATCCGTCGTACCGTCGGCTGCGGCGTCGGTCATGCGTGCCGATCGGCGGCGTACGCACCTATCGGTGTCGCTCCAGACCGGAACCCGACACTCTCACGCAGCGGACACATACGCACACGCTCACTAATACGAATATTCTAAAACAGAGTTAAAAGAATTCAAAGTATACTTCTGAACTGTTCTACTTTTGTTTTCGTATATCCACATCCTCGACGCCACATTTATATACCCATTGCCATTACTCCCCGACAGGAAATGCCACGAGTGGAGATAACTGTGCCGGAGCATCTGGAGATGCAGATCGCCCAGATGGTGGAGCAAGGGGAGTTCCTCAACCGAGAAGAAGCGGTCGAAGAGCTTCTGTCGACGGGAATCAAGGCGTACAAGACCAGCGGCCCCCGAGACGACGAAGAGTCGAGTGGCTTCGAGGACGAGGGGATGATGGGTCACGAAGACGAGTACGTGTTCTGACTGGCGGCGGTCGGACCCGGTTTACCGCACACAGCGATCCCGACCGCTAGTACCGACGAAACCGTGCGTGCCCCCCTCAACAACGCTTAAAGGGGCAAGGACACGTATCTGCGGGTATGCACAAAGACGAGCTGCTCGAACTTCACGAACAGATGGTGACGATAATGGAGCACTTCCGCGGCCACGAGACGGTCGACGGCTCGCTTTTCGATCCGTACGACGAACTCGACGTCGACCCGTCACACGTCCACAAGTCGAAGAGCGAGCACAAACACGCCGTGTTCGTGCTCGGAAACGCCCTCGCGAACGCGATGAGCGAAGACGAGTTCTCGCCTGCGGGCCGCGTCGGAAAGCGGATGAAAGAACTCGCCGACGACGCCGAAAACAAGATCTGAACGGCGGTTTTACCGAGAATCGAGGAGACCGCCTCGCGCTTCATCGCGGGAAAGATAGCAAGCCGGTGCGCTGGCTTTCTCCGATATCCCGGCGCGTCTCTACGGTTCCAAGCGGTTCGGGTCCCGCGGGAACATGATCGCCTCTTTGATGTTCGAGAGCCCGGCGACCTTCTGGACGAGCCGGTCGATACCGAGTCCGTAGCCGCCGTGGGGCGGCGTGCCGTAGCTCAGCGCCTCGATGTAGAACTCGAAGTTGGCCGTCTCGACGCCCTCCTCCTCCATGACCTCGACCATACGATCGACGTCGTGTTCGCGCTGGCCGCCCGACGACAGCTCCTGTCCCTTATAAATCAGGTCGAACTTCCGAGACGCGATGTCGTCGTCGTCGACGTCCTGCATGTAGTAGAACTTCTCGTCTGGGTAGCCGACGACGAAGAAGGCGGGGTGTCCCTGCTCCTCGAAGTGCTCGCCGAGCAGCTTCTCTCCCTTCGTGTCGAGGTCGGTCGGATCGTCCGGGAAGTGACCGTACTCGGTTTCGAGGATGTCGAGAGCCTCCTCAAAGGTGATCCGCGGGAAGTCGTCTTCTGGCACCTCGATATCCACGTCAAGTAAGTCTAGTTCGCGCTCGGCGTCCTCGACGACCGCGCGAAGCGCGTAGCGGAGCGACTCCTCTTGGACGTCCATCACGTCGTCGTGGTCGTCGATGTACGCGAGTTCGACGTCGAACATCGCGATCTCGGAGACGTGTCGGGAGGTCGCGAAGTCCTCCGCGCGGAACGCGGTGCCGGTCTCGTAGACGGCCTCGTAGCCGGAGGCCATGAGCATCTGCTTGTACAGTTGCGGGCTCTGTGAGAGGAACGCGTCTTGGTTGTAATAGAGGATCGGGAACAGCTCTGCGCCTCCCTCGGCTCCGCCCTTCGAGATGAGCGGCGTTTTGATGTCGACGAACCCCTCGTCGTCGAACCACTCTTCCATCGCCGTGATCAGCTTCGAGCGCAGAGTGAACACGGCGAGCGTCTCCGGTTTCCGGAGGTCGAGCGCGCGGTTATCGAGCCGGGTGGAGAGGTCGACCTCGATGTCCTTCGAGATCTCGAGCGGCAGCGGCGAGCCCGCCTCGTCGATGACTTCGTACTCGGTCGGCGCGATCTCGACGCCGCCGGGTGCCTGATCGCTCTCCAGCGGCTCGCCGACGACGCGAACGACGTCTTCGGCTCCGACGTCTTGGACCGCCTCGAACAGGTCCGGCTCCCGCTCCTCTTTGAACACGATCTGGATGAGCCCTTCGCGGTCACGTACGATGAGGAAGACGAGCCCTCCCAGATCGCGGATCTCGTGGACGTGGCCGGCGATGGCGACCTCGTCCGCGTCCGGTTCGACGTCCGACGTGTGGATACGCTCGATCATGGAGAGTGAGTTACGTTCCACTGGTCGGGCGGCCATCATAGGCCTGTCGTCTCGCCGCGACAGAACCCGACGCGCTGAGTCGTCTCGTCGGCACTCTCCGTCGCGGTCACCCGTCGATCGCCGCGCGAATCTGCGCTTCCGCGCGTCGGAGCACCTCCCGCACAGCGATCCCCGTTTCCGCTGCGACCGCGGCCGCGTCGTCGTACTCGGCGCTGACGTCGTAGACCTCGCCTCCAGCGGTCGATGCGACCTTCACCGAGACCTCGTGGTCCGCGCCGTCGAGAGAGAGCGTCGCGGTTTCGAACTCCCGCTCGGCGATCCACCGGTGGCTCGCGCCCGACTGTCGGACGCCGAGCGTCCCCGTCTCGCGGGCGAGCGTCTCCGCGACCGCCTCGACGTCGTCCGGGCGACAGATCGCCTTCACGAGGTGGCCCGGCCGCGACTTCTTCATCGTCGTTGGGACGACCGTCACGTCTTTCGCCCCGGCCCGCGAGAGCGTCTCCTGGAGCCCGCCGAGCACCTCCGGCGTGGCGTCGTCGAGGTTCGTTTCGAGGACGGCGACGTCATCGCGGACGAGGCCGTCAGCGTCCCGACCCCGCTCGTCCGCGGCGGTGCGATCCTCGCCGTCGCCGACGAGGACGCGAAGCACGTTCGGGTGCTCGGGAAACGTCGCGTCGCCGGCACCGTACCCGACCTCGTCGACCGCGAGGTCCGGGACCGAATCGACACCATCGGCGACTGCACCGAGGATGGCAGCGCCCGTGGGAGTCAACAGCTCGGCGTCGATGGAACCGCCGCGGACCGCGAACTCCGCCCGAGTCGCGATCTCGGCCGTCGCCGGGGCAGGGACCGGATACACGCCGTGTGCCATCGCCACGTCTCCGCGCCCGGTAGCGACCGGCGTGGTGACGACGCGGCGCGGGTCGAGGTCGTCGAGGAGGAGCGCCGCACCGACGACGTCGGCGATCGCGTCGTCCGCGCCCACCTCGTGGAAGTGCGTCTCGTCGAGGTCCGTGCCGTGGACCGACGCCTCGGCGCGGCCGAGCAGCTCGAAGGCATCGAGCGCCGTCGATTCGACCGATTCGGGGAGATCCATCGATTCGACGAGCGCGACGACCTCGGCGTAGCTTCGGGTGACACCCGCGCCCTCGGCGAGGGTGTGAGTGTGTCCGTGGTCGTCGTGGTCGTGGGTGTGAGTGTGTCCGTGGTCGTCGTGGTCGTGGGTGTGAGTGTGATCGTTACCACCCTCGGACGGCGTGATATCGTCTTCGTCACGGTCAAGGAGCACGTCCACGGTCGTCGCGCGTATGCCGTTTCGCGTCGTCTCTCCCACCTCGTACCGGACCGGCAGCCGCTCCGAGACGGGGTCGAGCACGGCCGGGTCAGCACCGGCCGCGATCAGGGCGGCGCATATCATGTCGCCGGCGGCACCGGTTCGGCCGTCGAAGACGAGCGTTCGCATGGAGCATCGGACGCGAGCGGCGGACAAATACCTCCGGATTCGACTGTGACGGCCCACCGAATACGCCCGACCCGCGTCGCGGCTCGCTTCGCTCGTCGTTCCGTGCTACGACGTTCCGGGATCGAATCTTCCGATCGACTCCCGCTGCTCGCGGATTGCTCGCAGCAGGAGTGCGGGGGAAGGGATTCGAACCCTCGAACCTCTACAGGAGCGGATCTTAAGTCCGCCGCTTTTGGCCAGGCTCAGCCACCCCCGCTCGGATTCGGGTTCAAGCGGCGGGGTCAAACCCCTTTCGGATGACCGTGCGAAGAGACAGACCGACCGCCAATCGTCGACCGGACGACGACGTATCGCCGGTCTACCAGTCGACCGAGAGCGTCCCGTCGCCGTGCGGGTCGGGCGCGATCTCCTCGTCCGTCCGCCGGTCGACGACGTGGATCACGCCCTGTTCTTTCTTCGCGGGACACACCTCCGCAGCACGGATGTTCTCGTCGAGTTCGTCCTCGCCGATGTAGTACGACCGCGGCTTCGCCATGCCGCTCTGGATGTCCATCACCCAGTTGTCCGCGACCTCCGCGCACTTGCCCGCCCCGAAGCACTTGTTGGCCTCAAAGACGACCTTGTACGGCTTCTCCTCGACCGGCGGTCCCTCGCCGCCGATGTCGCTCGCTCGAACGACCTCGTCGCGGTCGGTCTCCGATTCGGCCTCGTCCGTGTCCGCCGGCGTCTCGTCGGCGTCGATCATACCTCCCGTCGACGCCGACGCGACTTTCGTCTGTCGATCGTTGCCACCGCATCGATGGCTTTCTCGGTCAGCTCTACCCGAGGGAGTTCCGAGCCCCGCCGTCTCACCAATGCGCGTCGAGTCCGTCCTCGGGCCCCTCGACGATCTCGTAGCTCCCCTCCGTCCAGCCGTCTTCGACGAAGACGAACACGCGCCCGCCGGCGATCTCGGGGTCAGCGATCACTTCGTTTCGCTGTCCCGTCCGACCGACGACGACGCCGGGGAACACCTCCTCGTGTTCTCCCGCTTCGACCATGACGCGACCGACGCCAGAGTCCTCCAGTATCTCGTCGTTGGTGTTGTAGTCGTTAACGTAGGTCATCACGCCCTCCGTCTCCGTCGGGTCGGTAACGAGGACGTGCGTCTCCTTGCCCGGACCGGCCGTCACCGACCCTTCCACGGACTCGGGAACGCCGCGGTAGAGGGTGGTCCGCCCGTCGAGGTACTCGACGACGACGCCCTCCTCCCGGAGGTCGATCCCGATCGACGTCGGCGGAACGTCGCTTCGCGAAGGCGCTGACATACGAACCGGTCCGAGCGCGCGCCTCAAAAGCGACGCGGGACGCGCCGACTGGCGGCGGGCGCATGTCGATAACGGCCAACAGAGCGGTAGATGAGCGAGCGGACGTCTGACGCCACCGCGGATCGCCGCCGTGAGAGACTCGCCGTGATCGCTACCTCTTTATTCGCGCTCGCGAGCCGTGAGTGCATGGAGGGACGGGCAGCGGCGCTCGGAGCCGGCACCGTGTTGAACGCGCTTGCGACCGGTACCGGCGCGGCCTTCGGTATCGACGTCGAGACGCGTGCGACGGTCGCGCTCGACCCGGACAGCGACGCCGTCGACGGGACGATCGCCGAGGACGCCGACGCCGACACCGACCTGATCGAGCGCTGCGTCGCCCTCGCGGTCGAGCGCTGGGGTGACGACGAGGGCGGCACCGTCCGCACCGACAGCGACGTGCCGCTCGCGGCGGGGCTCAAAAGCTCCAGTGCGGCCGCTAACGCGACCGTCCTCGCGACTTGTGACGCGCTCGGCCTCGAGATCGGCGACGACGCCGACGATCCGTCCGTCGACGTGACCCGACTCGAGGCCTGCCGGCTCGGCGTCCGCGCCGCCCGCGCCGCCGGCGTCACCGTCACGGGTGCGTTCGACGACGCGGCCGCCTCGATGCTCGGCGGCGTCGCCGTCACCGACAACGGGAGCGACGAACTCCGATCCCGCGATCCGGTCGACTGGAACGTGCTCGTGTGGACCCCGCCTGAACGCGCCTACACCGCCGACGCCGACGTCGGCCGCTGTGAGTCCGTCGCGCCCATGGCCGACCTCGTCGCGGACCTCGCGCTCGACGGGCGATACGCCGAGGCGATGACGGTCAACGGCCTCGCCTTCTCGGCCGCACTCGGGTTCGACGCGGACCCCGCGGTCGAGGCGATGCCGCACGCGTCGGGCGTCTCGCTGTCGGGCACCGGGCCGAGCGTCGTCGCCGTCGCGGACCCGGACGACCCCGAAACCGACCTCGACGCTGTCGCCGACGCGTGGGGCGACCGGCCCGGCGCGCTGCGACGAACGACCACCAGAAACGACGGCGCGACCGTTCTCCGAGAGTGACCCAATGAGCGAAACACCGACCCCCGAAGAGATGAGTCTGGACGAACTGCGCCGCGAGATAGAGGACATCGACCGAGAGATCGTCGAACTGATCGCCCGTCGGACCTACGTCGCCGACACCGTGGCGGCCGTGAAGGCCGACCGTGACCTCCCGACGACCGATGAGGGGCAAGAGGAGCGCGTGATGGAGCGCGCCGGCGACAACGCCGAGCGCTTCGACGTCGACGCCAACCTCGTGAAGGCGATCTTCCGACTTCTGATCGAACTGAACAAGGTCGAGCAGCGGGAGAGTCGCTAGAGTTCTCTCAGGCCGAGGCTATATTCGATCGCCTCGTCCGCTTCCTCCATACTATCCATATGGTTTTCGCTCGGAAACGAGCTGAGAGGGGACAGGTCTCCGACGATATGCGTGACTTTCGTTCAGCGTTCGACAGTATGTATCTCGGTTGCCTGAACAGGTCGAGAAACGAGGGAACCGCTAAGCGCAGGCGGCTTAGTTCACGCTCTTCGAGAGTTCTGCCCCAGCTTTGAACTTCACCGTATCAGTGGAGTTCGCCTCTGTGAAGTGAACAAGTCGTCCCTGCTGAGCAATCACCACAGGGACATCGTTCGTTCCCACCTCTTGCCGCGTCTCTCTCCCCGGCCGCTTCCGAAGGATAACGTCTTCACCATCTGCTTCTGAAAGCACACGTTCAGTAACTGCGTCCGAGAGCCCTCCATCGAACAACCGGGCTCCTCGTCGCTCTCGGTCTCCCGAAAGGCGACGGGCCATCACATCACCGTACCCATCACCATCCAAATCACCAGTGCCAACACCGATGACTTCCGTCGGTCCCGCGACAGCCACGAGTGTGACCGAGTTCTCGTAGAGACTGCCATCGTCGATGACCCACCCACCCGAGTAGATGTACTGGTCAGCATTCTCACAGCGGCGCACGTACAACACCGCAGGGAACGGCGACGGACAGTCCGGCGGCGCGACCATGACCGGACACACAAGCGTCGACGTAACCGCGCTCTCACCGCTCTCAGAACCCCACTCATCGAAGTCAGCGGGTTCTGAAGCCGCCCCATCAGCACTGACCGCGAGGGTTGGTGTCGTCTCCGTAGCCTGTGGCGGGTCGTTCTGTACGGTGACGGTGATCGTCCCGGTATTGCCTGATGCTTCGAGGTGAATGCCCGTGTCGACTGGTCCGGAGACGGCAGAGAGGAACGTGTCCGAGTTGTACAGCGAATTATCCTCGACCATGAGGCCCCTGTTGAGGACGTTTTCCCCGCCGACTGCATCCCCTTCGTAGATCGGGCTGGGGTCGTCTTTTTCATTGGAGACCCTGTTGTCCCCCCACGCGTAGACGTGTCCATCGTCGTCGGTTCTTCCAGTCACGTACTCGATGATGCGGCGCGGCGTGAGTTCGTCGACGAGTGCGACGTTTCCAGCGGAGAGTCGAGCGTCAGGGACCGTGATGGTGAACTGCTCGCTGAGTATGGGTTCACCAGCGAGGTGCGCGTAGAGAGCACCGATATCTTCGGGGCTTGCTCCAGTCAGTTCCTGTAAGTGAGAATTGCTGAGTGACTCTTCCGCGGTATCTTCCAGCGATGATTCGAGGAGTTTGATGTCTCCTTTGACGATTTCTCGTACGTCGTGAACGACTTCGTTAGCGGCCTCCCACTCGCCGTTGTCGATGTGGGCGGCTGCCTGCTGGACCAGTTTCTTTCGGCCGTCTGCGTGTTCCCGGACGGTCACACACACGTCGTCGGAACAGCGCTCTAACGTGGCTTGTATGTCTTCGATGGTGCCACCCATATCTGCGAGGCCGCGCCGTCCCGTGCGTGCGGAGCGCTTGCTGATGGAGTCGGCAGTCGCGTTCGTCTGAGAGAGGAGTGTGTTCTCCAGGTCTACTGCGTTCGAGCGGAGTTCGACGGTGTCGTCGAGTCCGTCGGCGTCTGAGTCGTCGTCGGGTCCGCGGATAATCGATTTGTTGCTCCGACTGTTGTTGTAGTTGGCCCGGTTGCGTCCAATACCGCCATCGTTGTAGTCGAAGCAACAGGTGGCTGCAGTTGCGGTTGCGGTCACCCACACTTCGAGTTCGATCTCGTCGGAGACCGGGCCGACGTCTGCGGAGAGTGTTGGCGTTAGTTTGTATACGATTGGCTCATCAATTGGCGACGGACCCGTGTACCCTCCAATACCTGCGAACGGTGCCGCGGGTGAAGCTCCGGTATCGGTCGTCGCACTCGCAACGCTGTCAAGGCAGCCGCTGAGCGCACTGATGGTCAAGAGACCGCCTGCGGTGAGTAGCTGTCGACGGCTCGTTCTCATAGCCGGGATATCCCGCTTCGAACGGTGCGCTCGTTTAGACTCCATCTCTGTGTGGTAAAGACCCTCACCCATCATAAACACTCTTATAAAAATTATATGTCAAATGTCGGGATTGTACACTCATCGAGGCGTTCTCACGCTTCGTCGGACGCGTCACTCCATTCCTCGGCGAGTGCCACCGCACTCTCGGAGGCCTCCCGATGGGCGGCCGCCAGCTCTTCGTCGTCCGGCCGGTCTGGCTCGACCTCGACGACGGCGACGGCTCCCCGGCTGTTTTATCGATTTCAGTGGCCCGCACGGCGCGGAACAGCGAGAGAGCCGGGAAGGCGAGTTCACCGCTGATACGCCGCGTTCGGCCACCGACTGATCGAGCCCCTAGAGAGCGGTTTCAGCGGGATTCACCGCCTCGCCGTCGAGACGTCCCGTTGTGAGCGTCCCCTCGCGGCGAAGCGTCACTGTTTATATCGCCTCGCCTCTGGTTGCGGCAATGAGCGTTCCATGCGTCGCGGTCGCGCGCGAGCGCGGCGAGCACGTTCGCGAGCAACTCGCCGACCGCGACGCGCTCGACGGGGACCACGAGATCACCGTCGACGGGGACACGATCTACATTCCGGTCACGGACGCGAAACGCGTTCCGGACGGCCTCAGAGACCGGATCGAGACGCGCGACGTCGCCGAACGCGATCGGCAGAAGACGCCGGCCGACATTCTCGGATTCGAGCCCTCGGTAGAGCGACTCGGCGACATCGTCATCGTCGACGAGGACGACGCCGACCGCGCCGCCGCGATCGCTGACGCGGTGATGGCCTCCGATCTTCCCTGCGAGACGGTGCTCAATCGCGCGTCACCCATCGAAGGCGAACTTCGCGTTCGACGGTGGGACGTGCTCGCCGGGGACGGCACCGAGACGGTCCACCGCGAGTACGGCCACGAGTTCGCGCTCGACGTCGCCGAGGTGTACTTTTCGCCACGGCTCGCGACCGAGCGCCACCGAGTGGTGACGCAGGTCGGCGCGGACGAGACGATCGTCGATATGTTCGCCGGAGTCGGTCCCTACGCGGTTCCGATGGGGAGTCGCGGTGCCGACGTCGTCGCCTGCGATCTGAACGAGACGGCGATCGAGTACCTCCGGGAAAACGCCGAGCGAAACGGCGTCGCCGATCGAGTGACCGCGGTCGCCGGTGACGTCCGCGAGGCGGCGACGGCGTACGCCGACACGGCCGACCGACTCGTGATGAATCTCCCGCACTCCGCCGACGAGTTCCTCGATGCGGCGATTGCGCTGGCAGGCGACGACTGCGTGCTCCACTACTACGACATCCAACACGAAGACGACCCGTTCGGTCCGGGGACGGACGCGATACGCGCCGCCGCCGGCGACGAGTACGCGGTGGACGTGGACACCGAACGGGTCGTCCGGTCGTACGCGCCCCACGAATACAACGTCTGTTTGGACGTCAGACTGACGCGGACGTGATCGGGCTAGGCCCGGTCGTCAGTGAAATGAGAGGGTCTAGAGGGGTGGCAAAGGCAGATTCGCCGCCCGCCCGGGGTATCACGGGGCGGAACGGCGTCGGGCCCGTCACATGACAAGAGTCCACGGCCCGTGACCGGTCGAAGTCAGAGGCGATTGTGCGCTTGACACGCCGGTAGCGTTGGCCACGCGGGTGCCGTGGGGATCACTCGCTGGGGAGAGTGGCACGTCGGATCGCCGTGGGGGATGCGATCGACGCGGTCGTCGACGCCCGGTACGGGCTCCGACCGGGCACACACCGACGAGGGAGTCGATCCCCGCCATCGCGGCATGCGTTCGGTGTCATCACACTTCGGTAAAACTTCGACCACATATTTATGCTTTTTCCTTATATACTACGAACAATTCTCTGAATACCTATTTGTATGTAGTGCTATATCTGTTATTCCGAAACGAATGGTTCTTGAGACGAGACCGACCGATCGGAACCACAGATCCGGTCGGCATCGACTGCCACTCACCGCCGCCACCGTTTCGGAACCCTTATTTTTCCGTTCGGGAATGGTCATATACGCGCCGGAGTAGCTCAGCTGGCAGAGCGATTCCTTCGTAAGGAATAGGCCGAGGGTTCAAATCCCTCCTCCGGCTTCAACCAATTCGTTTACAACCCCACGGCTAAACCGGGATTGTGATACTCCTCGGGGTTACGCTCGGAACTCTCTAGAGCGTCATACGGTTTATCAGCCGGCGGCTTCGGGAACGGAGGTGACCGCGTAGATGGCGGTCTCGTCCGGGGCGTTCTGCGGGGCGTTCGGTTGTACCGAGAGCGCTGAGCACGTCATCGATCATCCAGACCACGGTGAGCGTGTCGTCTGCGACGACCACGCCGACGCCGGCGAGGCGGTCGGCGATGTCTGAGGACGACCTCTCCGCACGCGACGCCCTCGCCATCGCGCAGCTCGCCGATCTCCTCGTCGACGAGGCCGATGTCGAGTTCGCTCCGACCGGGCGGGCCATCGCACTCGCCGGCGACGCCGTCTCAGAGTAGACTCCTTTTGCAGTCCTGTCGCTGCTCGGCGTGACTTCTCCGAGCGGCTGATAAAATAGCGGAGCCGGCCGCACTCAGCCGGCTAGAGGCATCAGCGGTGTTTGCTACGGATCTCGCGAGCGGCCTGCTCGTCGCTAGCACTCATTTTCCCACCGTTCATTTGCATGGTGTCTATCATGCTCTTCTTTCGAAATTAATTCGATATTTTCGGGTCTGTTATCCCATGGTATCCCGTTCTGATGATGAACATCCATGTTGTGTACCGAATCGAACCTGTATTCTGACACTGCTAACAATCTGTGAACGTAGACCTGGCTGTGGCTTCTATTGAATGAATTAGCCCAGATCTCGTACCCGCTCTTTTTAGTAGAAAACGATGCCGGACCTTCCGGAGCGCTCTACGCATTTCTGTGTCCGGGTCATGACGCTCTATACTGTGCCGATCAAGCCATCTAATAACTTGTGATCGCTGCACAGTTGAATTCATCTGCAATTGGCGATGGGCCGTTTGTTGCCATCGGAAATATATTCGATACATCGTTTGGGCAGAGCCAAGGCATCCCGACAGCAGCACTCGCTGGGGCTGGTCCCGCGGTGTACTGGGGTAATGTCCACAATGCCACGAAAAATGTCTCTCTGGAGATTAACGGAACGAACGGCCTCTCAGATGTCCGCGTTGGTGCGAATTATATTCCGAGCGGAATTGATAAGAAAAACTCGCCGTCAAACCTAATTGTCGTGAACGGGTTGGCCGACGAAAGTGCAAACCAAGAAGAGCCGACAGCCGCAAACTTTACCGCCGGTGATGTTGTGACGTTCCAAGACAGTGGCGACGGATTTGGCAATGGTGTGTATTTGCTGAAACAGGACAGTTCGACGTGGGGGAATTTGGTATAGACAGATTGTTCACATATATCCAAGATCTCGAAGCTGTTCTTCAACCCTGTCGTCTTTAATATCTTTAGATTCCCACTCAGCAACCGAATATTCAAATTCGTAATCTTCGATGTCTCGTTCACCTTGCATATCAGAATCAACAGAAAACCATGGAACCTCGCGAACAATGCGATGAGCAGAGTCCGGGTGGAAATAGCGACCTGTTTCTCCTAAGAATTCCCCATGGTCGGCAGTGATATATGTTGGACACGACAGAAACGACGCCAACCGGCTGGCCTCACTTATAGCGTAGCGGACATTGCTTCGATATGCTTGGCGCAATTCTTCGTCGGGGATCCGTCCCTCACTAACTTGGTCTGAAATTAATCTTCCTGGTGGTGTAATATTATATTTTTCTAAGTCATAAAAATCGATATCAAACGCGTCAGCGGCGGCTTCAGTCATCTTTCCTCCCTGGTTTTTTTCAAGCCAATCTTCTTTATTCAATCCTAAGATTGTATCAGATTGTTCGCTTTCCGCTCGTTTAAACGGGTCCATCTGTGTTTCTCCAATATACGGGAAATGCGGAGGAATATAGTGAACGATCATACGGGTCTCTGAAGATGATAATACGTTGTTCAGAGCTGCTTCCGTTACTGCCTCGGCCCGCATCCCTGTCAGTTTATGATCCCACTCATGTTTCCAGACGTGAATTATATCTTTGAATGTCGCTTCCGCCGACCATTCGCTGTCGCTATGAGATAGATTAGATATTTGTGGCGTTGCGGAAATATACGTCAAATCATAATAGTCAGTAAACACATCTCTAAAGAATTTTTTTGTATAGGGGACTGGGCTCCAGGCTCTGCGGCAATCACCTCTAATAAAATCGGAGTATTCTTCAGAAAAATAGTCGTAACGGCACGCATCTAAAACGATTATACAAAATTCATCTTGAGATGATGTTACTGAATGGATGAGTTGGTCAGTTTGAGAAATATTATTAGCCCGACAGTATAATTCCGACTGGAATTGCGTACGATATTCCGAAATTTTGTTCTGAACAAATCCAGGAATCTGAGAAGGATTCTCAGCTCCGTTCTTTACAAGTGATGGGATATTCATGTGTGTAAACCAGCATCCATTATAGTAGTAGTTGACGATATGATTCATAATTCGTAGTGGTGTTAAACACAACCGGGCTTGTTTCACGATAAGCGGCACTAAATGAATTACTAACTCCTGAGTGATCGGGGTTTAGTCCTCACATCCGTTTCTCTTGCGACGATAAGCCGACGCTAGAGCCGACACGATCGCCGCCGAAATCGCCGGCATCGACGCCGGTGTGACAGAAACTTAACCTACACCAGTAGCGGCAGGGTCCGCGCTGTCGGTTAAAACTGCCTTGGGTCCGGAGCATCATGTACACGCTGCTGGCGTTGACCATCGACACGCTGAGTCGTATCGCTATCGAGCACGCCGCTCTCATCGGGCCTGCGGTCGGGCTCGCGCTCCTGCTCGCGGCGCGACAGTACCTCGGCCGGTGGCCCGAACTCTGGCGATTCCGGCGCGCGGTGCTCCCGATCGTCGACCAGCTGGCCGACAGCGACTACGACGACGAGCTTGACGTCGTCGAGGTCGTCGACGCGCTTCGCCGTTTCGGCATCGAGGGCGGTCCCGCACCACATGCAGAGGTCGTTATCGGCGGGCGTCTTGCGGTCACACCGGTGACAGACGACCGGCGCGCTGACCTCGTCATCCTCATCAACGTCGACGTCGATGCCGTGCATGGCCGCGAACTTCGACTCTTGGGTTTCCCCGGAGAACTTTGCGACGTACCGAGAGATGACCGGCGAGCCACGGGCGCGCCCCTGCCGGTCCTTGATGAACGCCTGCGACTTCCTCTGCTTCGAGAGCCAGTAGGCGTTCGACTTCCGGAAGTTTGTCGGGGTCACGGGCGCGTCGACCTCGGCGCGCCCTGCTGCCTCACGGAAGATCTTCAAGAAGAGCTGGTAGCTGACCCGCTTCGGCTTGTTCAGGTGGCTCCAGACGTAGTCGTCGCCCTCGCCGGGATGTTCAGCTTGCCAGCGCGAGACCCAGGGGATCGACCGGATGAGGTGGACGTCGTGTTCACCAAGCTTCCCGTCGACGCGGACCTTGATCGAGTGCTCGGAGTCAGAGATCTGGTCGAGCGTGAGGTCGTGGAGCTCACCGCCGCGGAACCCACCCTCGAACTGGAGGGCGACGAGCGCCCGGTCGCGGTCGTTGTGACAGGCGTCGATCATCGGACGGACGTGCGCGTCCCAGTCGAGCATGTCGGCCTCGTCGGGCTCGGGCTGGTAGTCACCCGTCGTCTGGGTAGAGATCCAGTCGTGCGTGTCGGGGATCTCCTCGCCCCGGGTCGTGTGCTTCGCGAACATCCGGAAGGCGACGCGGTAGTCGCGGTTCGTCTCCTGGCTCCCCTCCTCGATGTCGTAGGTGTCGTGGATCCAGCGGACGACGACCTTCGCAGCGTCCTTCGCCGCGTCGAAGTCGTCATCCTCGCGCTCGGGGAGCACCGAGTCGACGAGGTCGACGTCAGCGTGCTCACTCGCTCGGGTGTTGTGACGGAGCATCTTCTCGTGTCGGTGCCAGCCGTACTCCTCACGGCGGAGCTTCAGTTCGTCGGAGAACGCGAGCAGCAGGTCGCGGTCGGCCTCGCTCCCACCGCGCTCGCCGGCCTGGAGCTTGTCGCGAAGCGTGTCGACGGCGTCCTTCGCAGCCATACTACCCCTGGCTGTTAAACCTCTGGTTGAAAGCCCTCCTCCGGCTCTCACTTCACTTCGTTCTGCAAGGGAGTACAAAAGACACGTACCGGCGCTGATACCCGGTTTTGTATTTGGATCTCCTTGGAGAGCGATATTTGACTCGGTCTCGCGAATGGGATTGTCGCCAACATTTGATTCGCGAACGAGGCCGCGGGCAACCTGTTGTACGGTTTCAGCAAAGGAGTGTGATCGGTCGTCGTCAGGGTGGTTAGTGAATAGGGTGCTGCGCCTTGCGATTATCCTAGAGTAAGTCGAGACCGGCGAGACGCTCTCTGTGTGAATCCTTCGATAAGCGGAGGTTCAGAACGATTAGCTAGGGACAATAGCCACCGTCTTTGAGTTAGACTGCTTTTCCCATCGACGAGCGAGCAGATAGGTTGGAAGAAGGAGTACCACAGCTAGTGTTCCGATTGAAATTCCCACCCCCACAAGCGCATCTCCAGAGAGCGAGCCCTGCGTTATCTGACTCCCGACACCGGAGAGGGTGAACAAGACGAACAAGCCGTAGCCTACGTACCGCGTTTTGGTCGCGCGCGAACGGAGTTTTTCGCCAGGATTGTGTCCACATGAGTCACAAATGACGTCATCTTTTTCAACACGAGCCCGGCAGGATTCACACACAGGTGGGCGCTGTGACCCACAGTGGGGGCACCCCTCATCATCCAATTGCTTTCCGCAATCAGGACAGTACGCTCGCGGCGCGTCACACTCGACGCAGTACCATGTGTCCGTGCCCACAAGGCCACCACATTCGCCACACTCCTCGTCCATGTGCCCACAGCTTGGGCACTTCACTCCGTCCGTCACTTCCGTTCCGCATTCTGGACAGTAGAATGACATATATGTTGAGATTAATTTCCGAGGTTACCGAGGAGCTGTGCAGCCTTGCTGAACGAATTCACTTCTTTGACCTCGTGTTTCGAGGCGACCGGACGGATGCCCTGGCCCATTACGCCGACGCTACCGCCTTCGATGTACTCGACGTTGTTTTGTGGGTAAATCCGAACAGCCCCATCTTTCAGCGTGACTGTCACCCACTCGCCGCCACCTTGGTGGTAGCGGATCCGACTGGCTCGCAATGGCGTATCTTTCCCCTCAAGATGGAGGAACACGTCTCCGTCATCCTCGGCAGTGACACCACCAGCCTCAGTTATTTCTGCACCACACTCCCGGCAAAAGTCCTGATTTGTGTTGATCGTGGAACCACACTCAGAGCAAATTGCCATACACACTGTACTCTACGGAACCCATAATAAAATTTAGTTCACATTTATGCTTCTTTATATGAGTATTGTGGTATTGACACGAAAGGCTCCACCGAGATGCGGCCGCGGAATTTCACGCGGCAATCGACAGCACTGAATTCGATATTGCGCACACAACGTCCCGACGGTGTCGTCGCCACAACACGGACGACAGGACGTTCGTCGAACGCGCGTATGTGGATGAACGCCACAGGAAGTTGTTGTGGAGACCTCGCTATTCTGTCGAAAGAATCCCGGAGATTCGATGGTACACAGTGTTAGAATCCACGAACAGAACGCCAACGTGGTGCCCATCGAGCGTTCGCGGCACGCTCGATATGGGTAGGGTTTTCCGGCGTGCGGTCTTCCCTGTGGACATGGCACGAGACGTTTCCGATCCCGACAATCCGCAGGTGACGCTTCAGACGAATCACGGCGACATCCTCGTCGAGCTGTTCGCCGACCGCGCCCCGAAGACGGTGGAGAACTTCCTCGGGCTGGCGCGTCACGACCCCGCCGCAGACGCCGACCCCGCTCGCGACACGAACACCTGGGAGGATCCCGAGACGGGCGAGACGCGGGGCGACTCGCTGTACGAGGGCGGCGTCTTCCACCGCGTCATCGACGACTTCATGATTCAGGGCGGCGACCCGCAGGAGAACGGCCGCGGCGGCCCCGGCTACCAGTTCGACGACGAGTTCCACGACGAGTTGACCCACGACGGTCCCGGTATCCTCTCGATGGCGAATTCCGGACCGAACACCAACGGCTCGCAGTTCTTCATCACGCTCGACGCCACGCCGCACCTCGACGGAAAACACGCCGTCTTCGGGCAGGTCATCGACGGGATGGACGTCGTCGAGGAGATCGGTTCCCTCCCCACCGACCGCCGCGACGAACCGCGTGACACGGTCGAGATCGAGGACGTCACCGTCGACGAGTAGCGTCGCTCATCCACCGAACGTCGGCCCGGTCTCGGTCCACCGACTGTTTCTCACACACTTGTGGCCCGGCGTCGCTGTCGCTCCGCGAGCGGCGTCACTCTCGGACAACACAGCAAAAAACGCAGAACTCAACGCGCGTCGTGCGCGGAACCCGATTACTCGAAGAGTTCGACGGCCTGTTCGTAGCGGGCGGCGGGTTCGGTCCAGTCGACGACCTCGAAGAAGTTGTCGACGAACTCGCCGCGGGCGGGGCCGTAGTCGTGGTAGTAGGAGTGTTCCCACACGTCTAGCGCGAGGATTGGGTGACCGCCCCAGATAGCGCCCTGGTCGTGTTTGTCTACGACCACGTTGCGCAGTTGGTTCGAGAACGTGTCGTACACCAACAGCGCCCAGCCGCTCGCGCCCGAGGCCGCGGCCTCGAACTCGCCTTTCCACGCCTCGTACGAGCCGAAGTCCTCCTCGATTCTATCGGCCAACTCGCCCGAGGGCTCGTCGCCGCCCTCGGGGCTCATGTTCTGCCAGAACAGGTCGTGCAGAATGTGCCCCGACGAGTTGTGCGTCACGTTCCGGATCGCGCCGGCAGACGACGAGAAGTCGCCCGCCTCGCGGTTCTCTTCGAGTGTCTCTTCAGCGGCGTTCCACCCGTTCACGTACCCCTGATGATGGGTGTCGTGATGCCATTCGAGCACCTGCTCGGAAATGTGCGGCTCCAGCGCGTCGTAGTCGTACGGCAACGGATCGAGTTCGTAGCTCATCGTTGTATCACCTGTTACCAACATGTGCCGGAAACCTGTTAAAGATAATGCGGCACCTGATACCACACGTCACTGGAGGAGAATACCACTGATTTTCCAACTGGTGAGTGGTACGCTCGCAGTTCAGGCAGAATATCGGCCCGCCGCGGGATCGTTCGTCTCAGTAGCACTGTACCATGGCGTAACCATGAATGGTTACATAAAACGCGAAACAGCGTGGACGGTCCTCTCTCGAGTCGCGAAGATGCGCCGCGTGCACTACGGTGGGACTGGGATTTGAACCCAGGAAGCCGTGAGGCTACCTGCTTTCAAGGCAGGCGCAATAGGCCGCTCTGCCATCCCACCGCGATGTGTGCTATCGCCCCAACGGTCGTGTGCCCTCGGCGGTCCGAGGGCGGGTCGGGCGGTGAGTGCCCGCCGGTTCGCGCAGACCGACTCGCGCGTGACTCGGCGATATCCTCCGCCACGGGGCGTGTGAAGACTGACTGTCGCGACAAAGTTGAAGCTATCGTTGTGTGGTCTTCCGCTTGCGATCCAGGGGAACAGAACCGTAGACAGCCGATGTTGCGCTCCGATCGACCGTCGGGGTACCGGAAACCGGCACTCTTCGCCGAACGACCACGCTTTTTATCCGCTGCAGCGAGTCCATCGCCATGAGCGAGAGCGACCCCGACGTCGTCGTGTTGCGACAGACGATCCACGGTTCGGACGCCCGCGACCTGACCGCGGCGATCCGCGAGCGCCTCCCGGAGAGCACGGTCGCGATGGCGCGGACGCCAGACGAGGAGCGCGAGCTGCTCGAAACGGCTCGGATCGCCGTCGGACTCCACATCGACGAGTCGCAGTTGGCGGCCGCCGAGAATCTCGAACTCTTCGCCTGCGTGTTCGCGGGGACGGGCCACCTTCCGCGGGACGCCCTCGCGGACCACGGCGTCGCGGTGACGAACGCCTCCGGCGTCCACGGCCCAAACATCTCCGAGTACGTCGTCGGCGCGATGGTGACCCACGCTCGGCAGTGGCAGCGGGCCCACCGCCAGCAGGCTCGCCGCGAGTGGCGGAACTACGAGACGACCGAGGTGTACGGCTCCACGGTGGCCGTCGTCGGACTCGGTGCGATCGGGCGCACCGTCGTCGATAGGCTCGACGCCTTCGACGCCGAGACGATCGGCGTCCGCTACTCCCCCGAGAAGGGGGGACCGACCGACGAGGTGTACGGCTTCGACGAGTTCCACGAGGCGATAGCCGACGCCGAGTACGTCGTGCTCGCGTGTCCGCTCACGGAGGCGACGCGCGGGCTCGTCGACGCCGAGGCGCTCCGCACGATGCGCTCGGACGCGATCCTCATCAACGTCGCACGCGGTCCGATCGTCGACACCGACGCGCTCGTCTCCGACCTCCGGAACAGCCGAATCGGCGGGGCGGCCCTCGACGTCACGGACCCCGAGCCGCTGCCCGAGGACCACCCGCTGTGGGGACTCAGCAACGTCACGATCACGCCGCACAACGCGGGCCACACACCGCACTACTACGACCGTGTGGCGGAGATCCTCGCGGAGAATGTCGACCGACTCGACGCCGGCGACGAGTTGAAAAATCGGGTCGCGTGATCGACCGGTCGGGACACGCCCGACCACCGCGAGTCCGTCAGCGTCAGCGCCGACCGCCTAGAGGTCGAAGCGGTCGAGCGTCATGACCTTGCTCCACGCGTCTGTGAAGTCCTGCACGAACTTCTCTTCGCCGTCTTCGGCACCGTAGACCTCGGCGACGGCGCGGAGACGGGAGTTCGAACCGAAGATGAGATCGAGCCGGGTCGCGGTCCAGTCGACCTCGCCGGTCTCGGGGTCGCGGAGCTCGAAGATCTGCTCATCCTCGTCGACGGGCTCCCAGTCGCGGTCGAAGTCGAGCAGGTTGACGAAGAAGTCGTTCGTCAGCGTCTCGGGCGCGTCGGTGAACACGCCGTGGTCCGAGTCGTCGTAGTTCGCGTCGAGGACGCGCATCCCGCCGAGGAGCACCGTCAGCTCGGGGACGGACAGCTGGAGTAGCTCTGCTCGGTCGACCATCTCGTGTTCCGGCTCGTGAGGCAGGTCCTCACCGAGGTAGTTGCGGAAGGCGTCGACTTCCGGTTCCAGCACCTCGAAGGACTCCTCGTCGGTCTGCTCCTGCGTGGCGTCGACGCGTCCCGGCTCGAACGGTACCTCGACGTCGTGACCGGCCTCGGCGGCGGCCTGCTCGACGGCGAGGGTGCCGCCGAGAACGATGAGGTCGGCGAGTGACACCCGGACGTCGTCGTCGCGCGAGTCGTTGAACTCGGCTTGGATCGCCTCGTAGGTCTCGATCACCGACGCCAACTGGTCGGGCTGGTTGACCTCCCAGCTCCGCTGCGGTTCGAGGCGGATGCGCGCGCCGTTCGCGCCGCCGCGCTTGTCGCTGTGACGGAACGTGGAGGCGGACGCCCACGCGGTCTTGACACGGTCTGAAATCGAGAGGTCGGACTCCGAAATTCGGTCTTCGAGGTCGGCGATCTCCGCCTCGCCGACGACCTCGTAGTCGGCCTCGGGGAGCGGGTCCTGCCAGATCATCGTCTCTTCGGGGACCTCGGGGCCGAGGAACCGCTCCGGCGGACCCATGTCGCGGTGGATGAGCTTGTACCACGCCTTCGCGAACGACTCCTGGAACTCCTCGGGGTCGTCACGGAACTCCTCTAAGACCGCTCGGAAATCGTCGTCGTGTTTCAGCGCCACGTCCGTCGTGAGCATCATCACGTCTTCCTTGTCCGAGGGGTCCTGAACGCCGGGCGCGGCGTTGTCGAGTTCGTCGTTTTTCGTGGTCCACTGCCACGCGCCGCCGGGACCCTTCTCCGGCTCCCACTCGTAGCTGAGCAGGTTGTTGACGTAGCTCAGGTCCCAGACGGTCGGCGTGGTGTTCCACGGCCCCTCGATACCGCTCGTGATCGTGTCGGGGCCGTTCCCCTCGCCGAACTCGTTGTCCCAGCCGAGCCCCTGCAGATCGATCGGGGCGTCCTCGGGTTCCGGTCCGAGGTTGTCGCCGGAGTCGGCCCCGTGGACCTTCCCGAAGGTGTGGCCGCCGGCGATGAGCGCGACCGTCTCCTTGTCGTTCATCGCCATGTGGCTGAACGTGTCGCGGATGTTGTCCGCGGACCCCTCAAGATCCGGCTCGCCGTTCGGGCCTTCCGGGTTCACGTAGATGAGGCCCATGACGGTGTTCCCGAGCGCGTCGTCGAGGCTGCCCTCCTCGGTGAACCGCTCCGCCGACATCGACTCCCACTCGTCTTCTGGCCCCCAGTCGACGGCGTCGTCGGGTTTGAAGTCGTCCTCGCGGCCGCCCGCGAAGCCGAACGTCTCGAAGCCCATCGATTCGAGGGCGACGTTCCCGGTCAAGACGATCAGGTCGGCCCACGAGAGCTTGCGACCGTACTTCTGTTTGACCGGCCAGAGCAGCCGCCGAGCCTTGTCGAGGTTGACGTTGTCCGGCCAGCTGTTGAGCGGCGGGAGACGCTGTCGTCCGCCGGACGCGCCGCCGCGACCGTCGTGCGTCCGGTAGGTCCCGGCGCTGTGCCACGCCATCCGGATGAAGAGCGGACCGTAGTGGCCGTAGTCGGCCGGCCACCAGTCCTGTGACGTCGTCATCACGTCTTCGATGTCGGCTTTCACCTCATCGAGGTCGAGTTCTTCGAACGCCTCGGCGTAGTCGAACTCCTCGTCGAGCGGTCCCGGGTTCCCGGCGTGCTCGTCGAGAAGGTCTAACTCGAGCTGGTTCGGCCACCAGTCGTTGCGGACCCCAGACATCACAGGGACTCCTCCGATCCGTTCAGATACGTGCCGCGAGTGGATTCGTGAGACATACGTCTTCGGAATAAGCTTGCCCGACCGCGAATAAAAATGTGGCTACTTACCCCGTGTGAAACGCGGCAAAAAGAACCACCATTGTGAATGTGAAAAAGTTTCTTCGCACATGTCGAATCGCTTGAGTTCACACCGCGGTTCGGCTACCCGACCATCGCGCTGCAGGAAGAGTCGATCGAGTCGTCTACCGGGGAGTTCTTCTCCGATCTCGCACACGGCAACAGGCCAGACGTAGAGGTGCACAACGGGTATCAGATCGCGGTGCGGGTCGTCCTCCCGCCGTTCCCGTTCGACGACGAGAAGACGTACGACGAGAACTCCCGGAACGCGGCCGTCGTCTTCCAGACCGAGAGTCGAGACGGGATCCACATCGAGGACGCAAAGCAGGTCGAGGGGCAGTGGCGCGTCGCGGGCGGCAACGGGATGCCGATCGTCGTGACCGGTAAGGGCGAGACGATGCAGACAGCACGGGAGCAGGCGTACGACCGGATCGACGACGTCGTGATGCCAAACATGTACTACCGCGACGACATCGGCGAGCGCTGGGTCGACGGCGACGGCGACCGGCTCCAGGCGTGGGGATACCTCGGGCCGGCCGACGCGTGAACGGTCCCCGCCGACCGCGGCCTCCACGACTTTTTAACGGTCGGGGTCTCTACGTGCGGTATGGCGAAGTACTCGACGGGCGGCGGCGGCGGCGGCGACGACGGAGACGCCTGTGAACTCTGCGGGCGCGAGACCACGGATCTCGAGCGGGCGACGGTCGCCGGCGCGAAGCTGCTCGTGTGCTCCGACTGCCGCCCGCACGACGACGCCGGGAACGCGCCCGGCGGTCGCGGCGGATCGAGCGGCAGCGGGAACACGAGCGGCAGCCCGGGCGGCGCGAGCGCCGGGACGAGTGGGACCGAGAGCCGGAAGAAGGAGTTAGCCCGCAAGCAGGCCAAGATGTACGACTCCGCGGCGGGGGATTCCAAACACTGGGAGGAGGGCGGAACCAACTACGAGTCGGATCGCCTCCCGTACCTCGTCTCCGGATACGGCGACGACGTGGCGGCGGCCCGCAGAGACGCCGGCCTGACGGTAGAGGAACTCGCGGAGGAGCTCGATGTCGACGACGACGACGTCTTCGCCGTCGAGGACGGCCGCGCCGCAACCGCCGGCGTCGGCGGCTCCGTGGTCCGCGCGCTCGAAGAGCGGCTCGGCATCGAGATCGTCGACGAGTGACCTCGATGACGGAACCCGCGGTCGGACCGGGAGACTGCTGACGGTCGAACGCGTCGACGCGGCGGGTACAGCGATCGGGTCCGGGTTTCCCGTCGCTCAGGGCTCGCTCGGTGCCGGGACGGCGATCACGGGCACGTCGGCACCGAGTATCACGTCTTGGGTCACGCTCCCGAAGACGGCCTTCCCTGAGGGGCGACGCTTCCGCCCGGAGACGCAGATCGCGTCCGCATCGATGTCCGTGGCCGCCGCGAGCAGTTCGTCGGCCGGATCGCCGCTCGCCTCGTAGTGAACGCAGTCGACCCCGGCGTCTTCCAGTGCCTCTCGCGCCCGTCTGACCGCCGCGATCTGGTGGACCGACGCCCCCTCCGGGTTGTCTCGGAACACATGACAGAGATGTGCGGTCACCGCGTCTGCGCGCGCCGGAAGGTCGGCGATGGCGTCACCCTGTGCGGTCGCGCGACCGTCGTCGGCGTTGTCGATCCCAACGAGCACGTCGTACATGGTCGACGGTTCAACGAGGTGGTTCATAAATCGTACCGGCGTCCGGTCGACGGTCGCGCGGACCTGGGTATTCCGGCGGGCTTCGTTTCGCATCGCTGGCTTCGTCTCGTATCGCTGGCTTCGTCTCGTATCGCTGGCTTCGTCTCGTGCCGCCGGTTTTTATCTAGTGCCGCCGAAGGGTGTCCCATGATCACGGTTAAAGACACCGTCCACGATCACATCGAAATCGACGGTGTCGCAGCCGACCTCCTCGATACGCCCGCGGTCCAGCGGCTTCGGCACGTCAAACAGCTCGGGACGGTCCAGCTCGTGTACCCCTCCGCGAACCACACGCGGTTCGAGCACAGCCTCGGCGTCTACCACCTCGCCAGCCGCGCGCTCGATCACCTCGGTATCGAGGGTGTGCAAGCCGACCGGATCGAGGCGGCCGCGATGCTTCACGACGTCGGACACGGACCCTTCAGTCACAACCTCGAAGCGCTTACACACCGGCGGACTGGAAAGTACCACGACGACGTCGACGAACTCCTCGCGAGCGGTGCGGTCGGCGAGGTGCTCCGCGACCACGGCCTCGACCCCGAACGGATCGCCGGGCTCGTCGCCGGCGAGGGGACGTACGGTCAGCTCGTCTCGGGCGAACTCGACGTGGACCGGATGGACTACCTCGTCCGCGACGCCTACCACACCGGCGTCCCGTACGGTACCATCGACACGGAGCGGTTCGTCCGCGAGCTGACGTTCGCGACGCTCGCGGACGAGGCGAACGGCGGAGGCCGAGACGGAGCCGATCGGAGCGGGCTCGACGATCGGGGCGTGTTCGACGGCCGGGACGACGGTGGACCGACGCTCGTGTTGGACGAGGGGAACGTGCAGACCGCAGAGAGCCTGCTTCTCGCCCGGGCACTGATGAATCCGGTCGTCTACACGCATCCGGTCGCGCGGATCTCCAAGGCGATGTTGCGCCGCGCCGCGAGCGACCTGCTCGCCGAGACGGCGACGACCGCGTCCGAGTTGCGCCGGATGGACGACCACGACTTCCTCGCCGCGATCCGCGACTGTCCGGTCACCGCGGACATCTCCCGGCGGTACGACGAGCGCGACCTGTACAAGCGCGCGGTGTGGGCCGAATACGGCGACGTCCCCGACCGGGTACACGACGCGTCTCACGGCGACGAAGTGGCGCTCGAACGCGAGATCGCCGCCGCAGCCGGCGTCGACCGCGAGCACGTCGTCCTCGACGCTCCGCCGGAACCGTCGATGCGCGAGTCGACAGCGCGGGTCACGGTCAACGGCGACGTCCGTCGGCTGGAGCGGCAGTCGCCGCTCGTGTCGGCGCTCCGAACCGCCCAGCGCAACCAGTGGCGGCTCGGCGTGTACGCGCCGGAGCCCGCGACCGATCGCGTCGGGCGCGCCGCGGCCGACGTGCTCGGACTCGATCCCGACGCGCTCGTGACAGAAGGCAGGCGGGCGATGCCGACGACGCTCGACGAGTTTTGAGACTGTCGGGCGCGTTCGAGGGCGATCCGTGCCGTGACGTTTTAATCCCGCGCTGGTCACCCTCGGGTATGCACCTCGAAGGGACGATCCTCCGCGGTCCCGACTTCGACCCCGTCGAGGGACGGGTCGTCGTCGCCGACGGCGAGATCGTCCGGATCGACGCGACGGCGGTCGACTCCGACGACGTGATCCTCCCGGCGTTCGTCAACGCGCACACGCACATCGGCGACTCCATCGCGAAGGAGGCGGGCGAGGGGCTCACGCTCGACGAACTCGTCGCGCCGCCGGACGGGCTGAAACACCGACTGCTGCGCGCTGCGACCCACGAGGAGAAGGTCGCCGCGATGGCCCGCACCCTCCGGTACATGGAGTCGACGGGGACCGGAACGTTCCTCGAATTCCGCGAGGGGGGCGTCGCGGGCGTCGCCGCGCTTCGGGGCGCGATCGCGGGCGAGGACGTCGCGTTCGGCGAGCGCGCGATCGAACCCGTCGTCTTCGGCCGCGACGATCCCGACGTGCTCAACGTGGCAGACGGCTACGGCGCGTCGGGTGCCCGCGACGCCGACTTCGACGCCGTCCGATCAGAGGCCCGCGAGGCCGGCAAGCTGTTCGGCATCCACGCCGGCGAGCGCGACGCGGACGACATCAACCCGGCGATGGATCTCGACCCCGACTTCCTCGTCCACATGGTCCACGCCGAGCCGATCCACCTCGATCGGCTCTCGGACCGGGACACCCCCGTCGTTGTCTGCCCGCGGTCGAACCTCGTGACGAACGTCGGCGTGCCGCCGATCCGCGACCTCACAGACCGGACGACCGTCGCGCTCGGGACCGACAACGTCATGTTGGACTCGCCGTCGATGTTCCGAGAGATGGAGTTCGCGGCGAAGCTCGCCGACCTCCCCGCTCGCGAGGTGCTCCGGATGGCGACGGTCAACGGCGCGGCGATCGGCGGGCTGAACTGCGGCGTGATAGCGGAGGGGAGAGACGCCGACCTGCTCGTGCTCGACGGCGACTCCGACAATCTCGCCGGCGCGCACGACCTCGTCCGCGCGATCGTCCGTCGGGCGGGCGAGGCGGACGTCTCGCGGGTCGTGATCGGCGGCGACGAGGTCGTTCCGCGGAGCGACTGACCGACGCCCGTGTCCGGCGTCCGCGGCGTCGCGGCCGCGCTCGCCTCCTCCCGGCGACGGGCTGAAACCCTCGCCGTCCGTACCGTTCGTATGGCACCGTTCTCGCTTCTCGGCGGACTCGTGGTCGGACCGGTCGTCGGACTGCTCGCCACGCTGGCGATGGACCGCGTTATGCCTCGGCTTCCCGAGGGGACGACCGCGCCGCGGGTCGCCGCGGGCGTCCTCACCGGCGTTCCGGTCGGAGACGCGCCGGGGCGGCTCGCGACGTGGGTCCACTACGTCGCCGGCGGCGGGTCCGGCATCCTGTTCGTGGGACTGGTCGCCGCAGCGCGGGCGGTCCTCGGCATCGGAACGCCCGCGGCGGCCGTCGTCGCCGCCCCAGTCATGCTCGCGCTGATGGTCGGCTTCTTCGCGCTCGTTCCGCTCCCGCGCGCGGAGGGGCTCCCGCGGCAGCGGCTCGCACCGATCCGTCGCGACTGGGCGCTCGCGGCCGCGGCGTATGTCGTCGTCGCCGCCGTCCTCATCGTCGCAGCCGCCGGGGTCTGAGGCCGACCGCGGTCTAACTCGGCCGGCGTGAGCGCGGCGAGAGCGACGGAGAGAAACGGTTTAGTCGGCGTGTCGTCCCGCTACGTGCATGCACGCCATCACTCGATCCGGGTGGATCGAGGTCATCTCGGGGTCGATGTTTTCCGGGAAGACCGAGGAGCTGCTCCGTCGTCTCCGGCGCGCCGAGATCGCCGGACGGTCTGTCGGGGTATTCACGCCGGCGGTCGACGACCGGTACGGCGAGACGACGATCGGGAGCCACGCCGGTCGACAGTGGGAGGCGACGGTGGTCGACAACGAGGGTGAGGGACCGCGCGACATCCTCGACGACAGACCGATTGCGGAGGTGATCGCGATAGACGAGGCGAACTTCTTTTCGAACGCGCTCGTCGACGTCTGCGAGACGCTGGCCGACGGTGGCAGCCGCGTGATCGTCTCGGGGACCGATCAGACGTTCCGCGGCGAGCCGTTCGAACCGCTCCCGCAGCTGATGGCGACCGCGGAGTACGTCGACAAGCTGCAGGCCGTCTGTTCGGAGTGCGGCGAGCCGGCTTCGCGGAACCAGCGGCTCATCGACGGAGCCCCCGCCCACGCCGACGATCCCACGATCCTCGTCGGCGCGGCGGAGTCCTACGAGGCGCGCTGTCGCGACTGCCACGTGCTCGTCACTGGGAGGTCGGACGACTGATCAACCAGCGGGTCGTGCGAGTCTGCCGGCGTCGCGTCTCATCCGCCGGACCGGTCGGTCACGTCCCGATAGGCCCAGAGGTGTCCGTCTCCCTCCGGCAGGTCGATCGGTCGGTAGGTCCGGCGGAGGGTCCGGCCGTCGGCCAGGTCGATCCGTTCCCCTTCGACAGGTTCGCGGTCGGCGAGGATCGCGTCGATCCGCTCGACGAACCCCTCAGGATCGGCGAAGAGTTCGCTTATCTCGATCGCGAACTGCTCGCAGTCGCGCCCCTGCGCGTCGACGGGGTCGCCCGGAATGTCGAAGATGTCGTAGAGCCTGTCGTTCACCCGGATGACTCGCCTGTCCGCGTCCTCGACCAACATTCCGACGGGGAGGGTGTCGAGGACCGTCGAGAGGACCGCGTTCGTCCGTTCTATCTCTCGTTTGCGCTCCGTCTCCTCCGTGACGTCCTCGAACTGCGAGAACACTCGGATCACCGCATCGTCGTCGTCTGTCACCACCTGATTGTGCCACGCACAGCGGATGCGTTCCCCGTCGCGTCTGACGTTCTCGTTGACGCTGCTGTATCCGCCCTTATCGGAGAGCAGGTCGCGTTCGAGCGCCGCGACGTGGCGGTGCATCTCTCGCGGGACGAACGGGAGCCACGTTCCGCCGACGAGTTCGGCCTCGTCGTACCCGAGGATCTCCTCTCCGGCGGGATTCACGCGCTCAATCTGAAACGTCTCGTTGTACTCTATCGTCCCGAGCGGCGACTGCTCGATGTACCGCGAGAGTCGCTCTTCGCTCGCGGCGAGCGCACGCCGCGCACGGTGTTGGTCCACCGCGTTCCGAACGCGGTTGGCGAGGACGGCGTACTGGTCGCTGCCGGCCTGTTTCTGGATGTAATCAGTCGCGCCAGCCGAGATCGCCTCGCTCGCGATCTCCTCTGAACCCTTTCCGGTGAACAGCACGAACGGGACCTCGAAACCGCGGTCGCGGACCCGTTCGAGGAAAGCCAGCCCGTCGGCACCCGGCATCTCGTAGTCGCTGACGATACAGTCGATCCGCTCCGTGTCGTCTCCGAGAACGTCCAAGGCGGTCTCGACGTCCGTCTCGGAGCGGACGTGGAACTCCTCGTCGAGCCGTTCGAGGTACGTCGCAGCGAGGTCGAGAAAGCTCGGCTCGTCGTCGACGTGAAGGACACGGATGCCCGGTTCGCCATCGCCGTCCGGCCGGCTGGGCGCCCCCGTCATTGCCACACACTACCACGACAGCAGGGATATACGTTCGGGTCTCCGTTCCCGCGATTCGCTGTCGCGTTCGTCGGTCGAAAGAGCCACGGGGCCCGCCGCCGAGGCGTCCGCATGGAGTACGAGGAGCCGAAGTTCTTTCATGTGATGCAGTACGCGGGCGCGGCCGACGGCGACGTCATCGACATGGTGAGCGGGAACCCCGACTGGGAGCCGCCGGCCGCGCTCAGAGAAGCGCTCCGGGACTACGCCGACCTCGCGCCGGACGCCTTCCAGTATCCGCCGAGCGAGGGGCTCAGAGAACTCCGCGAGGCGATCGCCGAGCGCCGCGCGGTCTCCCCCGACAGGGTCGTCGTCACGAACGGCACCGGCGAGGCGAACTACCTCGCGATGGCGCGGGCGTTCGACCGCGACGCCGGCGACGAGGCGCTTCTCACCGACCCCGTCTACCCGTACTACCCCGGCAAGGTCTCCATGCTCGGCGGGGAGGCGACGCTCGTTCCGACCGAGCGCGACGGCGACCTCGACGTTGCGGCGCTCGACGCGGCGGCGAGCGAGGAGACCGCGCTCTTCGTGCTCAACACGCCGAACAATCCGACCGGTGCCGTCTACGACACAGAGACGATCCGGGCGGTCGTCTCGATAGCGGACCGGGTCGACGCGCTCGTGTTGGTCGACGAGGTGTACGACCACTTCGATTTGTCCGGTCGGTTCGAGTCCGCGCTGACGCTCGACTCCGACCGGGTGATCGTCACGAGCGGCTTCTCGAAGTCGATGGCTATCACGGGGTTCCGCGTCGGCTACGGGGTGTTTCCGGCCGATCACGTCTCGGCGGCGAAGACGCGACACATGCTCGTGAACGTCGCGGGCGCGCGCCCCTCGCAGTACGCCGTGACTCACGCGCTCGCCGAGACTCCTCCCGGCTACTACGCGGACGCGCGCGAGTTGCTCGCCGACCGAGTCGACGCGTTCACCGACGCGCTCGACGCCGCCGGTGCGGAGTACACCCGCCCGGAGGGAGCGTTCTACGTGCTCGCGCGCTTCGACGAGTTCCCCGGGACGATGGCGAACGTGAAGCGACTGATAGACGAGGTCGGCGTCGCGGGGATGCCCGGCGAGGCGTTCGGCCCCGCGCGAGATGACTGGATCCGGTTCGCGCTGGTGACGCCGCGCGCGGCCGAGGCCGCGGAGCGGCTCGCCGACCACTTCGGCGGATGAGCCGTCGGAACCCGAAGGAACCGCACGAACGTCGAACACGCATATGAATCCGGTTGCGAACGCACACCTCTCCGCCGGCCCGGTCGGTCGCCCGTGCGTGTGTGTTCCTCACACGGCCCCGCATGCTGTCGGTTCTCGCTCGTTTCGGGCGTGGGTCGACCCCCGGTCGCGTCGGGTCGAATTTGCGATCGCCACAAAGGTTAAGTCCCTGACCCTCTTGTCGACAGTCGATGACAGACATCACGGAGGCTTCGTCGGACACCCCGGCGGATCGAGTTCTTCCAGGGCACGATAGCTTCTAACATCGATATCGGTCCTGTACGGATCTTCGACACGACGTTACGAGACGGTGAACAGTCACCACGGACGTCGTTCAGCTACGACGAGAAACGCCGCATAGCGGCGACGCTGGACGACATGAACACCCACGTCATCGAGGCGGGGTTCCCGGTCAACTCGGACGCGGAGTTCGAGGCCGTGAGCGATATCGCCGCCGCGACGGACACCACCGTCTGCGGGCTGGCGCGGGTCGTCGAGGGCGACATCGACGCCGCCATCGACGCCGGCGTCGAGATGGTTCATGTGTTCGTCTCCACCAGCGACGTACAACTGGAGGATTCGATGCACGCGACCCGCGAAGAGGCGAAAGAGCGCGCGGTCGACGCCGTCGAGCACGTCAAAGACGCCGGCGTCGAGTGCATGTTCTCGCCGATGGACGCCACCCGGACGGATCCGGACTACCTGATCGACATCGTCGAGGCGGTCTCCGATGCCGGCACCGACTGGATCAACATCCCCGACACCTGCGGCGTCGGGATGCCCACCAGCTTCGGCGAGACGGTGAAGGCCGTCGTCGAGGCGACCGACGCGCGCGTCGACGTTCACACCCACGACGACTTCGGGATGGCGGCGGCGAACGCCATCATGGGCTTCGAGAACGGCGCGCATCAGGCGCAGGTGTCGGTCAACGGCATCGGCGAGCGCGCCGGCAACGCGGCCTACGAGGAGGTCGTGATGGCCGTCGAGTCGGTGTACGGCGTCGACACCGGAATCGACACGACGCAGATCACGAAGCTGGCACGGATCGTCGAGGACGCCTCGGACATCCCGGTGCCGGCGAACAAACCAGTCACGGGGCGGAACGCGTTCGCTCACGAGTCCGGCATCCACGCGGCGGGCGTCATCGAGAACGCCGACACCTTCGAGACCGGCGTGATGACCCCAGAGATGGTCGGAGCCGAACGCGAGTTCGTGTTAGGCAAACACACCGGCACCCACAGCGTGCGCAAGCACATGGTGGAGGCCGGCTTTGACCCGACGGACAGTGAGGTCCGACACGTCACGAAGCGCGTCAAAGAGTACGGCGCGGGCAAGCGGCAGGTCACCGCCGGCGACGTCGAGCGGTTCGCGGAGGAGGCCAACGTCGACCGCACGGAAGAGGAGGTCAGGATCTGATGCCCGCGTCCCTGACGGGAGCGTCCGCCGAGCGGCGGCGGATCGACTACTCGCGGATCGAACGTCCGCGAACGGCTCGCAGGTCGGCGACCCGATCTGCGTGCGGCCGGTCTGCCCGACAGGGATTTATACCACGAACGCGTTGGTGCGAGCGAGATGCGACGGAACACCGACGCCCCGACGACAGCCGCCGTCGAGGGAGCCGTCGCGCGGATCATTGTAGGGGTCTGACCCCCTACACTACCCCTTCTACACCGGCGCGAGGAATCGACGAACGCCACCGGACGGGCCGCCATGCGCGCACCGTCCCGGCGCTCGGACCGACCAAATCTCACACGCGCGAGATGTTACATCGAACACCACCACGACAATGAGCGATACAGCAGCACAGCCACGAGAGGACCCGGACGGGTCAGAGGAACCGACAGAGGGATCCGGCGACGCCGCCGACACCGGCGCAGAGACGGTGTCGACGGGTGCCGACTCAGTGGTCACCGCGCTGGAGGCCGCTGGAGCCGAAACGGCGTTCGGCGTTCAGGGCGGGGCTATCATGCCGGTCTACGACGCGCTGTACACCTCGTCTATCACGCATGTGACGATGGCCCACGAACAGGGTGCCGTCCACGCGGCCGACGCCTACGGCGTCGTCACCGGCGACCCCGGACTCTGTCTGGCGACGTCGGGACCGGGCGCGACGAACCTCGTCACGGGGATCGCCGACGCCGACATGGACTCCGACGCGATGCTGGCTCTGACCGGCCAGGTGCCGACGGAGTTCGTCGGCAACGACGCGTTCCAGGAGACGGACACGATAGGCGTCACGCGTCCGATCACGAAGCACAACTACTTCGCCAGCGGGGCCGACACCGTCGGCGACACCGTCGGCGAGGCGTTCGAACTGTCGCGGTCCGGTCGCCCCGGACCGACGCTCGTCGACCTCCCCAAAGACGTCACGCAAGACGAGACCGATCGGACGCCCGGGACGGCAACCCCGCCTCCGGGGAGCGACCCGGATCCGAACGCCGACCCCGACGCGGTCGAGGAGGCCGCTCGTGCCATCGAAGCGGCGGAGCGTCCGCTCTGTCTCTTCGGTGGCGGCGTAATCAAGGCCGACGCGAGCGACGCCGCGCGCACGTTCGCCCGGACATACGATATCCCGGTTACGACGACGATGCCCGGAATCGGGAGCTTCCCCGAAGACGAGGACCTCTGCCTCTCGTGGGCGGGGATGCACGGCACGGGCTACGCCAACATGGCGATCACGCACACGGACTGTCTGATCGCGGTCGGCACCCGGTTCGACGACCGGCTGACCGGCGGGATCGACACGTTCGCTCCCGAGGCTGAGGTCGTCCATGTCGACATCGACCCGGCGGAAATAAGCAAGAACGTCCACGCGGACTACCCGCTCATCGGTGACGCCGGACACGTCCTCGATCAGCTGACTGCGGCGGTCCGGGAGGCACCCGACGCGTCGGCGTGGCGCGAGCAGTGCGCCGAGTGGAAAGAGACGTATCCGCTCACGTACACGACGCCCGAAGACGAGCCGCTGAAGCCGCAGTTCGTCGTCGAAGCGTTCGACGAGGCGACGGACGACGACACCATCGTGACGACCGGCGTCGGGCAACACCAGATGTGGGCCTCCCAGTTCTGGACGTACACGGAGCCGCGAACGTGGGTCTCCTCGCACGGACTGGGGACGATGGGGTACGGCGTGCCCGCCGCCGTCGGCGCGCGCGTCGCGGCCGATACGATGGGGGAACCTGACCGCGACGTGGTCTGTTTCGACGGCGACGGTTCCTTTTTGATGACCATGCAGGAGCTGTCGGTCGCCGTCCGCGAAGAGATGGACGTCACTATCGCCGTGCTCAACAACGAATACATCGGGATGGTGCGCCAGTGGCAGGACGCCTTCTACGAGGGTCGGCACATGGCGTCCGACTACACGTGGATGCCCGAGTTCGACAAGCTCGCCGAGGCGTTTGGCGCGTTAGGCCTCCGCGTCGACGATTACGACGAGGTCGCGCCCGCGGTCGAGGAGGCGCTCGACTACGACGGTCCCGCCGTGATCGACTTCCACGTCGATCCGGAGGAGAACGTGCTGCCGATGGTGCCGAGCGGCGGCGCAAACGGGCAGTTCGCCACCGCGGAGGACCAGCTATGAGCGGCGACTCCGCCGCCTCGGAGACCGGCGCGCGGCCCGACGCGGACGCGCGTCCGGCACCCGACGAACAGCCGGCACCGGAAGAGCGACCGCACCCCGAGGGGCGACGGAACCTCGAAGGGATCCGCATCGACCCCGTCGTGGAGGCCGAACACGAGTCGCGCCGAGCCGTCATCTCGGCGCTCGTGGAGGACGAACCGGGCGTGCTCGCCCGGGTCTCCGGGCTCGTCTCGCGTCGGCAGTTCAACATCGAGAGCCTCACCGTCGGACCGACGACCGTGGACGGTCATTCGCGGATCACGATGGTCGTCGAGGAGACGGACCCCGGCATCGACCAGATCGAAAAGCAGATGGCGAAGCTGAAACCGGTTATCTCCGTCGGGGAGGTCGCCGGAAACGCCGTCACCGCCGAGCTGGTCTTGTTGAAGGTGCAGGCAGACGACCCGGCCGCGGTCCACGCGGTCACGGAGATGTACGACGGCCGGACGCTGGACGCGGGGCCGCGGACGATCACGGTCCAGCTCACCGGCGACGAAGCTCGGATCGACGACGCGCTCGACGCGTTCAGGCAGTTCGGTATCATCGAGATCGCCCGGACGGGACAGACCGCGCTCGCGCGCGGTGACACCCCGACGGCGCCCGGAGAGAAACCCGGAACGGCCGGCGAACCGACCACACACGACGACTGACAACACACATCATACACATGAGCGACAACGACATGCAGACGGTCGAATCCAACGTATACTACGACGAAGACGCCGACGGCGAGGCCATCGCCCAGAAGACCGTGGCCGTGCTCGGCTACGGATCGCAGGGCCACGCCCACGCACAGAACCTCCAAGAAAGCGGGATCGACGTCGTCGTCGGCCTCCGCGAGAACAGTTCCTCGCGGGAGGTCGCCGAGAGCGACGGGCTCGACGTGGCGACGCCGGCGGAGGCGGCCGCGGAGGCCGACATCGTGAGCGTCCTGCTGCCAGACACGGTGCAGGCAGCCGTCTACGAGAACGCCATCGAACCGAACCTGGAAGCGGGAGACACGCTGCAGTTCGCGCACGGGTTCAACATCCACTACAACCAGATTCAGCCGCCGGAAGACGTCGACGTGACGATGATCGCGCCGAAGTCGCCCGGCCACATCGTCCGGCGGAACTACGAGGACGACCAGGGGACGCCGGGACTGCTCGCGGTGTACCAGAACGCGACGGGCGAGGCCCACGACGAGGCGCTCGCGTACGCGGCCGCGATCGGGTGTACTCGCGCCGGCGTCGTCGAGACGACGTTCCAAGAGGAGACCGAAACGGACCTCTTCGGCGAGCAGGCCGTCCTCTGTGGCGGTATCGCCTCGCTGATTAAACAGGGCTACGAGACGCTCGTCGAGGCGGGGTACTCCCCCGAGATGGCGTATTTCGAGTGCATGAACGAGATGAAGCTCATCGTCGACCTGATGTACGAAGGCGGGCTCGGCGCGATGTGGGACTCCGTGTCTCACACCGCCGAGTACGGCGGCCTCACCCGCGGCGACGAGATCATCGACGATCAGGTCCGCGCGAACATGGAAGAGGTCCTCGAAGGCGTCCAGAACGGGACCTTCGCCCGTGAGTGGATCTCGGAGAATCAGGCGGGTCGGCCGTCGTACACGCAGCTCCGCAACGCCGAGAAGAACCACGAGATCGAGGCCGTCGGCGAGGAGCTTCGCGGCCTGTTCGCGTGGCAGGAAGACGAGGAAGAAGAAAGCGAAGAGTCGGCAGAGGTGACCGCGTGATGGGCGTAGGCGGCGTCACGAAGCGAACTCGAGCGACCCAAGCCGACGCGGGTGATCCCCGATGAGCGAGGGGACGCTGTATGACAAGGTGTGGGACCGCCACAAGGTGACTGAGCTACCGACCGGACAGGACCAGCTGTTCGTCGGCCTCCACCTCGTCCACGAGGTCACCAGCCCGCAGGCGTTCGGCATGCTGAAAGAACGCGATCAGGAGGTCGCGTTCCCGGAGCGGACGCACGCGACGGTCGACCACATCGTGCCGACCGGCAACCGCGACCGACCGTACCGCGACGAGGCCGCAGAGAGCATGATGGCCGAGTTAGAAGAGAACGTCCGCGGGTCCGGCATCGACTTTTCGGACCCCGACTCCGGCGATCAGGGGATCGTCCACGTCATCGGTCCGGAGCAGGGGCTCACCCAGCCGGGTATGACGATCGTCTGTGGTGACTCGCACACGTCGACGCACGGCGCGTTCGGTGCGCTGGCGTTCGGGATCGGTACCTCGCAGATCCGCGACGTGCTGGCGACGGGCTGTGTCGCCATGGAGAAACAGAAAGTCCGAAAGATCGAGGTCACCGGTGAACTCGGCGAGGGCGTCACCGCCAAAGACATCATCCTGACTATCATCGGGAAGCTCGGCACCGACGGCGGCGTCGGCTACGTGTACGAGTACGCCGGCGAGGCCATCGAGGACCTCGGGATGGAGGGACGGATGTCGATCTGTAACATGTCGATCGAGGGCGGCGCTCGCGCGGGGTACGTCAACCCCGACGAGACCACTTACGAGTGGCTGAAAGAGACCGACGCCTTCGCCGACGACCCCGAAGAGTTCGAGCGGCTGAAGCCGTACTGGGAGTCGGTCCGCACCGACGACGACGCGGAGTACGACGACGTCGTCACCATCGACGGGTCGGCCATCGAACCGACCGTCACATGGGGGACCACGCCCGGGCAGACTGCGGGCATCACCGAGCCGATCCCGGACCCAGACGACCTCCCCGAAGAGGATCGAGACACCGCTCGCCGCGCACAAAAGCACATGCGCGTCGATCCGGGAGACACGATGGAGGGGTACGACATCGACGTGGCCTTCCTCGGGTCGTGCACGAACGCGCGCCTGAAGGACCTGCGGGAGGCCGCGGCGTTCGTCGAGGGCCGTGAGGTTGCAGACGACGTGCGCGCGATGGTCGTTCCCGGCAGTCAGCGCGTCCGCGACGCCGCCGAGGCCGAGGGCCTCGACGAGGTGTTCATCGAGGCGGGCTTCGACTGGCGAGAGCCCGGCTGTTCGATGTGTCTCGGCATGAACGACGATCAGCTTGTGGGCGACGAGGCGAGCGCCTCCTCGTCGAACCGGAACTTCGTCGGCCGACAGGGCTCGAAGGACGGGCGGACCGTGCTGATGAGTCCGATCATGGTCGCGGCCGCGGCGGTGACCGGCGAGGTCACAGACGTCCGCGAGATGGAGGAGGTGGCGACCGTATGAGTTCGCCCGAGTTCAGCGCCGGCGAGGCTCCGGCCGAGAAGGTGACCGAGGTCACGGGGACCGGAATCCCGATCCGCGGGAACGACATCGACACCGACCAGATCATCCCCGCGCGGTTCATGAAGGTCGTCACCTTCGACGGGCTGGGCCAGTTCGCCTTCTTCGACCAGCGGTTCGACGACGAGGACAACGAGAAGGACCACCCGTTCAACGAAAAGAAGTACCAGGGCGCGAACGTGCTGGTCGTCAACGCCAACTTCGGCTGCGGATCGTCTCGCGAGCACGCGCCGCAGGCGCTGATGCGCTGGGGGATCGACGCGGTCGTCGGCGAGTCCTTCGCGGAGATCTTCGCGGGCAACTGTCTCGCGCTCGGTATCCCCACTGTCACGGCCGACCAGGAAGATATCGAGGCGCTACAGGACTTCGTCGAGGAGAACCCGGACGCGGACGTCGACATCGACGTGGCCGAAGAGACGATCACCTACGACGACACGGTGATCGACGCGACGGTCCACGACGCCCAGCGGAAAGCGCTCGTCGAGGGGGTCTGGGACACGACGGCGCTGATGGGCGCGAACGCGGAGGCTGTCCGCGAGACCGCGCGCTCGCTGCCGTACGTCCCCGACGAACACATTCCCGAACCCGCGGCGGGGGACGGCGCGTGAGCTACGAGATCGCCGTCATCGAGGGCGACGGGATCGGCCACGAGGTCGTGCCTGCCGCCATCGACGTGCTCGACGCGCTCGACGTAGCGTTCGAATTCGTCGAGGCGGAAGCGGGCGACGCGGTGGCAGCGGAGACGGGCGACCCGCTCCCGCAGGCGACCTACGACCTCGCCGCCGACGCCGACGCGACGCTGTTCGGCGCGGCCGGCGAGACCGCGGCAGACGTCATCCTCCCGCTGCGGGAGGCCGTCGGCTCGTTCGTCAACGTCCGGCCGGCGAAGGCGTTTCCGGGCGTCGACGCGGTCCGACCGGAGACGGACGTCGTCTTCCTCCGTGAGAACACCGAGGGCGTGTACGCGGGCCACGAGGACCGGCTCTCCGATGACCTGTCGACGCTGACGCGTGTCGTCACTTCCTCGGCCTCCCGAGAGCTCGCCGAGTTCGCCTGCGAGTTCGTCGAGGACGGCCGCGGACCGGAGCACGGAGACGGGTTCACGGTCGCGCACAAGGCGAACGTGATGCGCGAGACCGACGGGCGGTTCCGCGAGGAGCTACTCGACGTCGCCGCAGAGCGCGGCGTCGACGCCGACGAGGAGTTGATGGACGCGTTCGCCACGAAGCTCCCGCTCGATCCGACCCAGTACGGCGTCGTCGTCTGTCCGAACCTCGCGGGCGACGTGCTCTCAGATCTGGCCGCCGGGCTGGTCGGGGGGCTCGGTCTCCTTCCGTCTGCGAACATCGGCCACGACAACGCGCTGTTCGAGCCGGTCCACGGGACCGCGCCGGACATCGCTGGCGAGGGCGTCGCGAACCCGACCGCGGCGATCCTCTCTGCCGCCATGCTGGTGGAGTTCCTCGGCCACGTCGAGGAGGGACAACAGATCCGCGACGCCGTGGAGAGGGTGCTCTCCGACGGTCCCCGAACCGGAGACCTAGGCGGGGACGCGACGACCGACGAGGTCACTGCGGCCGTCGTCGAGCGGCTGTAAGCCGGACGCGGCGCGATTTTTCACGGTCGAGGTCGGTCGGTCGCGTGCAAACCACAAGAAAGGAAACCCTGCGGCCCCTCGACTCGGGTATGAGCAACTACTCGGTCGCGATGGAAGCAGCCTGGTTGGTCCGTGACGTCGAGGAGACCGACGACGCGATCGGCGTCGCGGTCAGCGAAGCCGGCAAGCGACTCAACGAGACGGACAAGCAGTACGTCGAGGTCGAACCCGGCGTCACCGGCTGTCCGGCCTGTGGCGAGCCGTTCGACGCTGCCTTCCTCGCCGCGAACACGGCCCTGGTCGGACTCCTCTTGGAGATCGACATCTTCAACGCCGACAGCGAAGAGCACGCGGAGCGCATCGCAAAGAGCGAAGTCGGCGGCGCGTTACGCGACGTACCGCTCGAAGTCATCGAGATCGTCGAAACAGAGGGAGACGACGAAGACGCGTCGGACGAGTAACGTCGCGGTCCGCTCTTCGATCGGTCAGTCTACTTGAACCGGAACGTCTCTAGGTTCTTCGGTGCGAACGTCCGCATGTTGTAATCATGATACAGCGCGGAGGAGAGGTCCTGCACGGACCGCTCGTCGCCGTGGACACAGAGCACTTTCTCGGGACGCGGGTTCATCGTCTTCACGAAGTTCTCTAAGCCCTGTCTGTCGGCGTGGCCGGAGAAGCCGTCGACGACTTCAGTTCCCATTTCGAGGGTGAGCGTGTCGCCGCGGCCGCCGCCGCCCCAGCCGTCGACGGGGATCTCGTCCCAGCCGTTCTGGATCCTGCGGCCGAGCGTCCCCTGCGCCTGGTAGCCGACGAACACGAGGTTCGAGTCCGGGTCGGGACCGATGTGGCGGAGCCACGACATGATCGGCCCGCCCTCGATCATCCCCGACGTGGAGATGATGATGCTCTGGTCGCCGTCTGCGACCTCCTGTCGCTCGTCTTCCCCGGCGTCGATGTGGTTGAACTGGTCGGCGAGGAACGGGTTCTCGTCCTCGTGGAAGATCCGGTCGCGGAGTTCGTCGCGAAGGTACTCGGGGTAGGTGGTGTGGATCGCGGTCGCCTCCCAGATCATCCCGTCGAGGTGGACGGGCATCTCCGGGATCTCGCCCTCACGCATCGCCTCCTCCAGGACGAGCATGATCTCCTGAGAGCGCCCCACGGCGAACGCGGGGATGACGACTTTCCCGCCCTGCTCGTACGTCTCGTTGATTACTTCCTTGAGCGCCTCCTCGGAGTCGGCCTGATCGGTCTGGTAGTCGTCGCGGCCGCCGTAAGTGGACTCAAGAACGAGCGTCTCGACCCGCGGGAAGTCGTTGACCGCGCCGTTGAACAGCCGAGTGTCCTCGTAGTGAATGTCGCCGGAGAACGCGACGTTGTAGAGGCCGTCGCCGATGTGGAAGTGCGTGACTGCGCTGCCGAGGATGTGTCCCGCGTTGTGGAAGGTGAGCTTCACGTCGGGAGCGACGTCGGTGACGTCGCCGTACTCAAGCGGGATGGTGTGTTTGATCGCCTCGCGGACCTGCGCGGACTCGTACGGGGGCGTCCGGCCGTCTTTGGCGGCGACGTCGAGGTAGTCGAGCGTGAGAAGCCCCATCAGGTCGCGGGTCGGCTCGGTGGTGTAGATGGGACCGTCGTAGCCGTATTTGAACAGGAGGGGTAAAAGCGCCGAGTGGTCAAGGTGGGCGTGCGTCAGGATGACGGCGTCGAGGTTTGCCGCGCCCGCGCCGAGCGCCTCCGGAACTTGGAGGTACGGGACTTCGCCTTCTGCGCCGGGTTTGTCGCCGCAGTCGATGAGGATGCGCGTCTCCGGCGTCGAGAGGATGAACGCGGCGCGACCGACCTCGCGACAGCAGCCGAGCGTCGTGATCCGGACCCACTCGTCGTCGGACATCTCCTCGCGGTGGATCTGGCGGCCGACGCGCTCTAAGATGTCGCGGCGTTCCTCGCGTTCGTTTTTGAGGAATCCGCGCACGTTCGAGACGGTCGAGGACTCGATCGGCGGCGTTCGCACGACCTCGGGGGTCCAGCCGACTTCTTGGGTGATCTCACGGAGCGTGGAGCCGCGTCGACCGATCACCATGCCCGGCTTCTCGGCTTCGATCACGACCTCGCCGGTGTCCTCGTGAAAGTCGAGGGACGTGACGCCGGCTTCTTCCGGGATCACCTCGCGGACCTCCTCTTCGGCCCGGCGCGGGGGCGAGAGCGCACTCGGGTCCGGGCGCACCGTGATCCGCTTGCGGAGCTTAGAGGCGAGCCGCCGGATCAGGTCGCCGTCGCCGGCGAACCGCTTCGGGTCGCGCGTGTACACGACCAGCTCTGGTCCCTCGTACTTGACGTCGGTGACCGTGATGTCGTTCGGAATCTCCTGTTCGATCTCTGATTTCAGTGTATCGAGTTGCTTATCGACTTGACTCATATCTTACCGCGGGTCGTCTGGGTCGCCGCCGCCGTCGAGTCGCAAACGGTCGACCGTGACGGGATAGGCATAATGGCAGTACTGTCCGTAGGTGGTTCCGTGCGGGAACAGCCAGCCAAAAACCCGCTTGTCTCAAGGTTGTCCCGGCCGTTATAAAACCCTTCGCAAAGGGCAAGCCCCCGGAGAGTGAACCGCGTGGCATGCGTGTCACTCCCGAGACGGTCCGTGCCGAACGCGACTGGGTCCGCGACCGTGCCCCCGTCGTCGTCTCGCTGATAAACGACGCCCGAGACCGACTGGGTCGGCTCTTCGAGACGGAGGTGGATTCGGTCACCGTCGAGGCGTACCGCGGAGAGGTCGATACCGTGTTCGCCGACGGCGAGGTCTCGGTCAACGTCGCGGGGCTCGTGGGGATCCTCCGCGACCTCGACGTCGCGGACGACTACCCGGGGTTCGTCGTCGACGAGGTGCTCGGCCGCGAGCTGGCGGCGACGATCGCCGGCGGGAGACCGCTCTCGCTGCTCGCGCAGGCGACGTTTCACTTCGTCGACGTGCACGTCGACGGCGATGTCTCGGAGCGTGTAGACACCCAGGACGGCGAGCGCGCGGACGACGGGCGCGTTCCGGGCTCCGCCGGCGCGGACGACCTCGACGCCGCGCTTGCGGCAGGCTTCCAGACGCGCCTTCCGGGATGGGACTGGCGAAAGAGAGAGAGTCCGTTCGGGGTCGCGAGGGACTGATCGAGCGTCGCGACTGCCGCGGCGTCAGGAGACGAGCTTCCGGATGAAGTCGTACCCGGCGTCGAGCACCGCGTCAGGGAGGAACCGCGCGAGGACGCCGACGCGGGCGGCGGTCCCGGGCTGGACGCGCGCTGGTGGCTGCGTCGCACTCGCGGCGTTCACGACCGCGTCGGCGACAAGTTCCGGCTCGACCGACCCCGGCCCGTCGCCGCCGACGAGCGTGGCGTCTTCGAACAGGGCGTACACGTCCTCGTACGCGCCGGTTCGACCTGCTTCGGAGTCGGCGTCTTGCGCGTCGCCGCTTCGACCGCCAGCCTCGCGCTCGACGCGGTCTGCGAAGTTAGTCCGAACGGGTCCGGGCTCGACGACCACTACGTCGATCCCGTGCGTTCCGACCTCGTTTCGGAGCGCGTCCGACATCGCCTCGATCGCGAACTTCGAGCCGCTGTAGACGCCGCCGCCGGGGAACGAGACGCGGCCGGCGACCGACGAGACGTTCACGATCGTCCCGTCGCCCTCGCGCCGCATGCTCGGCAGCACGGCCCTGATCAATCGGTGCGGGCCGTACACGTTCACGTCGAACTGCTCGTGGACCTTCTCGGTCGGTACGTCCTCTATCGGACCGAACTGGCCGTAGCCGGCGTTGTTGACCAGCGCGTCGATCGATCCCGTCTCGTCGAGGACGCGGTCGACGACGCGGTCGATGTCGGACTGGTCCGTCACGTCGAGGGTCGCGATCTCACAGCCCGCCTCGCCGAGCGTCTCGATGTCCGCCGGGTTCCGCGCCGTCGCGTACACGGTCCATCCCTCGTCGGTGAAGGCGTGCGCCGCGGCGCGGCCGATACCGGAGGAACAGCCGGTGATGAGTACCGTCTTCTGCACGCCTCGGCCGTCGGTCCCCGGCGGCATAACTCTCCCGACCGGCCGGCGTACAAGCAGACAGCAGACGCGGCGGACGCCGACACGTGACAGAGGTGTTACGCGTCGTCGTCCGCGTCCTCGGCGTCGTCGTCGTCCGCATCTTCAGCGTCGGTTTCGTCTGCATCCGCTCCGTCGGCCGCCTCCTCCGCGAGCAGGTCGTGGTCGGCGAGGATCGCTTCGATCTCGTCTACCGACCGCTCGGTGTAACCATCTTCGACCGTGATCGTCGCGACGCCGACGCCATCCGGCGAGAGCTCGCCGTCGTTCGACTGCGCGAGCGTATCGAGCGCCAGCCCGACCGCCTCGTCGGTGCCGATGCCGTCCTCGTACTCCGCTTCGAGGTAGTCGCGGAGGTCGCTCCGGTTGGAGCCGATCGAGAGCGCCTGCCACTCGTAGGGGGTCCCCGAGGGATCGGTCTCGAACAGACGCGGCTCGCCGTTCTCGATTCCGCCGACGATCAGCGCAACGCCGAAGGGACGCGCGCCGCCGACCTGCGTGTACTGCTGGATGTGGTCGGTGATGTTCTTTGTCAGCGTCTCGATCCCGACCGCCTCGCCGTAGCGCAGACGGTTGACCTGCGCCTGTCGGCGCGCGAAGTCGATGAGCTGACGGGCGTCGGCGACGTGGCCCGCGCTCGCGACGCCGACGTGGTCGTCAGCCTTGTGGAGCTTCTCGATGCTCGCGGGCTCCATCAGCGGAGATCGGGCCCGTTTGTCTGCCGCGAGGACGACGCCGTCCTCGGCGCGGACGCCGACGCTCGCCGTCCCGCGCTTCACCGCCTCCCGGGCGTACTCGACCTGATAGAGTCGGCCGTCCGGAGAGAAGATGGTGATGCCTCGGTCGTACGCCTGCTGTTGGGATTGACCCTGCATGATATCACTCGATGTCGAACATCGTCGCGCCGACGTGTCCCGACTCGGTCCGCACGTCGCACGCGTCACCACGCACGACCGCGGGCCGCTCGGCGTCCTCGAACGCGACGTCTCGCTGTGTCGAAGTACCGCCCGCGCGACCCATATATCTTTCCTCACAGGCACGTACCGTCCCCGAGATCCCTCGCACTCGGATCCCGACCGGCTCGCCGTCGACCTCGCTCACGCACGCGATCGACGCCCGCGCCTCGGCGACGTGACCGTGCCGAACGCGGACGACAGCCTCGCCGCGGCCGTCGGCGTACGCGAACGAGAGCAGAGAGAGGTCGGAGTCGGCGCTGCCGGCGTCGCCGACGAGGTTGCCGGCGGCGTACCACAGCGCGCGCTGGAACGCCCGCCGACCCACGTCGGCGTCCGGCCACGTCTCGATGCCGACGGCGACGTACCGCCACCGCGGTCTGAGGTGTTTGGGGAGGTGTTTCATTCGCGAGTCACTCCGAGTCGTCTGTCGATCCGCCTCGCGCCGCGAGCGCGTCGCCGCGCTCCGCGACGATCACGGCCACCTGGTCGTGGACGCGCTCGACTGTCGTCACCGCGAACCCCTCGCTCGTGAACGCCTCGACGAGCGTGCCGACTGTCGCCGGGTCGTCGACCTCGGGGCCGTAGAAGGGGGCCGCAGGATCCGGCTCCTCGAAGAAGGCCACGTCGCCGAGCACGATCCGCCGCGCTCCGGTGTCTGCCATCACACGGATCGCCTCGCGCTTCTCGTCGTCGGCGAGGTGGTGGAGCGCGAAGTTGGAGGTGACGACGTCGACCCGCTCGTCGGGATCGACATCGGGCGAGCGGAACTCGCCGTACGCGAATTCAACGTTCGACAGTCCCGCCTCCTCCGCCTTCCGTCGCCCCTCGTTCATCATCCCCTCGCTGATGTCGCGGGCGAGCACGCGGTCGGCGTCGGGCGCGACGGCCAGCGCGATCGCACCGGTGCCCGCCCCGAGATCGAGGACGGTGTCCGTGGGCGACGGCTTGGCGTGTTCGATAACGAGGCTCGCGGACGCGTGGTACTCGTCGCTCTTCGAGTCGTCGTACTCGTCGGCCATCTCGGAGAACCGCGTCGCGTGTTCTTCAACCGTCTTCTTCATACCGTCCACGTCGGACCCCCGGCGCTATGAAGGCCTCGGAGCGTCGTTCCCGAGTCCGGGCCGCGATCTCGCCCCACGCACCGAGCCCCTCGCGGACCCATTCGGGATCGAACCCCACCGCCTCCGCGGCGGCGACGACCTCGCGCGGGGCCCGTAGTTCGAGGTGGGAGGCGGCGTTCGCGCTCACGACGTGCGGGGCGTCGTAGGCGGCCACGATCTCTCTGAGCTTCCGGAGGTCGGCGAGCGCGCGGACGCGCTTGCCGCCCGTCTCCCGGAACAGCGGCCCGAGGTCGAACTCCACGTGGACGCCGTTGTCTCGGGCGGCCTTCGCGAGGACGTGGTTGAATCCGCCCGACCCCGCCATCGGTCGGGCGAGCACGTCGACTCTGGGTTCCTCGACGGCGAACCGGTTCAGCGCGTCGTCGCCTCCGACGAGACAGACGACGGTGTGTTCCGGCCGGTAGTTGCCGACCGACCCGGAGGCGCTCGTCGGGTCGTCCGCGTCGATCTCGACCGCGTCGACGACGTCGACGCCGTACTCCTCGCCGAGAGCGACCGGGTCGCGCGCACGGTCCGGAGACGCCTGAGCGCCGTCGGCGGCGTCGGCAGTGGGGTCGACTGCGTCACCCGTCTCGCCGCGGTCGGTACCCGGATCGACTCGGACCGGATCGAGCGCCTCCCGCGTCCGGACGACGATCCCGTCGTAGCCGTACCGCGCGGCGGTGGCGGCGTGGCGCGCGACGGTCGCGTCGCCGTCGGGGTGCGCGTGAACGGCCTCGTACATGGCGTCTCCTTTCGCCTCCGCCCGTATCGTCGTTGCGCTTTCGCGGCGGGGTCGCGCGACGAACGCGTTTTTACCTCTGCCTCACGACCTCGTCGCATGGCCGCCGACCTGGAGGAGAAGACGGACCGGTACGAGCGCATGCTCGCGGACGCGCTCGCGCTCGCGGAGCCGCGACCGCCCGCGTCCACGCCGCTCGGCGCGGCCGCGGCCGACGTGACCGAGATGGCCGAGTCGTACCTTGAGGACGGCCGCCACTTTCGCGAGGCGGGCGACCCGGTCAACGCGCTCGCCTCCTACTCGTACGGCTACGGCTGGCTCGACGCCGGCGTTCGGATGGGCCTGTTCGCGGTCCCGGACGACACCGAGCTGTTCACGACCTGACCGGTCGACTGCGGCCGCGGCCGCGCAGAGTCCGGTCTCGCGCGTCGTCGTAGCGGTCACGCGTCTCCGAGCCGCGAGCGCGCCGCGTCCGGCGCGTCTCCAACGACCTTGATCGGATCGCCCTGCTCGATCGCTCCACCCGAGACGATCCGCGCCCGGAGTCCGCCCCGGTGGACGAGCGCGTCGCGGACTCCCTCGCGGGCGAGGTGACGTTCGAGGTACGAGCACGGCTCGCACAGCTCGACGCCCTCACAGACCGCGTCGCCGACGCGGAACCGCACGCCGACGAGGCGGTTGCAGCCGACGCCGGCTGTCGTGAGGTTCCGCCGGTGTTCGTCCGCGCCGACGGGGATCCCGTAGTCGCGCTCGACGGCGTCGAGCGTCTCGCGTTCGATGAGCGATATCTCCCGGCTCACGTCGCGGGACGACTGCGAGTAGGTCCCGCGGTCCAGAAAGTACCGGTCGCCGCGCAGCCCGCGGCCCGAGACGGCCTCGACGCTGTCCCGCGCCTCCATGGGCGCGCCCGACTCGGGTGCGGTGTGGACGGCCGCCACCCGCCCGGTCATGCGCTGTATCCTCCGACCATGCGTGTGTCTCACGACCACGGTGGAGAAAGCGGTTGCGCCGTGCGACTGACTGCCACAGATCTGAGCCGCCGCCCGGTCCGACTTCGCGCTCACTCTGCGTCCTCACTCTGCGTCCTCACTCTGCGCGCTCTCGGAGCGTTCGCAACAGCCCGGCAGTCCCATCCATGTACGACTCCGATAAGACGGTGTCTGCGGCGTCGCGGGCGGTCGCGTCCGCGTTGGCGACGGCGTAGGACTCGCCGGCGACGGCGAACGTGGAGGCGTCGTTCTCGCTGTCGCCGATGGCGACGAAGTCCGCGGGGGCGAGACCGAGCCCGTCGGCGACGCGACAGAGGGCTTGTCCCTTGCTCACGTCCGGCGATTTGACGTGGTAGGCGTAGCCGGTGTCGACGACCTGCACCTCGTCGCCGGCGTCGGCCGCAACCTCGCGCAACAGGCGCTCGTCGGCGTCGAGAGACAGCGCGACCTCCGTCTCGCGCCAGCGGTTCACGGTGTTGCCGTCGCCCCAGCCGATCTCGCCGCCGCGCGCCTCGAAGGCCTCGACGACGGCGCGGGGCACCGCGGGATCACCGAGGATCGACGCGTCGCCGTCGACGTACGCGACCCCGCCGTTCTCCGCGATCACGGTCTCGGCCCGGCCGAGGAAGTGCGCGAGCGCGACCGGGTACGGGAACGCCTTGCCCGTCGCGAACACGACCGGCGCGTCCCAGTCGGGAAGTAGTTCGAAGACGCGAGGGTCGATCCGGCCGCTCGGCGTCGTCAGCGTCCCGTCGATGTCTAACGCGAGGGGCGGAGCCATACCGCGGATCGGAGCGACCGAGCCAACTGTCTTGCGTTCGGCGGCGAACGGTGATCCACCGCGGTTGCGGCGGCCGACCGCAGTTGACGGAGCGTTATCGAGGGCGGTCGAACAGTTCGCGGAACACGAGCGTGGGGAACCGCGGAACGAGCCGGCTCGGCGGGCGACCCTTGCCGTCGCTCCGGGCGACGGTCACTCGGTCGAGGAGGCCGGCGTCCGCAAGCTCGTAGAGGACGCGGCGCACGGTCGAGGCCGACAGGTCGACGGTCGGCCGCGAGGCGATCGTCTCGGTCGCGGCGCTCACCGACTTCCGGTCCGACTCGGGAAGACTCACGAGTTCGTAGAGGAGGCGTATTCGGCTCTCCGAAAGCGAGAGGACGCGTCCGAGAGCGACGCCGGGTTTCGTGATCTCCGCTATGCCCGCGTCGAGGTCGCGCGGCCGGATCGTCGACGCTCCCTCGCGCTCGGCCGTGACCGCAGCCCCCGTGATCGCCGCGAGCGCGTCGTGTGCGTCCCCCTCAGCCCACTCGCTGACCTCTCGGATCTGGTCGTGGGTGACCGCGTCGCGGCCGAGACCGGTCGAACACCGGCTGGTCAACAGCTCGACGAGGACGTGCCGGCGGTACGGCTCGAAGGCGACCGACTCCGACGCCTCCCAATCGATCGCGTCCGGCGACTGTCGACCCAGACACACCGGGACGATCCCGCTACCCACCTCGTCGAGCCACTCGACGACGGTCATCGGAGCGGGCGTCTCCGGCTCGTTCACATGGTCGACCGCGACGACGAGGTCCGGCCCCGTCCGCATCGCGCTGCGGAGCTTCTCCGCGAGTCCCTCCGTGCTGACCCCGTGTTCAGGCACCGGTTCGTCGCTCACCGCGTCGAGCGTGGCGTGGTACAGTCGGAACCGCGTGGCTGCCAGCCGCGCGTCGACGTAGACGAACCCGGGAAGCGTCGGCTCGATCGCTCGGGTCGACGTCTGGATCGCCTGCCGCGGGCCGCTGTGCGCCGCGAGCCGACCGAACAACGCAGAGACGATCGCGGACTTCCCGCTCCCCTTCGGACCGTGGATGTAGGCGCTCGGCGGGAGTCTACCGGAGAAGGCCGGCTCGAAGACGTCCAGCAGCCGCTCGAAGGCCGGCCCCCGACCGACGGGAGAGTCGACGTGAGAGATCGGCGAAACGGCTTCGAGATCGACGAGGACGCCGGCACCGATGTCGTATCCGAGCCGGCGCTCGATCCGGTCGTCGATGTTCACGGATCACCGTCCCTCGGCCGGGAATAAAACCCGACCGGAGCGCTGTCGGCGTCCCCCGAAGCGTCGCTCGCGGCGCTGTCGGGCACGTCGGCTGGCGATTCTCGAACGTGGCGTCTCGGTGGGTCCTGTGGCGTAGTCATGTGCGTCTCGGTGGGTACTACACGGTTCGCGGCTCAGCGTCTCCGAGCCGCGACGGACGGCCGCGGGGACGTTCCGGCGACGCGCGCCGCGGTGGTCTCGCTCTCGGCCGTGAAACGGCCTCGCGATCGTCCTCAGAGGTAGCCCGCGTTGGGCAAGATTCCGAGGATGGAGAGGATCGCCACGGCGACCATCGCGATGGCGATAGCCATCGCGGGCGGGTCGACGTGCGTGCCGGAGTGCGAGTAGAACAGCCGCTGCGTGACCTCACCGAGGAGGCCGCTCACGGCACCGAAAGCACCGGCGGCGAGCAGCGCGACGACGCTCCCGGCGATGGGATCGACCACGACCGCGCCGACGGCACCGATCAGCGTGATGTGGTGGGTCACCGGGAAGTTCTCGACGCCGAGCTGCAAGAACAGCAGGCTCATCGCAGAGATCGCGTAGCCGAGGAAGATACTCCCCGTCTGGATCCAGATGTAGCCGCCGAGAAGGCCCCCGACGACGCCGATAACGGCGACGTTCAGCCACTTGTACTGCTGGGGGAGCCACGGCTCCGTCGCGAGCCGGCCGGCGTGTTCTTCCGGGCCGCCGTCCGCCTTCGGATGCGACTCTTCGTTCTCGAACGGCGACATATCGAGGTAGCCGGAGCCGTTCGGCGACCCGACGATCGGGTACCCGAAGGCGGCCCGAGCGATGAACGCGCTCAACACGACCGTGAGCGCGATGGAGTCGGTCACGCCCGTCCCGCTCACGACGAGCAGGCTCGCCGACAGCTGATTGATGACGACGCCGAGCACGCCGAATATCGCGCCGACGGCGAGGATGTCCGGCTTCGTGCCGAACGCGTACAGGATGTTCTTTCCGAAGTGGTAGTCCCAGCCGGCGGGCTCCATCTCGGGGTACTTCTTGCCGGCGTACGCCGAGGCGGCCACGCCGCCCGCGAACGCGATGTGCGGCCCGGTGATCGCCCCGAAGCCGATGACGCCCGTAATGCCGGCGGCGAGCTGTCCGGGTTCGATGGCACCGATCTGGCCGGTCACTTGCCGCTGCAAGATCGCGACACCCTCACCGAGGAACACGACGAAGCCCGTGAAGACGAACGCCGGCAGCGCGCCGATCGCGGCACCGAACGCGCCGCCCGCGAGCGCGGTGATGATGAGGAGCAGGAACTGCTCGACCGGCATTCCGATGACCGGGACCGTCAAGAGGAGTCCACTCATGATCTATTCCTCCTGTGCCCAGTCGAGAGACTTTTCGACGGCGTCGCCCCAGCGGTCGTACAGCGGGTCGACCTCGGACTGGCTCTTTTCGGGCGTGAACTCTCGGTCGACCTGCCAGTTGTCGCGGAGTTCGTCGACGGTGTCCCAGTAGCCGACGGCGAGCCCGGCCGCGTACGCGGATCCGAGCGCGGTCGTCTCGTCGACTTCCGGTCGCGCGATGTCCGTCTGGATGATGTCGGACTGGAGCTGACAGAGGAAGTTGTTCTTCACCGCGCCGCCGTCGACGCGGAGGCTCGTCGTCTCCACGCCGGAATCGGCCTCCATCGCCTCCGCGACGTCGCGCGTCTGGTAGGCGATCGATTCGAGCGTCGCGCGGACGATGTGCTCCTTGCTTGTGCCGCGAGTCATCCCGACGATGGTGCCGCGGGCGCGACCGTCCCAGTGAGGCGCGCCGAGCCCCGTGAACGCCGGGACCATGTAGACGCCGTCGGTCGAATCGACGGACCGCGCGAGTTCGGCGGTCTGTGCGGCGTTGTTGATCAGATCGACGTCTTCGAGCCACTCGATTGCGGCACCGGTGATGAATATCGACCCTTCGAGCGCGTACTGAACGGGCTCGCCGGACATCTGGAAGCCGATGGTCGTCAAGAGTCCGTGGTCGGACTCGACGGCGTCGGTGCCCGTGTTCATCAGGTAGAAGGAGCCGGTCCCGTAGGTGTTCTTCGCGTCGCCCTCGTCGAAGCAGGTCTGGCCGAACAGCGCGGCCTGCTGGTCGCCCAAAGCGCCGGCGACGGGGATTTCCTCGCCGAGGAAGCCGTCCGCGTCGGTGTGGCCGTAGTACTCCTCGTCTGAGGAGGGGCGTACCTCGGGCACCATCTCCTTCGGTACGTCGAACTCCGCCAGCAGTTCGTCGTCCCACTCTAAGTCCCGGATGTTGTACAGCATCGTCCGGGACGCGTTCGTGACGTCTGTGATGTGATTACCCGTGAGGTTGTAGATGAGCCACGAGTCGATCGTACCCATCACCAGTTCGCCTTCGCGGGCGCGGTCGCGGAGGTCGCCGCCGCGGGAACTCTGCATCTTGAGCGGCTCCGCGTTGTCGAGGATCCACTCGGTCTTCGTCGCAGAGAAGTACGCGTCGGCTTCGAGGCCGGTCTTCTCGCGAATCTCCTCGACCATGTCGGCCTCCTGTAGCTCCTCGACGCGGTCGGTCGTTCGGCGGTCCTGCCAGACCAAGGCATTGTGAACCGGCTTTCCGGAGTCTTTGTCCCAGACGATCGTCGTCTCGCGCTGGTTCGTGATCCCGATCGCATCAAGCTGGTCAGCTTCGAGGCCGGCGTCAGCGAGGCCGTCGAGCACGACCTGTTGTGTGTTCTCCCAGATCTCGATCGGGTCGTGTTCGACCCAGCCGGGATTGGGGTAGATCTGTTCGTGTTGTTCGTAAGCGTTCGCGACGACCTGCCCGCCGTGGTCGAACACCATAAAGCGGGTGCCAGTCGTCCCCTGGTCTATCGCACCGACGTACTGTGTCATGTGTTTGATCCCTCCTGTGGCGCTGGTCCGGTTCCGACAGCGACGGTCGCAAACGGCGTCGCGGTGGTCGTTCGGACCACCCTCGCCGTCCGGAACACGCCGCGGCGTCCCCCCTGCGGTACTCGCCGCAGACGCCGCGTTCGGCAGCGAGACCGACTCACCGGCCGAACGCGAGTACGCTCGCCGTCGCCGACGCAACATATCTTCACGGAAGCTACCACGCCGTTCGTGAACATAACGTACTACCATAATAAACTTCCCGTTAAAATCTCGATCGAGCGCCGTATGAAAAAGAGAGTATATAAGAGCCGCGGTGGGGCCACCGGACAACCCATATGAACATCTCGTATCGTTACCCGAGGTCGCAGGTAGGAGGTAAAGTAAAGTAGGCAGGGGCCAAGCGACACACATGGACAGACAGGTGGACGTCGTCGTCGTCGGTGGGGGGTCGACGGGATGCGGCGTCGTCAGGGACCTGGCGCGACGGGGGGTAGAGGTGGTCCTCGTCGAGAAGGGGAACCTGACGCACGGGACGACGGGTCGCATGCACGGACTGTTACACAGCGGGGGACGGTACGCCGTCTCGGACCAGAAGAGCGCCCGCGAGTGTATCGAGGAGAACCGGGTGCTCCGCGACATCGCGGCCCACTGCGTCGAGGAGACCGGCGGGCTGTTCGTGAAGCGTCCGGAGGACTCGGAGGAGTACTTTCAGGAGAAACTGGAGGGATGCCGCGCCTGCGACATCCCCGCCGAGGTGATAGACGGCGAGGAGGCGCGGCGGCGCGAGCCGTACCTCGCGCGCGACGTGGAGAAGGCGATCGCCTTACCCGACGGCGCGGTCGACCCCTTCCGACTCTGCGTGTCGAACGCGGCCGACGCCCGCGAGCACGGCGCGCGGATCGAGACCCACGCGCCGGTCACCGACGTGCTCGTCGAGGACGGCGAGGTCGTCGGCGTCGAGATCGAACACGAGACGGGGCCCGGCAAGCGGGTCCACCGCGAGCCGGGGACGACGGAGGAGATCCGCGCGCGCCACGTCGTCAACGCGACCGGCGCGTGGGCGGGAAACGTCGGAGAGATGGCCGGCGTCGACGTGGAGGTTCGCCCCTCGAAGGGCGTGATGACGGTGATGAACACCCGGCAGGTCGACACCGTAATCAACCGCTGTCGACCCAAGGGCGACGCCGACATCATCGTCCCTCACGAGACCGCCTGCATTCTCGGAACGACGGACGAGGAGGTCGACGACCCCGAGGACTACCCCGAGGAGGACTGGGAAGTGGATCTGATGATCGAGACCCTCTCCGAGCTCGTGCCGGAGCTCAAGAACGCCCGGACGCTCCGGTCGTTCTGGGGCGTCCGGCCGCTGTACGAGCCGCCGGGAACCGGAACCGAAGATCCGACCGACATCACGCGCGACTATTTCCTCCTCGATCACGGCGACCGCGACGACCTCCCGGGGATGACGACCATCGTCGGCGGGAAGCTCACCACGTACCGGATGATGGCGGAGTCCATCTCCGACCACGTCTGCGACGCGCTCGGCCACGAGGCGACCTGTGACACCGCCGACGCACCGCTCCCCGGCTCCGAGAGTCCGGCGCGGATGAACGAGCTGATGGACGAGTTCGGCCTCCGCTCGCCGGTCGCCCGACGGTCGGGCCAGCGGCTCGGATCCCGCGCCGACGACGTGCTGGAGGGCGTCGACCCCAACCCCGTCGTCTGCGAGTGCGAGGGCGTCACGCGCGCGGAGGTTCGAAATGCTATCGACGAGGCCGGCAGCGACCTCAACGCGGTCCGGCTCCGCACCCGCGCCTCGATGGGTAACTGTCAGGGCGGGTTCTGTTCACACCGGATCGCCGCGGAGCTGGCGCGAGAGTACCCCGAACCGGTCGTCCGCGACGCCGAAGACGAGCTGTATCAGGAACGCTGGAAGGGACAGCGGCACGCGCTGTGGGGCCGGCAGCTCTCGCAGGCGATGTTGAACCACCTGCTGCACGCGACGACGATGAACCGCGACGGCGACCCGGCGGGCCTCGACGGCGCGGTGGACTTCGACGCGTTCGACGCAGGAGCCGACGCCGACGCGGCCGGGTCGGACGCCTCCGAACCCGCCGGAACCGCCGCGGCCGACGGCGGCCGAGTCGGCGAGAACGCCGGGAGCAGCGGGGTGACCGATGGCGATCGATAGCGACGTCCTCGTCGTCGGCGGCGGGATCGCGGCGATCACGTCTGCTGTCGCGGCGGCCCGCGAGGGCGCGGACGTCCGGCTCGTCTCGCACAAATCGAGCACGCTCCGGCAGGCCTCCGGACTGATAGACGCGCTCGGGTACGTCCCGGCGACGGAGCCCGCGACGCCGCTTCGCGAGGGGCCGCCGACGGCGGGCCGCGAACTCGACCGCGACGAGTGGCCGGACCCGGAGGGGCCGCTTTCCGACCCGTTCGAGGGGATCGAACGGCTTCCCGACTCGCATCCGTACCGGATCGTCGGCGCGGAGGCGCTCCGCGAGGGGCTCGCGCTCTTCGACGACCTCGTCGGCGACGCCTACCGCGGTGGCCACACCGACCGCAACGCCCTCGTTCCGACGTTCGGCGGGAGCGTGAAGCCGACCGCGCGGTACCCCGCGGCCGCCGAGGCTGGACTCGCGAGCGACAACCGGCCGACGCTCATCGTCGGGTTCCGGTCGCTCACGGAGTACGACGCGCGGGCGTTCGCGGGGCGGCTCGAGGCGGCCGGCGTCCCGTTCGACGTCGCCGGCGCGGAAGTCGAGTTCGTGGAGGCGTTCCGCGCCGACACGAAGGTGACGCGGATCGCGAAGGCGCTCGACCACGACGAGGAGATCGACGGGACGCCCGCTCGCGAGGCGCTCGCGAAGGCGGTCGCGCCGCACCTCCACGACGCCGAAGACGAGGCGGGCGGCGTCGAGCGCGTCGACCGCGTGGGGTTCCCGGCGTTCCTCGGGGACGACCGGGGGAACGAGGTGCGCGCCGAACTCGCCGACCGGCTCGGTGCGGACGTGTTCGAGATTCCGATGGGGCCGCCGAGCCTGCCGGGGCTCCGGCTCGAAGACCGGCTGTACGACGCGCTCGCCGACGCAGGCGTCCGGTTCGAAACCGGCAACCCCGTCGTGGGGATCGACGCGGCCGCGGACGGGCGAGTCGAGGCCGTCGGCGTTGACCGGAAGGGCCGGGAGACGCCGTACGCCGCCGACGCGTTCGTGCTGGCGACTGGAGGGCTGGTCGGGAAGGGACTCGACTCCGATCGGGATGGGGTCCGCGAGCCCGTCTTCGACCTGCACGTCGACCAGCCCACGGACCGCTACGAGTGGTTCGTCGACGACGTGTTCGGCGACCAGCCGTACGCCCGGTTCGGGGTGCGCCCCGACGAGCGGTGTCGGCCGCTGGACGCGGACGGGGAGGTACAGTACGAGAACGTCTTCGCGGCCGGCGGGGTCGTCGGCGGCGCGGACGTGGCGAGAGAGAAATCCGCGAGCGGGGTGTCGCTCGCGACCGGCGTGACGGCCGGACGAGAGGCGGCGACGGAGGCGAACGAATGACACGAGACACACAACGCGGCGGTGACGACGGCGGACGGGAGACGACCGACGAACCGGGAGACACGACCGACGGATCGGAGGGTGCGACCGACGGATCGGACGAAACGCCGCACCCGGAGCCGGGTGTGCCCCGGGTCGGCCGCGACGAGCAGCCGTCGATCTTCGTCCCGGACGAGGGGGACTCGGCGGGGGGAGACGCGGCGGGGCTTTCGGACCGCGCCGCCACCGACGGCGGCGTCGAGAGCGCGACCGGCGGCTCCGACTCCGCGGACCTCGATCCCGACGCCTACGACCCGGTGGACGTGTTCCCCGGCGGCGACCTCGATCTCAGAGAGGGCGCGGACTCCTGTTACAAGTGCACGAGCTGTGACACCTCCTGTCCGGTCGCCGAGGTCGACGAGGAGTTCCCGGGGCCGAAGTTCCAAGGCCCGGAGCAGTGGCGGCTCAAGCGCAAGGACGACCACGACATCGACGAGTCGATCACGTCGTGTTCGAACTGCATGCGGTGTGACTCCGCGTGTCCCTCCTCCGTGCCGCTCTCGCAGATGCACAACGAGGCGCGCGGACAGTTCGTCGAAGAGCAGATGGAGAAGCTCTCGCGGGAGTACATTCGCAATCGGATCCTCTCGAACTACCGCTTTTTCGCCTCCATCGCGAGCAAGGTCCCGCGGCTGGCGAACGCGGCGGCGAAGATCCCGGGCGCGATGACGATAGGCGAGAAGGTTCTCGGAATCGCCGGCGAGCGCGACTTCCCCGAGTTCGCCACCCAGACGTTCCGCGAGTGGTGGCGCGAGCGCGGGGGCGCGCAGGTCGAGAACCCGGACAAGCGGGTCGCGTACTTCCACGGCTGTTACTCGAACTACAACACCCCCGAGGTCGGCAAGGCCATGGTGCGGGTGTACGAGCACTTCGGGTACGAGGTCATGGTGCCGCCCCAGAAGTGCTCCGGGACGCCGATGTTCGCGAACGGAATGCTGAAAGACGCCCGGAGACACGCGGAGACGAACGTCGAGAACCTCGTCGAGGCGATAGGCGAGGGCGCGGACGTGATCGCGTCGTGTACCTCCTGTTCGCTCTCGCTGCGACAGGAGTACCCCGAGCTGTTCGACATCCACGGGATCGAGGACGTCTCAGAGCACACCTTCGAGGCGCTCGAATACCTCCGTATCCACGAGGATCTGGATGACGAGCTGGCGGGCACCGAACTCGCGGACGAGCAGTCGTTCGCGTACCACGCGCCGTGTCACGCCCGCAACCAAGGGCTCTCCCGACAGGCCGTCGAGACGTTCCGCGACGTGGAGGGCGTCGAGATGGAAGACGTCGGCGACTCCTGTTCCGGCATCTCCGGGACCTACGGCTGGAAAGAAGAGAAATACGAGAAATCGATGGAGATCGGCGCGGAGATGTTCGAGCACATGGAGGACGCCGAAGGCGACGTGGGGATGACAGAGTGTCCGACCTGCGCGATGCAGATGGAACACGGCACGGGCTATGAGATCAAACACCCGCTCCAACTGCTCGAAGACACCGTCGCCTGAGGGAGTCGACAACCGAGAACGGGACGGTCTGTGAGCGGTTCGTCAACGCCGAAACCGTGTGATTCCGCGGACGTCTTCCGCTGTTTTTCAAACCGGATAACCACGAGCCAATACTTATGCCGGATTCACCCGGAACAACGTTTCGTGACGCTCGAACAGCTCCTCGATCGCTTCGGCAGCGTCGAGCGATCCCTCGTCGTGGTCAACCGAACCGACCCCGATCCCGTGTTGAACATGCTCGTCGACACGTTCGGGGACACCGGGGTGACCGTGGTCGACGGACGAACGGTGGGGGAGCCGGCGGACGGCGAAGAGTCGGCGGACGGCGAAGAGTCGGCGGACGGCGAAGAGTCGGCGGACGGCGAAGAGTCGGAGACCGAGAGCACGGACGTCCGGAAGCAGGCGGACGGCGCGGGAGCGGAGGGAGAGGATGCAAGAGCGGACGGCGCGGGATCGGAGGCGGGCGGCGGAACCGTCTCCACCCGGGCGACGCGCGACGGCGGCCTCGCCGCGAGCGAGTTCACCACGGTACAGACCTCTGGGGGCGCTCCCGGTTCCACGCCCGACCTCGTGATCGACGCGGAGGAGCTGCGCCGGAACGACGCGGTGTCGTTTGACGGCGAGAGTCTGGCCGACGTCGAGAACCTCGCGCTCCTCGTCGAGGGCGACGAGGTGGTGGCTGGGTCGACGCTCGGCGAACTGGGCGACGCGGTCCTTTTCGTCAACTCCGATCTGTATATCACGGGCAGCCGCCCCATCGCCGGCCTCGATCTCCCGGCCGTCATCTCCGGGCTCGACGACACGCTGTTCACGCTGCGCGGCTACCCCGAATCGAACAGGCAGAAACTGCTTCTCATCACCATCTCTCGGTTCATCGAACGCGCCGCGTGGATCGCCGGGGACGGCACGCTCCGCTCGTCGTTCCAGCGGCTCTCCCGTCTCGACGACGAGGTCGGAACCCGAGACGTGTACGAACGCGTCGCCGGCGGCGGAGTCGAGACGCACCTCTACGGTGTCCCCGACGACGTGCCGAACGGGATCGACGCGACCATCCACAGCGGCTACACGCCGGATTACACCGACAGCTGGTTCGTCGTGTATCGACCGCCCGACGGGCCGCAGCCGGTCGATCCGGAGGCGGGTGCCGATATCAAGCGCGGGGTCGAAGGCGGCGTGGCCCTCCTCGCGGTCGAGTCAGAGCCTCGCGTCTGGCGCGGACTCTGGTCGTTCGAGCCGGATCGCGTCCGCACGATTCACCGGTACGTCGAGCGAAACCTGTAGCCGACGGAGACGCGCCTCGCGACCGGTCGCGGCGAGGGGCGGGTAAATACCACGTCGTTCGCGTCGTGAATCCAACCCGTGAGTTCATATTCCCCGAGCGGTGACGGTCGGTCATGTTCACGGAGCGGTCGGACCTCCTCGCGGGCGACGACCCACTTCGCGGCTACGGAATCGCGGTGACGCCGGGCCGGGAGGGACCGCTCCTGTTCGTCGCCGGCTACGGAGAGCCGAACCGCCTGTACGCCCGCGACGGCGACCGCTTCGTCGACACCGCCTGTGGGATCGTCGCCGACGGGACCCGCCACGGGATGGGCGTCTGCGCCGCCGACCTCGACGCCGACGGCTGCGAGGAGGTGTACGTTCACAACTGTGCGAGAGGCGTCGACGGCGGCGATCCGGACCTGCTCTTGAGCCGTGTCGAATCGGACCGGTTCCGCTGGACCGACGTGTTCGCGCTCGACGTGAACGCGGACCGGCTCGACGTCCGCGCGGGCCGGTCTGTGGCCGCGCTCGACCGGCTCGGAACGGGACGGTACGGGGTCGCCGTCTCCGGGTACGCCGCGCCGCTCGCGTTCTACGAACTCGGCGACGACGGCGAGATAACGGACATGGCAGAAGCCGTCGGTCTCACGGTCGACGGCGGCTGCCGCTCGCTGCTCTCAGTTCCCGACTGCTCCGGCGAGGGCGACCTGTTCGCCGGTGTCGAACGGGGAGCGAATCGGCTGTTCCGGAACGACGGTGGTCACTACGACGGGTCCGCCGATATCCCGGCGCTCGCGGACCCGTCCGGCGACACTCGTGGTGCCGCGCTCGTCGACGAGGGCGGGACGTTCGCGTTCGCCATCGGCAACGAGGGCGGGCCGAACCGGCTCCTCCGCCGGACCGGCTCCGGATCGTTTTCGGACGTCGCGACGGATTCGCTCCGCGGTCCTCACCGCGTCCGAACGGTCGTCGCCGCCGACTTCGACAACGACGGCCGGGAGGAACTGTTCTACAACGCCGCCGGGGAGCCGAACCGGCTCTACGAGCGCGTCGGCGAGCGATGCGTCGAGCGCGCCGGCGGCCACGACACGCGCTGGCGGCGCGTCGACCCCGGACCCGCCGCCGAGCCGGACGGGTTCGGCACGGGTGCGGTCGCCGCGGACCTCGACGGCGACGGTGTCCTCGAACTGATCGTCGTCCACGGCGAGGTCGCCGCACAGCCGATCTCTGTGTATCGGCATTCTGACGCCGCAGACGCCGACTGGCTTCGGCTCCGGCCGTCGACTCGGTATGGAGCCCCCGCCCGCGGCGCGGTCGTCACCCTCGACACGACGGCCGGGACCCAGTGTCGCGCTATCGACGCCGGCGGGGGCTGTCTCTGTCAGACCGAGCCGGTGGCGCACTTCGGCCTCGGAGACGCGACGCCGGTCAGCGCGACCGTCCGCTGGCCCGACGGACGCGAGCGGACCCTGACAGACCTCCCGACGAACGCGTCGATCGGCGTCGAACACCCGTCGAACCTGGCCGTGACGCGACGGCGCGGCGGGCGAGTCGGGGGGTCGTCCGCGGGGCGGTGACCTCGAAGCGACAGTCGACCTGTCCGCCGGCGACCCGCCGCCGCTTATAATCCCGCGTCCCGATACGCCTGTATGGACGGAGACGCCACCGTCGTCGGCGGCGGGCTAAGCGGGCTCGTCGCGGCGGCCCGGCTCGCGGACGCGGGCGCAGACGTGACGCTTTTCGAACGCCGCCCGACGGTCGGCGGGCGCGTGCGGACCGAGACGGTCGACGGGTTCACGCTCGATCGCGGCTTTCAGGTGCTTTTCACCGGCTACCCCGCCGTCGAGCGCGAGCTCGGATCTGACGGGATCGACGACCTCGATCTCCGGCGGTTCGCTCCCGGCGCGACGATCTGTCGGCCGGGGTCGCGCGCGGTGCTCGCAGATCCGATTCGCGACCCCCGGCACGCGCTCGCGTCGCTGCGAAACGACGAGGTGTCGTTCTCGGATAAGCTCCGGACGCTCGCGCTCCGGTACGACCTCGACCGACGAGACGAACGCGACTTCTTCTCCGGACCGGACGCGTCAATCCGCGAGTACCTTCGGAGTTGGGGATTCGCCGACGAGTACCTCGCGAACTTCGTCGAGCCGTTCTACGGCGGGATCACCCTCGACAGAACGCTGTCGACCTCGAAGCACGTCTTCGAGTACACGTTCCGCGCGATGAGCCGCGGCTCGATCGGCGTGCCGGCCGCCGGCATGGCGGCGCTTCCGGAGGCGCTCGCCGCCCGGGCGCGGTCGGCGGGCGTCGAGATACGGACCGGCGCGGCCGTCGAGTCGGTGCGGACGGAAGAGGGCGGGCGACTCCCGTTTCGGAGCGGATCGTCCGACGCCGGACGCGCCGTCGTCGAACTCGAAGACGGCTCGACGCGCGAGAGCGACGTGGTCGTCGTGGCCGCGTCGCCGCCGGAGGCCCGGAAGCTCACCAGCGTCGACGCGATCCCCACGGAGGGCGTCCCGAATGTCACCGGCTGGTACGCGCTGCCGGCGGACGCGGCCCCAGAGTCCGGATCTCGGATCCTGCTCAACGCCGCCGGCGAATCGCCGAACGCGGTCGTGCCGATGTCGACGGTTGCACCGGAGTACGCGCCCGACGATCGGGCGCTTCTCGCGGCGACGTTCCTCGGCGACGGCCCGCTCCGCCGCCCCGCGGACGCGCTCCGCGACGACGTCCGCGACGCGCTTCACGCGTGGTTTCCGGGTGAGGACTTCTCGGCGCTGGAGACCGTCGACGTCCACCGGATCCGGTTCGCGCAGTTCGCGCAGCCGCCGGGCGTCCACGCGACGCTCCCGGGCGCAGACGACCCCGAGGGACCGGTCGTGATCGCCGGCGACTACACGGAGTGGTCGTCGATTCAGGGAGCGATGGAGAGCGGGCGGACGGCGGCGGAGGCGGCGCGGGCGTATCTGTAGGACACCGGCTAGCGCTTGCTACCCGTGTTCCCGCCTCCCGCTACTCCCGCAGGAACGCGTCTTCGCCGTGTTCATCGACGGCGGCGAGCAGTTCGTCGCGCTGGCGGCGGAGTTCCGGCGGGAGTTCGGCGTAGGCGTGATCGAACATGTCCGCGGGGTCGGCCTCGATCGACTCCGCGGCGTCGATGGCGTCGGCGACGATCTCGTCCGCCTCCTCGTGGATCGCCGCGACGCCCTCGTCGTCGATCCGGCCCGTCTCGCGGAGGAACGTCTCCATCCGATCGATCGGGTCGAGCGCGCGCCACGGCTCGACCTCGTCTTCGTCGCGGTAGACGGTCGGGTCGTCGGCGGTCGTGTGCGCGCCGAACCGGTACTCGACGAACTCGATGAGCGCGGGACGAGGGGGGGCGTCGTCGGACGCAGTGGCGTCCGAACCGTCGCCGCCCGCCCGCGCTCGCTTCGCCGCCTCACGCGTGACCGCGTAGCTCGCCAGCGGGTCCATCCCGTCGACGCGGACGCCGTCGAAGCCGTACGCGTCCGCCTTCTGTGCGAACGTCTCGCTCGCGGTCTGGTCCGCCTCGGGGATCGAGATGGCCCAGCCGTTGGCGTGACAGCAGAACAGCGTGGGGGTGTCGAACACGCCGGCGAAGTTCATCGCCTCGTGGAAGTCGCCCTCGCTCGTCGCGCCGCCTCCGAAGTGACAGGCGACGAGCCGGTCCTCGTCGCGGTAGTCGAACGCCCACGACGCGCCGACCGCGTGCGGAATGTGCGCCGCGATGCCGATGTTCAGCGGGAAGACGTTGCCCGCGGCGATGGCCTCCGTTCCGACCTCGTGGCCCATCCAGTAGGGGAGGTACTCGGTGAGCAGGTCGCGCACGACGATCGCGCCGTGCTCGCGGTACTGGTAGCTGATGAGATCGCGGTCCGCGAGCGCGTGCGTCGAGCCGACGGCGGACCCCTCCTGTCCCGCACAGGGCGCGTACGTCCCGATTCGCCCCTGCCGCTGGAGGCTGACTGCACGCTCGTCGAACCGCCGAGTGACGACCAGATCGCGGTAGATCGCGCGGAACCGGTCGTCAGTGAGGTCGGGAACGGTCGCGTCCGGGAGCGGACGTCCGTCCGCGTCGAGCACCCGAACCACATCCTCGTCGGCGAGCGGGTCGGTCCCGTGTTCGTCCATGCCGGATCGGTGTGCGCCGAGGTCAAAGGAGTTAGCGGTCGAACGGACACGGGGGACCGGTCGAACGGACCGCGTCGTCGACAGTCGGACAGACGAGCGTTTTTGCAGGATTTATACCGACCGCGCACCCTCTCCCGGTATGATATTGTCGGACGCGGACATCCTCTCCCGACTCGCGGACGGGGACCTCGCGATCGAACCCCTCGACGACATCGACCAGCAGGTCCAGCCGGCCAGCGTCGACCTCCGGCTCGGCGAGCGATTCTTAGAGTTCCAGCGGACCAACATCCCGTGTATCCACCCGACGGAGGCCGACGAGGTCGGCGAGTACGTCACGGAGACCACCGTCGATCAGGGCGACGAGTTCATCCTCCACCCCGGCGACTTCGTCCTCGGCACGACCGCAGAGCGCGTCGCGATCCCGGACGACCTCGTCGCGCACGTCGAGGGGCGCTCGTCGCTCGGCCGACTCGCGATCGTCGTGCACGCGACCGCCGGGCTCTGTGACCCCGGATACGAGGGACAGATCACCCTCGAACTCTCGAATCTCGGGACCGCCCCCGTCGCGCTCTCGCCGGGGATGCGCGTCTCACAGCTCACGTTCACGGAACTCAAGTCGCCCGCAGACAGACCGTACGGAGCGGAGCGGGGCTCGAAATACCAGAATCAGGACGGCCCGCAAGCCTCGCGGATCGGCGATGATCCGGAGTTTTCGGGCGACGGTCCGGAGGGCGACGCTCGATGAGGTTCATAGAGGAGGTCGTCGTCGACGAGTTCCTTCCGACCGTGCGCTCGATGCTCGCCGAGGACCTCCGCGAGCGGGGGTTCACGCAGCTGGAAGTCGCTGACGCGCTCGGGATCTCGCAGTCTGCGGTCTCGAAGTACGCCCACGGCGAGGTCGCCAGACACGAGCGCGTCGTCGCCGACGACCGCGTCCGCGACCTCGTCGACCGCGTCGGCGAGGGGCTCGCCGCCGGCGACCTCACGCCCGTCGGCGCGCTCGTCGAGATCGAAGTGCTGATCCGCCGACTGGAGGAGGGCGACCTCCTCGCCGACCTCCACGAGGAGGCGATGCCGGCGCTGTCGGACGCCGACGTCGAGTTCTCGGTCCACGACCCGGACAGCGGACTCCGCGAGCGCGAGCGCGTCCTCGGGTCGGTCCGGCGCGGGCTCCGCACCCTGACGAACGCGTCGGGATTCGCGGGTCTGATCCCGAACGTCGGCGCGAACGTCGTGGAGTGTCTCGACGATGCGACGACCGTCGACGACGTCGCCGCCGTCCCCGGTCGGCTCGTCGACGTGAAGGGACAGGCGATGGTCCCGGGCGAGCCGGAGTTCGGCGTGAGCGAGCACGTCGCGAGCGTCCTACTCGCCGCCCGCGAGGCCGGCTCGACCGCCCGCGGCGCGGTGAACCTCCGGTACGATCCAGAGACCGTCGAGACGCTCGCCGACTCGTACCCGACCGTCGAGTTCGACCCGGAGCGCCCGACGCACGAGGCGGTGCGGGAGGCGGTCGCGGCCGCCGATCTCCCGGCCGACAGCGACGACGGAACGCTCGTCTGCTATCAGACCGGTGCGGTCGGCATCGAGCCGATCATCTACGTCCTCGCGCCGACTGCGTCCGAGGCGGCCGCGATCGTCCGGAAAATCGTGTGAGCGAGACGCGGCGGTCCGCGGCTCTCGTCTGGGGGTAGCCCGTGATCGGTCTTCATTACCGTCCCGGTCGAAGACATCGTATGAGCGATCTCGACGCGGTTCGGATGGACGCAGACGAGCGCGACGAGTTCCTCGGACGGGCGGGAACGGGAGTCCTCTCTCTGTCGACGGCCGACGGCGATCCCCCGCACTCGGTCCCGGTCTCGTACGGGTACGACCCTGTCGAGGCGGTGTTTTATTTCCGGCTGGCCGTCGGAGAGGGAAGCGGAAAGGCGGAGCCGACGGAGCGCGACGCTACGTTCGTCACCTACGGAGAGCGCGGCGATCGGTGGGAGAGCGTGGTCGCGAGCGGCCGGTTGGTGTCGACGGCGGACGAGTCCCTCTCGACGGAGGCGCTCGCCGGGCTCGAACGGACGAGTCGGATCCCGATGGTCGACGTCTTCGGCGAACCGACGAGCCAAGTGGCGTTCGAGTTCTATCGGCTCGATCCCGACCGGCTCACCGGTCGGGCCGAACGGTCGATGGAGCCCTGACGAGCACCTCTCGGACGCCGTCGCGAGCGGTCGCGGACGGCGCTCGTCCGCGCGGCCGGGTGCGGGCTCGGCACCGATGGGGCGATCCGCCTCGATCGGACCCGGAAATCAGCGGGCTTTAGGCCCGTATCCACGATAACACGATCAGACCACATGAGCCACGACGACTTCCCCACCGACCACCCGGCGGTGGTGACCTGTGGGTTGCCGTACGCCAACGGCGACCTCCACATCGGCCACCTCCGCACCTACGTCGGCGGCGACGTGTTCAGCCGCGCGCTCAACCGCCTCGGACAGGAGACCGCGTTCGTCTCCGGCTCCGACATGCACGGCACGCCAGTCGCGGTCAACGCCGAAAAGGAGGGCGTCTCGCCCGAGTCGTTCGCGCTCGACTGGCACGAGACGTACGCCGAGACGTTCCCGAAGTTCAACGTCGAGTTCGACAACTACGGCCACACGCACGACGAGACAAACACGCAGACGACCCAAGGGCTCGTCCGCGACCTAGAGGAGGGCGGTCACCTCTACGAGAAGGATATCATGGTCGCGTACGACCCGGTCGACGACCAGTATCTCCCCGACCGGTACGTCGAGGGGACCTGCCCGTACTGCGGCGCGCACGCCCGCGGCGACGAGTGCGACGAGGGATGCCAGCGCCACCTCGAACCCGGCGAGGTCGAAGACCCCGTCTCGACTATCTCCGGGAACCCCGCCGAGTACCGCGAGCGCACGCACAAGTTCTTCGAGGTCTCGGCGTTCGCCGACTACCTCTCCGACTTTCTCGACCGGCTCGAAGGGACCTCGAACGCCCGGAACCAGCCCCGCGAGTGGATAGAGCAGGGACTCCAAGACTGGTGTATCACCCGCGACATGGACTGGGGGATCGACTACCCGGGGGGCGAGGCGACGGAGTCGCCTCGGGGAGGCGGTGAAACCGCCGACCACGACCTCGTCTTGTACGTCTGGGTCGACGCGCCGATCGAGTACATCTCCTCAACCAAACAGTACTCGGGGCGCGTCGGCGCGGACGCCTTCGACTGGGAGGCGGCGTGGAAAGAGAACGCCAGCGACGAGCACCCGGAGGGCGGCGAAATAATCCACGTGATCGGCCGCGACATCATCCAGCACCACACGATCTTCTGGCCCGCCATGCTGGAGGCGACCGGTCACGCGGAGCCGCGCGCGGTGATGGCGAGCGGGTTCGTCACGCTCGGCGGTAAGGGCTTTTCGACGAGCCGCGACCGCGCCGTCTGGGCCGACGAGTACCTGGAGGAGGGATTCCATCCCGACCCGCTGCGCTACTACCTCGCGACCAACGGCGGGTTCCAGCAGGACGTGGACTTCTCGTGGGAGAAGTTCGCAGACCGCGTGAACACCGAACTCGTCGGGACCGTCGGCAACTTCCTCTACCGCTCGCTCCTCTTTGCCCACCGCAACTACGATGAGGCACCGATCGCCGAGGCGACGAGCGACGAGGTCGAAGAGCGAATCGAGGAGGCGATAGCCGCCGTCGAGGCAGCGGTCAACGACTACTCCGTGCGCGCGCTCGGCGACGCCGTCACCGGCCTCGCGCGCTTCGGCAACGAGTACATCCAGCGGAGCGAGCCGTGGAAGCTCGTCGACGACGAGCCCGAGGAGGCCGCGCAGGTCATCCACGACTGCGTCGCGCTCGCGAAGGCGATCGCGGTCCTCTTCGAGCCGATCGCCCCCGAGAAGTGCGAGCGCCTCTGGGACCAGCTCGGTGAGGACGGCTCCGTCCACGAGGTCACCGTCGAAGCCGCTCGCGAGGGCCCCGCGGGCGACCTCGCGGAGCCGACCGAGCTGTTCGCACAGATCGAAGACGAGCGCGTCGAGGCGCTGAACGAGAAGCTCGAATCGCGCGTCGCGGAGGCCGAAAGCGACGACGGCGAACGCGATGCGGACGACGGCGGAGACAGCGACAGCACCGACGACGGCAGCGGAGACCACGACGACACCGACGACATGACCGACATCGAACCCCTCAGCGACGACCGCATCAGCTTCGACCAGTTCCAGGAACTCGACATCCGGGTGGGCCGGATCGAAGAGGCCGAAGGCATCGAGGGCGCGGACGACCTCCTCCGTCTCCGCGTCGACCTCGGGGCGGAGACGCGGACGATCGTCGCAGGGCTCAAACAGCTTCACGACGTCGACGACCTGCCCGACACGAAGGTGATCGTCCTCGCGAACATGGAGAAGGCGGAGCTGTTCGGCGTCGAGTCGAACGGGATGGTGCTCGCGGCGGGCGAGGAGGCGGACCTCCTCACGACCTACGAGGACGCCGCTCCCGGAACGAAAGTGAAGTGAGACGCGGTCCGTAGACCGATTCTCGTGCCGGGTCGCCCGCCTCAGGCGTCGAGCACTTCGATCAGGTTCCCTTCGGGGTCGACGACGAACAGGATAGTCGTGCCGCTCGACGTGGTCCGCGGCGGCGACAGCGTCTCGACGTCGTCGTCGAGGTCGGCGTAGAACGCCTCTACGTCGTCGACGGAGAGCCCGAGGTGGACCGCTCCCGGCCGGTTCAGTTCGGGGTCGGGCTCCGGCTCGCCTCGCGGGTCGTACGCCACGAGTTCGACGATCGCGCCGTCGGCGTCGAGGTGCGCGAACGACGCGGACGCCCCCTCCACGCCGACCGCCTCCGCGAAGGCATCGCCGCCCACCGGGAACTCGGCGACGACGTCGAGCCCGAACGTATCGGTGTAAAACTCGACCGCGCGGTCGAGGTCGGAGACGGTGACGCCGACGTGGTGTGCGGTCGGATCGGACGCGGACGGTGGATCGGACGCAGGCGAGGAGTCGGTCACAGATGGTGAGTCGGTCACGGATCGGCGATCGGCGACGGCGGAAAAAACGGTGTCGACCTGTCTTACATCCCCATGTCAGCGGCGGCCTCGGGGACGGGGAGGTCGCCGACCGCGACGCCGAGCAGCTCGGCGGCGTGATCGAGTGCCATGTCGAAGCCGTAGTACCGCTCCAGTTCGTCCCCGTCGGGTCCGGTCCGGACCTTCAGCATCGCGTAGCCGTCGACGTTCTGGGCGACCGTCGCAGTCCCGCCGTCTGCGAAAAAGCTGAGCAGTCGCTCGCCGTTCGTCTCCTCGTAGCGCGCGGTGATCCCGTTCGCCTCCGCGGCCGTGGTGTCTCCCATACGCGCGACACGGACCGAACGCTGTCGTATCTGTCGGTTCCACTCACGGTGGTTCCATCTGCTTTTTTCTCCGCTACGTCCGCTCCGTCGAGTGACCGTCGCCGCGCGGGTCGACGGCGACGAGGGTGCGGCCGGGGCGTCGCCGCGCGGGTCGACGGCGACGAGGGTGCGGCCGGGGCGTCGCCGCTACCGCGGGTCCCAGCCGTGAAACGACGTGCCCTCCTCTAAGTCGAGATCGAAGGCGTCGATCATCTGTCCGAGCGCACCGTAGGCACCCGCTATCGCGGCGATTCCGACAACCGCGTCGTCCTCGTACAGCGCGGCGATCTCGGCGTGGACGATCGCATCGACCTCGTTGCGGGCCACCGCCAGCGCGTACTCTAGAAGCGTTGCCTCGTCGTCGTCGAGCGAGGCGAGGTCGCCACGTCCGACCGCGGCGATGTCGTCGTCGACGATCCCCACCTCGCGAGCGATGTTGACGTGCTGGTGCCACTCGTATCGGTTTCCCGCCTCGGCGGCGACCGCGAGGATCACGAGTTCCCGTTCTCGGTCCGTGAGTCCGCTGTCCGTCCACAGCGATCCGAAGAATGACCGGAGTCCGACGAGCACGTCGGGGTTGTTGCCGATCGACTCGTAGACGTGCATGGGCTTCCCCTGCAGCGACGACTGGAGGAGGTCCTCGTGTTCGTCCGGGACGTCAGACGCGTCGGCGTATGGTACGCGGGCCATAGTCCTCTCTCACAGAGCACGGGGATAGCTGTGTGCGCCTCGGTGGCGTTGGCCGGGACTGTCGATGGCGGGTCTCACCGGGGGCGACGGAGGCGATCGCGGCCGCGCGCTGCGCGTCTCGGCGTCGGCGATGGTAACCTTAAGGGGCGAACCGACCCAACCACGCGTAATGAACGCTGAGGTATCGCGGCGGCGGGCGTGGCTGATCGCCGCGCGGCCGCAGACGCTGCCCGCGGCGGCCGCGCCCGTGATCGTCGGCGTCGGACTGGCGGTCGACGCCGGCGTGTTCGCCCCGCTTCCCGCGGTGGCGGCGCTCGTCGGTGCGGCGCTGATCCAGGTGGGGACGAACTTCGCGAACGACTACTACGACGCGATCCAGGGCGCGGACACCGACGACCGCGAGGGGTTCACCCGCGTGGTCGCTAGCGGACTCATCGAACCCCACGAAGTGAAGCGGGCGATGTGGCTCACGTTCGCGACCGCGATCGCCGTCGGGACCTACCTCGTCGCCGTCGGCGGCGTCCCGATCCTCGTGATCGGGCTCGCGTCCGTGGCCGCCGGTATCGCCTACACGGGCGGCCCGTACCCGCTGGGGTACCACGGGCTCGGCGACGTGTTCGTGTTCGTCTTCTTCGGCGTGATCGCCGTGACGGGCACCTACTACGTGCAGGCCGCGGCGCTCGCCGCCGGCGCGTTCCCGCTGTGGGTTCCGCCCGGAACCGTCACGCCCGCCGCGGTAGCCGCCAGCCTCCCGATCGCCGCGCTCTCGACGAACATCCTCGTCGTCAACAACGTCCGCGACCGCGACGAGGACGCCGAGACGGGGAAACGCACCCTCGCGGTGCGGTTCGGCTACCGATTCTCGCGCGCGCAGTTCTGCGCGCTGCTCGCGCTCGCGTACGCCGTCCCGTTCTGGTTCGTCGCGAACGGGTACGGGTTCGCCGCGCTCCTCCCGCTCGTCACGCTCCCGATCGCCGCCGCGGTCGCCCGGACCGTCCTGACGGAGACGGCCGGCGACGCGCTCAACCCGGCGCTCGAATCGACCGGCAAGCTCCTCGCGGCGTACGCCGTCGCGTTCGCCGTCGGGATCGCGCTGTGACCCGGGCGTCGCTGCGCCCGTTCGCGCTCGAACTGGCGCGCCCGCTCGACACCGCCCGCGGACCGATCCGCGAGCGCGAGGGGTACGTCGTTTCCGTCGCCCCGGACGAGACGGAATCGGCCTCCGCGACCGGGATCGGCGAAGCGACGCCGTTGTCCGGCTGGACCGAGTCGCTGTCGGCGTGTGACGCCGCGCTTCGGGACGCGGGGGCCGACGAGAGGCTCGCCTCCGATCCGCTCTCCCGCCTCGACCCGAGAGAGACGCCTGCGGCCCGCCACGGACTCGCGCTCGCGCTCGCGGACGCCGCGGCCCGCGACGCCGAGCGGTCGCTGTCGGCGGAACTCGCCGCGGACCGTGACCTCCCGTCTCCGAGCGAAACGGTGTCGGTCAACGCAACGATCGGCGACGGCGACCCGACCGCGACGGCGGCGGCCGCGAGCCGCGCCGTCGACGAGGGGTTCGACTGTCTCAAGGTGAAAGTCGGCGCGCGGTCGGTCGACGCGGACGCGGCGCGGCTCCGCGCGGTCCGCGACGCCGTCGGTGACGCGGCCGCGCTTCGGGCCGACGCGAACGGCGCGTGGGACCGGGAGACGGCCCGAGAGGCGCTCGATCGGTTCGCGCCGCTCGACCTAGCGTACGTCGAGCAGCCGCTCCCCCCCGCCGACCTCGACGGGGCAGGTCGCCTCCGGGCCGACGCACCGGTGCCGATAGCCCTCGACGAGTCGCTTGCCGACCACGACCTCGACGCGGTCCTCGACGCCCGTGCGGCCGACGTGATCGTGGTGAAACCGATGGCCTTCGGCGGACCAGATCGAGCGCTGTCCGCCGCGGTGCGAGCTCGCGCGGCCGGCGTCGATGCGGTCGTCACCACGACGATCGACGGGGTCGTCGCGAGGACCGCCGCGGTCCACGTCGCGGCCGCGATCCCCGACGTGTCGCCCTGTGGCCTCGCGACCGGGTCGCTCCTCGAAGACGACCTCGCTCCCGATCCGTGTCCGGTCGCCGACGGGACCGTCGCGGTGCCGAGCGGTCCGGGACTGGCGGGCGGGGCGTTCGACGGGCTCAGGTAGGCGGCGGGGCGCGCAAGCCGGGAGGCGATAGCCGGTCGCGCTGACCGCGCCGACGGCGACGCTCGCGCGGGAACGGACTTTTACTCGCGACCGCCGAACGGCCGCGTATGAGCGAGTGGACAGACGCGATCGTCGGCGAACGAATGACCGTCGACACCCAGTTCAACGACCGCGTGGCCGAGTCCCGATTCACTAGCCAAGAGTGGGGCCTCATCATGACCGCTGTCGAGTTCGAAATAGAGAACGCCGGCGATCCGGACGCGGCCGGCCTGGTCGCCGACACGTCGAACCTTCCGACGATCATGCCGGAGCTGGAGAACGTCAGGTCACAGGTCGCGGCGATGGGCGGCGCGCCGGGTGGGTCCGGCGGCAGCGAGTCCGGCGGAGGGGTCGTCGACTCGATCAAGGGCGCACTCGGTCTCGGCGGGAGCGGCGGCGACGGCGTGTCTGACGAGGAACTCGACGCGGCCGAACGGCTCGTTCAAGAGTACGCAGACGAACTGCAGGCGCACTTGGAGGACGTCGGGAAGTGGGAGCAGGTTCGTATCGCCTACACGGAGTGAGTCGGCGGTCGAGCGGGGAGCGCCGACCGTCAGTCGAACGGGTACCGAGCGGTCGACCCGCACTCGCGACAGCGGACGACGACGCGCCCCGGGCCGAGTCTGATCCGGCTCGTCTTCCCCGGACGCAGGTACACGTCGCAGTCGTCGCAGGTGCGCCGCGAGAACGCGGCGGGGACGCCACAGCGGTTCCGCTCCGCGATCCGGCGCGCGAGCGCCACGTACCCGCGGGCCCTGTCGTACTCGTCGTCGACGACCGCCTCGCGCGCCAGCGCGAACAGCCGCTCGATCCGTTCCGACGGGATCCCCATACGCCGTTCGGCGGGGCCGACCGTCAAAATCGTTGTCATCGGCCGCCGTCTTGGCCGGGCGACTCACTCTTCGCCGTCCCGTCCGACCCGCACGGCTTTTTACCGACGCACGCGAACCGGGTGACATGAAAGAATCTCTGATGGACGTCGTCTGTTGTCCGCTCGACAAGGCCGACCTCGACCTCGACTCCGACGAGCGGGACGGATCGGAGGTGCTGCGCGGGACCCTCACATGCACCGAGTGCGGGGAGACGTACCCGATCGAAGACGGCATCCCGAACCTCCTTCCTCCGGACATGCGAGACGAGGCGGCCGCTTGAGCCGGTGGGAAGCGAGACGCCCACCTGCGTAGACGCGCACGGTGAATCGTACTGCATCTTTTTTTAGTGTGAGTCCGTCGGCCCACATGTGCCGACACTCGTCGTCGAACTGAACGGAGATTCGGTCCACGAGATACGGGCTCCGGACCGTTTCTCGGCGAGCGGTCCGTTCCCTATCGCGTTCGAGAACCGAGGACGCTCGACACACGTCCACATTCACTTCGACGACGATCTCAATCGGGTCGCGTCGGTCGACGAGACGAACCACTTCGTCGACGACGAGGCGACGAGACACGTTCACGTGTCCGTCTCCGCCGCTGATCTCCGGGAGCCGATCCGCGGTAAGCTGAAGATCGTCACGGGGTACGGCTCGGAGACGCGGTACGTGGACGTACAGATCGACCCGCCGGCCGACGCCGAGGCCGATACCGTCGCGGTCGACGAGACGTTCACGAAGCCACCGGAACGACCGCCGGAGACGCCGACGAGACAGCGCATCGAGAACGCGCTCGACCGGTTCGTCGAACGCGGCGGCGTGCCCGCGGCCCTGCTCGCGCTCGTCGCCGTCGTCGCGGGTATCGCGGTTGCGCTCACTATCGACAGCGCGATCGTCTCGCTCGCGGTCGGCGGCGTCATCGCGGTGTCGGTGATCGCCGCGTTGCTCGCAGTGTGGTGACAGCACAGTTCACATCGCCTGCTGGGTGGTGACAGCACAGTTCACATCGCCTGCGGGGTGGGGTCTTTCTCCGGGGTCTCGACGGGGGCGTTCGGGATCCGCGCGCTTTTAACTGTTCCAGCGGAACAGACATCCATGAGCTTCGAGAAGGAAGACGAGGTCGTACTCCACGACAAACACAGCGAGTACGACGGCGAGACGGGCACGATCACGCAGGTCATGGAGACGATGTTCGGCGACGCGACCTACACCGTCAGCTTCGAGGACGGTCAGGAGACCGGCGTTCCCGAGGAGTCCCTCGACGCCGTCGAGAGCGACGAGTAACGCCCCCCACCGGTTTACTTCGTAATGCCCACAGTCCCGTTCCACTACGTCGATCTCCGCGCGTTCGCGTACGCCACCGAGGACGAAAAGCGGGTCACGGACGCCCTCCGCACGTTCCTCCCCGAAGACGCCGAGATCGACCGCGTCGAGAACGTCGGCCACCACGGCGACCGCATCGTCGTGCTCTCCGCCCGCGTCGAGAACGCCGACGGGATGCGTCACGTACTCGACGCCCTCGCCGACCTCGACGACGTCGAACGCGTGATCGACGAACTCGACGACCGCGTCGACGACAACTGCGCGCTCTTCTTGCGCGTCGACAAGCAGGCCGCCTTCCGCGGCGACGTCCGACTCGGCCCCGGGATCACCGTTCGAGCGAAGGTGGAGGCGTACCCGGCGAAACAGCCCGCAGCCGTCGAGAACGCTCGCGAAACGCTATCGCGGCTGGCCGATGGCGACGGTGACGGACCGGGTGCGACCGACCCGGACGACACCTGATCGGACGACGCCGGATCGGACGACGCCGGATCGGACGACGCCGGATCGGACGACGCCGGATCGGACGACGGGACCGTCCGACCGCCGTGGGTTTTTCACCGCACCCACCGTTCTCCGCAGCATGAGCGATCCGTTCGTTGTCGTCGGTGCGGACGCGGCCGGCCTGAGCGCCGCCAGCAAGTTCCGCCGGGAGGCACCCGATCGCGAGGTCGTCGTCTTCGAGAAGGGACAGTGGATCTCGTACGCCTACTGCGGAATGCCGTACTTCATCGAGGGGCGCGTCGAGCGCATGTCGAACCTGCTGTCGCTGTCGCCGAGCGAGGTCGACGAGCGTGGGATCGACCTCCGGCGGGGCCACGAGGTGGTCGCGGTCGACCCCGACGCGAAGGCGGTCACGGTCGCGACCGCCGACGGCGAGCGAATCGAGCAGCCGTACGGCGACCTGCTCGTGGCCACGGGCGGGCGGGCGACGACCGGTTCGTTCGATGTGCGGGGGCTCGACGGCGCGTTCACCCTCCACGATATGGACGCCGCGGCCGCGATCGACGCGTACGTCGCCGACCCCGCGGAGTACGACCCCGACCGCGCGGACGTGAGCGCCGTCGACCGCGAGCGCGTCGAGCGCAACGCCGCGATGGACGCACCGGAGACCGCCGCGATCGTCGGCGGCGGGTACGTCGGCGTCGAGATGGCGGAAGCGCTCACCGAGCGCGGGCTCGACGTGCACCTGTTCCACCGCTCCGGTCACCTCCTCTCGGACTTCGGCGCGGCCGTCGGCGAACGCGTGGAGGAGGCGCTCGCCGAGCGCGGGGTGACGGTCCACACGAACGCCCCCGTCGACGCGATCGTCGGCGACGATCTGGTCGAGGCGATCGCGTACGGTCAGGAAGGAGAAGACGGCGACAACCTGACGCTCGCGGTCGACATGGCTGTCGTCGGTGTCGGTATCCGCCCGAACACCGACCTCCTCGACGGCACCGGCGTCGACCTCGGCGAGGGCGGGGCGGTCAGGACCGACGAGTACGGTCGGACAACCCTCCCGGACGTGTACGCCGCCGGCGACTGCGCGACCGCGCGCCACGCGGTCACTGGCGAGGACGCGTGGATGCCGCTCGGGCTCACCGCGAACCGAGCGGGGCGAGCGATAGGAGCGACGGCCGCCGGCGATCCGACGCCGGTCGGCGACATCGCCGCCACCGCCGTGGTGAAAGCGTTCGACATGGAGGCCGGCCGCGCGGGGATCCTCGACGACACGGCGGCCCGCGAGGCCGGGTTCGACCCGGTCCGTGAGACGGTGACCGCGGGATCGCGGTCCGGCTACTACCCGGGCGCGGCCGCGACCGACGTGACGCTCGTCGCCGACCGCGACACCGGTCGTCTGCTCGGCGGGAGCATCTCCGGACCCGACCGCGCCGCGGTCCGGATCGACACGGTTGCGACCGCGCTCGAAGCGGACATGACGGTCGGCGAGGTGGAGCGACTGGATCTGGCGTACGCCCCGCCCTTCAGCCCCGTGTGGGACCCCATACTCGTCGCGGCGAAGGTGCTGAACGGGAGCGTGGAGTAGAGAACGCCGTCGGAGGCGGAGAACGCGACCGACACGTTCACCCGTTCGACCCGCGGTCAGTCGTCCGCGGCCGCACCCGACGCGTCCGGGCCGTCGTCGTCGGCCGACGAGGAGCCCGCAGTCTCGTCGGTATTCGATCCGATTCCGGCGATCGCGCGACCGAGAACGGATCCGACGACGCCGACCGCGACCGCGCCGGCGACGGCGGCCGCCAGCGGTTCACCGAGCGCGACCGCGAGCGAGATCCCCTCATCGACCGGCAGTGCGTACGCCGTCGGTCCGATCGTCCTGAGGAGCGCGGCCGCGAGGGGGCCGTACGCGAGCGCCGCGGCGGGGAGGACGCCGCCGCCGGTCGCGCCGAAGGCGGCGACGCCGACGACGGTCACCGCCGTGACGACGGCGGCGGCCGGCAGGGTCGTCGCGCTGGCGGCGGTCGACGATGCGACGCCGAGCGTGGCGAGGATGTCCGCTCCGAGCGCGACGACGTCAAAGGCGACGTACGAGACGCCGAAGCCGGCGGCGCTCCACACGGCGGCGCGCTCGAACCGCGCGTTTCCGAGGAGAGCACGCACGAGCCGGGAGGAGTCGGAGCCGTCTGTCATTCCGGACGCGTCGCACCCCGGCCCTCTCGGTCGGGGGTGAGGTGGCCGTGTTCGTCGATCTCGCCGGCGACGATCCGCGTCGAGGAGATGCGCTTGCCGTCGTCGGCCTCAACGTGGTCGACCACGACGACGTCGAGGGGCTCGTGTCCTCGCTCGGTGCGGATCTCGTTTATCCGTTTTCCGCCGTCTTTCGTTTCAGGCGAGACGATGAGCGCGTCGAACTCCGGTTCGACGGCGATGCCGGTCGGTTCGGTCAGTTCGCGGATCGCGTACTCGCGACCGTATTGCTCCGCGCGCGGCGCGAGTTCGGATTCGAGGTCGCGCTTCCGGCGGTCGTACGGACGGACGTACCGCTCGACGTGTCGGGTCTTCGGCGCGAGTTCGTCAGAGGTGAGCCCCACGGTGACGTCCCCCAGCTCGAACGCCCGTTCGAACAGCTTCCGGTGGCCGTCGTGAACGGGATCGAACGTACCCCCCAGCGCGACGTTCATGTCCATCCGTTGCGCGGGCAGGACTTAAATGGTCACGAAGCCGGAGTCCCGAGGTGCGTCGGCAGCGCGCTCAAAAGGCGCACTCGGATCGGCGCGTGTCGGTGTCAGCGGTCGTCCGAATCCGACTCGTCTGCCGCCTCCTCGGTGGTGGACTCGTCATCCGTGCCAGAGGCGGCGTCGCCGACGGAGATCTGGACGGGGTCTGCGTCGCCTTCGGGTGATTCTCCGCCGAGCCGCCGATCCAGGTTGAACACGGCGTTCAGCTCTCGCTGGACGTCGCCGACGACGCCGCGAACCAACTCGCTCGGCGCGATCGCTTCGTACTCGTAGGGGTTGTTGCCCGCCCCGCTCGCCTCGCGCTTGTCGCGCTCAACCGTCCCCTCGTCGTGGAGTTCGGCGAGCGCCTCTCGGACCGTGCTCGGGTAGAGTCCCGTCCCGTCGGCGACCTCGTCGCTCGTGCTCTGTGGATTGTCGCGGAGATAGACGTAGATTCGCGCGCGCGTCTCCGTGTCCAACAGCCACGAGAGGAGGTCGACGACGTTGTCGTCGAACTCTTGTACCGCCTTGTCTGCGCCCTCTCCGAGCCGTGCTTTCGTCCTTCGAAGCTCCTCGCGGGTGCGTTTCGTCGGGGACTCTTCGCCGTCGACGTCGTCCGTAGTCATATCCGGAACTGGGGTCCGCTCGCTCAAAAGGGTTTCTCGTCGTTTCTGTGACGACGGAACTCGACAGGCCGGTGGCGAAGGCTACGGTGCGACGATCAGGTCGGCACACAGCGCGTCGACGCCCGCCTCGTCTCGGAGACGTCGCTGCCGCGCCGCACCGCTCTCCGACTCGTACACGTCGCGAATGCCGGAGACGCCCAGCCGGTCGCACTCGGCGTCTACCACCTCGCCGAGCGATATCGTGGACTCGCCGTCCCGGTCGACGAACGACGCGTCGTGGCCATGGCGGATCGCCCGCCACTTGTTCTCGTCGAGGAGTTCCCGCCGGAGCGGATCTGCCGAGCGCTCCCCGTCCGCGTAGCGTTCGGCGTAGTCGACGACGAGCGCGTGGACGTACTCGACCAACGCGAGGGTGACTCCGGGGTCGCGCTGGGCGTCCGGCGCGCGAACCTCGACGGTGCCGTGACCGGTGTGCGGGCGCACGTCGAACCAGAGTTCGCCGCGGTCGGCGATGGAGTCGGTCTCGACCATCCGGCGCTCGTATCGCTGGAACGCCTCGAAGTCCGTGAACGCCGACGGAACGCCGGTGTTCGGGAGGTTCTCGAACACCTTCGCGCGAGCCGACGCGAGGCCGGTGTCGAAGTCGTACCAGTACGGGGAGTTCGCCGACAGCGCGAGCAACACGGGACAGTGCCACCGGAGCCGGTTGGCGACCCACACCGCCTTGTCGGCGTCGTCGACGCCGACGTGGACGTGTAACCCCGCGGTGAGATTCCGGTGTTGCGGGTACTGGATTCGGTCCAGCTGGGCCTGATATCGGGGTTTTTTGACGTGTTCCAGCTCTCGCCACTTCGCGGTCGGATGGAGCCCCGCGGCGGCGATCCGATAGCCGTCGTCGGCCGCGTGGTCGACGAGGGCGCGACGCACGGTCGAGAGGGCCGATTCGGCGTCACTCGGATCCTCGATGAGCGGCGTCTGCGCCTCGATGGTGCAGGTGAAAAGCTCGTGGTCGAACCCCTCGGGGATCTCCGGCGGGGGATCTCGCCCGTAGACGAGGTCGTCGGTTCCGGACGTCGGGCGGCCCTCGGCATCCACGATGTAGAACTCCTCTTCGATGCCGAGCGTCCCCATCCGAGCGAACGCGTCCCGCGAACCGAGGTCCATTACCCGTCCGTTCCGCCCCCGCGCTCTTATATCGATTGGAACCCGAAACGCGGAACCGGTGCTGTGAGGGTATCTTCCGAGAGCGTGGCCGTGCCGCCGCTCACCACGCCTCGCCGCTGGCCAGATCGACGTCGGCGTCCGGTTTCGCGGAGGGGCAGATGTCGGCGAGCACGCACTCGCCGCAGTCGGGATTCCGCGCGGTACACACCGCGCGCCCGTGGTCTATCATGAGATGTGTGAATTGTTGCCAGTCGCTCTCGGGGACGATCTCGAGGAGGTCCTGTTCGATCTTCGTCGGGCTCTCTTCGTCGGTAATTCCGAGCCGCCGGGTGAGCCGCTGGACGTGGGTGTCGACGACGATCCCCTCGACGACGTCGTGGCCGTGCTGGAGGACGACGTTCGCCGTTTTCCGTCCGACGCCCGCGAGATCCGTCAGCTCCGACATCGTGTCCGGAACCTCGCCGTCGTGTTTCTCCGCGATGTCCGCACACGCAGAGCGGATGTACGACGCCTTGTTGTTGTAGTAGGTGATGGAGTGTATCGCTTCCGCGAGTTCCTCTTGGGGCGCGTCGGCGTAGTCTTCGGGCGTCTCGTACGTCTCGAACAGGTCGGCACACACCGTGTTCACGCGCTCGTCCGTACACTGCGCCGAGAGGATCACGGCGATGAGAAGCTCCAGCCGGTTCGAGTAGTTGAGCGAGATAGTGGAGTCGGGATACTCCTCGTAGAGCCGGTCGAGGACCTCCGCGACCTGGTCTTCTCGCGAGTCGAGTGGCGTGCCCATGCTTATCACTCCGCCTGGGCGACATTGAACGATCCGGATGCGGGTCGGCCACCTTACCGCCGCCCTGTTAGGCCGCGCCGCGAACGACGGCGTTGGAGTGCGACCCGACAGATACAGGCCCGGTCCGCGACTGGATCAGTCGTGTCTCGCCCCGGTGACGCCGACTCCCGCCCGCCCGTCTACCATCGCCGCACGCGCGAGTTCTACTCGCTTTGGATCGCGGCGACGACGACGTACGGCGTCGGCGACATCGTCTCGACTATCGCGTTCCTGCGGTACGTTCCCGCCGTCGACGAGGCGAACCCGGTGGTCGCAGTCGCGGTCGACGCGTTCGGGCTCGCCGGGCTGGTCGCCCTGAAGCTCGTCGTCTATCTCGCGATGCTCCGGATTAGCGTTCAGGGCGCGCGTGAGGGCGACACCCATCTCTATTATTTTCCCCCCGTCTTTCTCACGCTCGTCGGCACGCTCCTCACCGCGAGCAACCTCCGTCTGCTCTGGATGGCGTGACGCCGCCGTCGGCGTTTTATTCGATGACGACGAACGCCCACTATGGAGACGGAGACGACCCGCCAGCGCATCGCCGAGGCGCTCCGCGAGGGCGCGTCGACCGCGAGCGACCTCGGCGCGTCGCTGTCGCTGCCGACGCCCGTGGTGTACGACCACCTCGACCACGTCTCGCGGTCGGTCGCAGAGAGCGACGGGACAGAGCAGTTCCTCGTCGCGCCACCGGAGTGCCGCGCGTGCGGGTTCGACGGCTTCGACGACCCGGTCAACGAACCGTCGCGGTGTCCCGAGTGCAAGAGCGAACGGATCGCGGAGCCACAGTTCGTGATCCGGTGACCAGACGGCGAGGGCGCTTCGACCGCCTACAGTTCGTCCAGATTCGACCGCCTACAGTTCGTCCAGAAGCGTCCGAGCGGCCGCGGACGACGACCCCGGCCCGCGGCCGGTGATCAGGTCGCCGTCGACGGTGACGCTCTCGTCCGCGTCGAGTTCGGCGTCCCAGTTTGCCCCGGCGAGCACGACCTCGTCTTCGACCCAGTAAGGGAGCTTCCGGCCGTCCGGCAGCACGTCCTCGTCGTCAACGATCCCTTCTTCCCACTCGTTCGGGAAGCCGGTGACGTCGCGTCCCTCCACGAGCGGCGTCCCGTCGGCCTCGCGGGTAAAGGCGAGGATGCCGACCGCGTGACAGACGACGAGCGCGACGCCCTCGTCGCCGGCGATCGTATCGAGCAGGAGCTGGCGGGCGTGCCGGTCCTGATTCACGTCCCAGACGGTGCCGTGGCCGCCGGGGAACACCACGGCGTCGTAGCCGTCGGCGTCGACGCTCGCGAGCGGTGCGGGGTCGGTGAGTTCCGGGTGCGTCTCGTCGACCTCGCGGAACTCGGCCGCCGCCTCTTCGCCGCCGGCCGCGTCCGGCTCCAGCGAACGCTCGTCGACGACCGGCGGCGACCCCGAGGGGGTCGCGACCGTCACGTCGACGCCTTCGCTCTCTAGGGTCGACAGCGGCTCGATGCACTCTTCAGCCCAGTACCCCTCCTCGCTCACGACGAACAGCGCGCGTGTCATGTGGTCGTGCATTCACGCGCTCGGCATAAAAGAGGCCCGCGACCGGCAGCGACGTGGGGGGTCGTGAGTCGTATATCCCGACGTCGCGTCCGGCGCGGCGCACGTTCGGTGCCGTCGAACTCGCTGTCTCCCGTCAGAACGCCGAGCTAGTACTCCTCGTACGCGAGGTTCATCATCCACTGTGAGAAGGCGTCAGCCTGCGGGTCGACTTCCTCCTCGCCGATGAACGGCGACAGCATGTCGCCGGCCATCAGAAGCGAGAAGTCCAGATCGCGGGGTGCGGGCTCCAAGTAGTAGGTGTTGTGGCCGTCGTAGACGGTCTCCTCGCGCTGGATGAGCCCGGACTCCGCCAACGCCTCCGCGATGCGGCTCCCCTTCCGCGAGGAGACGTCGAGTTCCTTCCAGAAGTCGCTCTGATGGATGCCTCCGGTCTCGCGGATGAGGTCGAGGCCGTCGCGCTCGTCAGCGGACAGGTCGGCCTCGAGTTCGGTCGCGCTCATACTCTGACAGCCGCCCGCGAGTCGCTTAAAACTGGCTTTCCGCGCCGTCGGCGTCGTCCACACCGCTCCCGCCGTCGGCGTCGGCGGTGCCGAATCCGGCCGGAAGCGACACGGCCGCCGGATCGGTCTCGCAGGGCGGGCCGTCCGCGTACGCGAACGCGGGGTCGGAGCCGGTCCGGATCCGCGTGAACGACACCGTCCCGAACCCGTCGCCGTGGAGACACGCTCCGTACTCGTGGTCGGAGAGGACCTCGCCGGCGCGGTCGAGCCACGCGGTGGCCGACTCCTCGGAGTCCGGAGCGAGCGCGTCGGCGACCAATCGCGTGCTCTCCGCGCGTTCCTCGCCGAACTCCCGCCGTCGCTCGGGGACCGCGAACCGCTCCGCCCCGTTGACCACGCCGCCGACGTTGCCGACGACGTGGACACCGGGGTCGAGTCGCGTTGCCGTGAGCGCGCCGTCGTACGCGAGCAGGAACGCCGACCGCGCGTCGGCGAGCACGAGGTTGAAGCCGTCGTACGCGCGCTCGTCTGTCTCTCGTTCGACGATGCGACGGGCGTCGTCCGCGGAGTCGGCGTCGAGGCAGTCGCGAACGAGCAGCCCGCGGGACCGGTCCCCGTCGCGGTCGGTATCGAGCCAACGGTTGGTGACGGCGACGACGAGGCCGCCCTCGGTGAGGCCGATCCACGTCCCGCCGGCTTCCGCGTCGCGCGGGGCGACGTACCGGCCAGCGCCGGCGTCGTCGGTGGGGGCGGCGGCAGCAGCGTCGGTGGGAGCGCTGCCGGAGACAGCCTCATCGTCGGTGTCGCCGACAGCACCGTCACCGGTGCCGGTCTCGCCGCCACGGATCGCGGGCGGCTCTGCGGGGCGGTTCAGGACCTCATCTCGGTTGGCGGCGAGCGCGACCGGCGCGCCGTCGAAGGCTCGCCACGCGAGCGTCAGCGTGCACACGGTACCAAGCTACGCGGGAGCGAGGGAAAATCCCGCGGTCGGTCACCGAAGCGCTCTGACAGCCGGATCGATTCTTTACTCACAATAAAAGAAATCTTTTGGTGGGTGACCGCATACGCCGGTGTATGAACGCGATCGCCGTGTATGAAGGGGCCGACGAGCCGGTCGTGACGGAGAAGCCGCGACCGGAGCCTGCGGCCGGCGAGGCGCTCGTCCGCACGCTCCGCGTCGGGGTCGACGGGACGGACCACGAGGTCATCGCCGGCGGGCACGGGGACGCGCCGGCGGGCGAAGACCACCTCGTGTTGGGCCACGAGGCGGTCGGCGTCGTGGAAGACCCGAACGACACGCCGTTCGAGGCCGGCGACGTCGTCGTGCCGACGGTCCGCCGGCCGCCGAACGGCGCGAACGAGTACTTCGCTCGCGGTGAGCCGGACATGGCACCGGACGGCGAGTACCACGAGCGCGGGATCGTCGGCGCGCACGGGTTCATGGCCGAGTACTTCACCAGCCCCGCGGCGTTCCTCGTCGAGATCCCGCCGGCGCTGGCCGAGTGGGGATTCCTCGTCGAGCCGATCTCCATCACCGAGAAGGCGATCGAACACGCCCACGCCAGCCGGTCCGCGTTCCACTGGGAGCCGGAATCTGCGCTGGTGCTCGGCAACGGGTCGCTCGGGCTGCTCACGGTCGCGACGCTCGACGAGTCGTTCGACCGAGTCCACTGTCTCGGCCGGCGCGAGCGTCCGGACCCGACGATAGACATCATCGAGTCGCTCGGCGCGACGTACGTGAACTCGAACGAGACGGCGGTACCAGACGTGCCGGACGTCTACGAGCCGATGGACTTCGTCTTCGAGGCGACCGGCTACGCCCCGCACGCCTTCGAGACGATCGAGGCGCTCGCCCCGAACGGCGTCGGCGCGCTGCTCGGCGTCCCCGGCGACTGGGAGTTCTCGGTCGACGGCGGGCGGCTCCACCGCGAGTTCGTGCTTCACAACAAGGCGCTCGTCGGCAGCGTTAACTCGGGCACCGAGCACTTCGAGGCGGCCGTCGAGTCGCTCTCCCGCTTCGATACCCGGTTCCTCGGCGACCTCGTCACCGGCGTCTACGGCCTCGACGAGTTCGAGGCCGCGTTCGCGGATGACGACACGACTATTAAAACGGCGGTCGAATTCGACGCATATGAAGAACGTTGACGACCTGATAGACAGCGCGGCGGAACTCGCGGAGCGGGGCCTCTCGAAGGGGGAGATCGCGGACGAACTGAACGTCTCGCGCGAGACGGCGAGCTGGCTCGTCGAGCGCGCCGGGGGGAACGACACCGCGGAGGCGGCGGCGTCCACGTCGACCGCCGACATCCACGTCGACTGGTCGGCGCTCGGCCGAGACTCGACCCGGCTCCGATACGCCGCGAGCGCGATGGCGGACCTGCTGGCGAAAGAGGGCGAGGAGGTGGACCTCACCGTCGGCATCGAGAAGGCGGGCGCGCCGCTCGCGACCGCGGTCGCCGGCCAGCTCGACACAGACCTCGGAACGTACGCGCCGGCGAAACACCAGTGGGAGGAGGGAGACATCGATGAGCACGGCGGCGGCTTCTCGCGAAACTTCGCCGGGATCCGCGACCGCGACTGCTACGTCGTCGACGATATCATCACTTCGGGGACGACGATGCGCGAGTCGATCGACGCGATCCGCGAGCAGGGCGGCGAGCCGGTCGCCTGCGTCGTCCTCGTCGATAAGCGCGGGTTCGACGAGATCGACGGCGTGCCGGTGTACTCGCTCGTGGACGTCGTGCGCGTCGACCGCGAGGAGTAGGCTCGCGGCGTGTGCGATCACAGCGGTGTGCCGACTGCGATCGCCTCTGCGGCGTGTGCGGAACCCATTTGCCTCGCCGTCGCGTACGGGTTCCCATGACGTTCAGTCCCGAAGCCGACGCCGACTCCGAAGAGATCGAACAGCGCGTCGAAGAGACCATCGCCGACAACGACGTGGTGCTTTTCATGAAGGGGAACCGCCTGATGCCCCAGTGCGGCTACTCACAGCGCGCGGTCGAACTCATCTCACAGCACGTCGAGGAGTTCGAGACGGTCGACGTGCTCCCCGCGCTCCCGCAGTACCGCGAGGCGCTCGAATCCCACAGCGGCTGGGAGACCATCCCGCAGACGTTCGTTGACGGCGAGTTCGTCGGCGGCAGCGACGTTCTCGGCGAACTCGAAGAGCGCGGCGAGCTGGCCGCAGAGCTCGGAGCCGAGTGACCGTCGCGCGGATTCGCGTTAGCGGGCGCGTCCGAGACGCGCCAGTGCGTCCGATCGACGATGCTCGAAGGGTAGGCCATATAAACCCACGGCACCTACGTCAGGTAGGTGCAGCCGTTGCCGCTGTCGGTCCGACGACCGGTTCGATTCCACCTCACCCACCCAACAATGACAGGCCGCGTGTTCAGACTTCATTCGACGCTCGAACTGCCCCTCGAAGACGTTGAGACGTTCTTCGAAGAAGATCCCGATCTGCCCGCGGAGATCGACGACATCGACATCACGCGTCGAAACAACACTCTCATCATCAAAGCCCTGTCCGACGACGAGTCGATAAGCAAATACACCCCGACGGCACAGCTCAAGGCGTCCGTCACGGAGACCCGCGTGTGGGAAGAAGAGCCGCCGCGCGCCGGCGGCCCGCAGTGGATGGACGACGAGGAAGAGGAGATCCCCTCCGAGCTTGTCGAGTTCGCGTGTTTCAAAGGCGACCGCGAGACCGTCCTTCAGAACACCGCGCTCCAGTATCCCATGTTCCTCGTGCTCCGCGAACTGGCGCTGCTCTCGGAGAAGGGCACGCTGACCGCGATCACGGAGGAGGGAGACGAGCTGGAGGCGACCCGCATCGTCGAGGGTGAGGCCCGCCCGGCCAGCATCGAAGTCGTCGAGAGCCCACAGGGAGCGGGCGACGGGGACGGCGGCGTCAACTGGCGCGACAACGAGTTTATTTCGGACTGACTAGCTTGTCGAGCAGTCGCGCGATTTGACGGCCGAGACCGACCGATCGGTATCTACGAGCGTGACGGGAGCATCTCGGTCGCGACGTCGGCGAGGCCCGCGGCGTCGACGCCGCGGAGGCGCTCGTCGCCGAGTTTGAGCCGGAGCCGGGGGCGACCGACGTCGATCGGGACTTTCTCCGTGTCGACGAGTCCCGCGTCTTCGAGTCGCGTCTTCGTCCGCGAGAACGTTGCCTTCGAGGCGATACCGACGTCTTCGCCCCACTTCGAGATATCATAGAGGAGCACGTCGTTTTTCGCGGCCACGAGCAGCGAGGCGGTCACCTCGTCAATGACGTCGGAACCGCGGGCAGCCTCGACCGAGGCGAGGAGCGCGTCGAAATCGTCCCGCGTGGCCTCGTCGATCTCGGCCGCCATCGTCTCGCGAACGCGGCTGATCGCCGGGGTTCGGAGGTCGTACTCCGCGGCGTCCTCGAAGGACGCGCGGTTGGTCTCGAACACCTCGGTGACGAACTCATCGTCGTCGGTCGACAGCGCCGCGACGCGCTCGTCGGCGCTCACGAGCACGACGAGCTTCGACGGCGACACGAACAGGGCGTTGTCGACGTCGTCGGGAAGCAAGCGAATTCCGAGCGTCTCGTCCGCGACGAGGTCGGCGGCCGTGGACGCGGCGAGGAAATCGTCCATCACGCTCGCGAGCTCGCTGTCGGTGGCCAGCATCGACATCGGCGGCAGGTCCTCGCGAGTTGTCGCCGCCTCGATCAGCGACGCGATCGTCTCCGCCGACGGGTCGACGACAACCACTTCCTCGTCGTTCCCGACGAAGGCCGCGTCGAGGACGCGTTCCACGTCGGCTTCTAATAAATTCGATACCATAGATGTCTTCGAATAAATGGCGTATGTATATTTAATATTAACGGGAGGTGGTGAGTGAACAATTGCGAATAGCGTCTGAGCGGGGCGAACACGGCATATCGGCGGAGTTCGTAGCGCGGCCGCAAGCCGCGTCGCCGCCGCCCGTGCGACCGGTCCCCGTCCGGCGGCGTTACGCAAGGATTAATGCGCGATCGGACCGGCGTTCGTGCATGGACACAGAGCACGTCCGGGACGTCGATCCGGCGGTCGCCGACGCGCTGGCCGGCGAACGCGACAGACAGGAGCAGACCCTCGCGATGATCGCGAGCGAGAACCACGTCAGCGAGGCGGTCTTAGAGGCGCAGGGGAGCGTCCTCACGAACAAGTACGCCGAGGGGTATCCGGGATCCCGGTACTACGCCGGCTGCGAGTACGCCGACGACGTAGAAGAGTTAGCGATCGAACGCGCGACGGAGCTGTGGGGCGCAGACCACGTCAACGTCCAGCCGCACTCGGGGACGCAGGCGAATCAGGCCGTCTACTACGCGGTGTTAGACCCCGGCGACAAGATCCTCTCGTTGGACCTCACCCACGGCGGTCACCTCTCGCACGGTCACCCGGCGAACTTTACCGGACAGATCTACGACGTGGAGCAGTACGAGGTCGACCCCGACACCGGCTACATAGACTACGAGGGGCTGCGCGCCGCCGCGGAGTCGTTCAACCCCGACATCATTGTCTCCGGATACTCCGCGTACCCGCGGACGGTCGAGTGGGACCGCATTCAGGCGGCCGCCGACGCCGTCGACGCCTACCACCTCGCGGACATCGCCCACATCACCGGGCTCGTCGCCACCGGCGTGCATCCCTCACCGGTCGGGATCGCCGACTTCGTCACAGGTTCGACCCACAAGACGATCCGCGCCGGCCGCGGCGGGATCGTGATGTGCGACGAGGAGTTCGCCGACGACATCGACAAGGCCGTCTTCCCCGGCGGGCAGGGTGGCCCGCTCATGCACAACATCGCCGGCAAGGCCGTCGGGTTCAAGGAGGCGTTAGCGCCCGAGTTCGAGGCGTACACCGAACAGGTCGTCGCGAACGCCCAAGTCCTCGCCGAGACGCTACAGGACCACGGTCTCTCTCTCGTCTCCGGCGGCACCGACAACCACCTCGTGCTCGCCGACCTCCGCGACTCGCACCCGGACCTCCCGGGCGGCGACGCGGAGGACGCGCTCGCCGCCGCGAACATCGTCCTCAACGGGAACACGGTGCCGGGCGAGACGCGGTCGCCGTTCAATCCCTCGGGGATCCGCGCCGGCACCGCCGGGCTCACGACTCGCGGGTTCGACGAGGACGCGATGGCGGAGGTCGGCGATCTCATCTACCGGGTCGTCGACAACGTCGAGAGCGACGACGTGATCTACGAGGTCGGCGAGCGCGTCGCCGAACTCTGCGAGGAGCACCCGCTGTACGAATAGGTATGTCTCAGTGATTCCCTCGACCGGATCCGTGCGTACAAAGTAGGGGCGTCCCCGACTGGTCGATATGGACGCCCCGTCGTTCCTCTCGGATCGTCTCGACCGCGCCGCCGCGCCGCTCCTGATCGGGGATCTGCTCGCGTTGATGGTCATGTTGACCATCGGTACGCTCAACCACACCTCGATCGGGTTCCTCACGGCGAACCCCCTATACCTGCCCGGAGTCTACGCGCCGTTCCTGATCGCGTGGATCCTGATCGCCCCGCTCGTGGGCGCATACTCCGCCGGGGCGGCGGAGACAGCGAAGTCGTCGGTGCCGCTCGCGGTCCGGTCGTGGATCCCGGCCGCCGTTCTCGCGCTCGCGCTCCGCGCGTTGGTCTTCCGTGGGGGCGCAGAGGTGAGCTTCGCCGTCGTCATGCTCGTGGCCGGATCGGTGTTCCTCGGCGGCTGGCGCGCGCTGTACTTCCGCGTGCGGTAGGCCCGTCGCGTCCGGTCGCTCTCCGCACCCCCTCGTTTCTCGACTCCGGACGACCCGTCCTAGAAACCGACCCCACCCTCTCCTGATGCGCTCTATAACTTATGGATCAATTTTCTGTACTCACACTCAGCGTAACGGGGAACCACGAGAAAAATTTAATAGTCATTTTGTCTTAGATCCAAGCGAGTATGAGTGGGTACTACGACTACGTCCTCGGACTCATTCCGGCCGCATTGATCGGCGTGACTGCGACGCTCTATCTGGCCGGGGTGCCGACGACGGCCGCGCTCCCCGGAGGCGCGCTCGTCGCGGGGGTGATAATGGTCCACGCGATGTTCGTCCGGGCTCCGATTCGGCCCAGTGACGTGGGCGGTGCCCGGTCAGACGGAGGGCCGCGAGAGCCGACGACCGGCCGGGCGTCAGACTGAGCACGCGGTCCCTGCAGGGTTTAGTTCCCGGGGCCCGACGGTTCGAGTATGACCGACACGCTGTTTCTCACGAGCGCCGACATCGACGACCTCGCCGAGCCGACCGACTACGTGGCGGTCGTCCGCGACGGCTACCGGCAGGTCGGCGAGGGCGCGCCCGCAGAGCCGCGGACGCTGCTTCCCAACCGCGACCCCGCCGGCATGTTGACGACGTACGCCGCGATCCTCCCGGAGACGGGCGCGATGGGCGGGTACACCTACTCGGCCGGGTTCGGTTCCCGCGACGCCTGGTTTATGACGCCGCTCTTCGACGCCGACTCGGGCGAGCCGCTCGCGCTGCTCGACGGCGCGTCGATGAACCCGTTCAAGACCGGCGCGGCCGGTGCCGTCGCCGTCGACGCGCTCGCTCGCGAGGACGCGACCGAGATCGCCGTGATCGGCAGCGGCGCGCAGGCCCGGGGTCAGCTCGCGGCGACCGCGACGGTCCGGGCCTTCGAGTCGGTCCGCGTCTTCTCCCCGACGGCGGAGAGCCGGGAGGCGTTCGCCGCCGCGTTCGATGACCGCCTCGACGCGACGGTCTCGGCGGTCGAGAGCGCCGGAGCGGCGGTCGACGGAGCGGACGTGATAATCACCGCGACGACGGCGAGCGATCCTGTGATCGAGGACACCGACGTCGCGCCCGGCGCGCACGTCACCGCGATGGGGCAGTACGATCCGGAGAAGAACGAGCTACCGCCCGAACTCGTCGCTCGGGCCACCTACGTTCCCGACATCCGCGAGCGGGCGACGCAAGACGCCGGCTCCTTCCTCGCGGCGCGGTCTGCCGGCCTGATCGGCGACGACCACGTCGCGGCAGACCTCGGTGAGGTAGTGGCCGGCCGACATCCGGGACGGACGACCGACGAGGAGGTCACGGTGTTCGACTCGGGCGGGACCGGGATCGAGACCGTCGCGGCCGCGCACATGCTCTACGAGCGGGCGACGGACGCGGGACGGGGCGAGACGATCGAGTTCGCGCCCGCGAGCGAGGCGCTCACTGGCGAGTGACGCGGGTCAGAGCACCCGCTTACCGAACGCGCTCGCGGCGAGTTCCGTCGCGAGTTCGGCCGTCTCGTTGTGCTGGTCGAGCGTGGGATTCACCTCGACGAGCTCCATCGATCTGAGGGAGGCGGTCTCGTCGACGATCTCCATCGCGCTGTGGGCCTCTCGGTAGGTGACGCCGCCGCGGACGGGCGTCCCGACCCCGGGCGCTTCGTTGGGATCGAGCCAGTCGAGATCGAGGCTGACGTGAACTCCGTCGACGTCCGCGGCGGCGGTCGCCATCGCCTCCTCCGTCACGGCCGTGATCCCGCGCTCGTCGATGTCGGACATCGTGTAGACGGTGAACTCGCGCTCGCGGAGGAGGTCGGCCTCCGCGCCGTCGACGGATCGGAGGCCGACTAAGGCAACGTTCTCCGGAGAGAGGCCCGGCGCGTTCGCCCACTCGGTGTCGGCGAACGCGCCGATCCCGAGCGCGGCCGCGAGCGGCATCCCGTGGACGTTCCCCGACGGCGTCGTCGTCGGAGTGTTGAGATCGGCGTGGGCGTCGAACCACACCGCGCCGATCTCGGCGTCGCGCGCCGACCCGACGAGCGACCCGATGGCGATCGAGTGATCCCCGCCGAGCGCAAGCGGGACGCTGCCGGCCGCGAGCGTGTCGCTCACCTCCTCGGCGAGGCGGCCACAGACATCGGCCGTCTCCCCGAGGAACTTTGCGTTCCACTCGCTCGGGGTGTCCGCGTCCGGGTCGCGCTCTTCGGCGCGGGGGACGGCGAGGTCGCCCGCGTCGACCGGGTCGATCCCCGCCCTCTCCAGTTGATCGGCGAGGCCGGCGTATCGGATAGCTGACGGCCCCATGTCGACGCCCCGCCGGTTCGCCCCGTAGTCGGTCGGCGCGCCGATGATCCTGACTGTGGTCATACCCGAACGCCGGACGCGCCGGCGCTTGAATTGTCGGGGTCGGGAAGCGAGCGTACTCTCGGCGACCGCCGTGCCCGTCTCGGCGACCGCACACCGTTTTCACGCTGGGCGTCGAACCGCGGGGCATGAGCGACGCCGGGGACGACCCCGCAAACGGCGTGGAGTCCGAGAACGAGGCGGCCGACAGCGACGCGGAACCGGACGAGTACGATCCGACCGACATCGATCCCTCGTCCATCACGCCGATGGCGGGGCTGATCGTCGTCGCGTTCACCGGTGCCGTGATCGGGCTGGTCGGGGCCGCGGTGTCGTTTTTCACCGCCGACCTCGGACTGGCGCTCGTCGGCGTCGGCGTCGTGGTCGCGCTGTCGAGTCCGATCGCGTACCTCCGGCTCCGCAGACGCTACGGAAGCTAGCGGTGCGTACGTGTTTTTATAACGGGGTTCCATCGCATTTAAGCGGTACCGACCTGTATTCGGTCGTATGTCATCGATCGAACTCACATCGAGTCAGAAGAGCATCCTCTCGGCCCTCATCAACCTGTACGGGGAACAGGAAGACGCCGTCAAAGGCGAGGCGATAGCCGAGGAGGTCGACCGCAACCCGGGCACAATCCGGAATCAGATGCAGAGCCTCAAAGCTCTCCAGCTGGTCGAGGGCGTACCGGGGCCGAAAGGCGGCTACAAGCCCACCTCGAACGCGTACGAGGCGCTCGACATCCAGCGGATGGACGAGCCCGCCGACGTGCCGATCTTTCACGAGGGCGAGGAGCAAACGGGCGTCAACGTCGACGGGATAGACCTCTCCAGCGTCCACCACCCCGAGCTGTGTCGCGCCGAGATCCACGTCCAGGGTTCCGTTCGCGAGTTCCACGACGGCGACTCCGTCACGGTCGGCCCGACGCCCCTCTCGAAACTCGTCATCGACGGCACGGTCGACGGCAAAGACGACACCGCGAACGTCCTCATCCTCCGCATCGACGACATGCGCGCGCCCGACGAGCCCGCCGAACACTGAACGCGAAGCACACTACCGTCTCCGACGCGGGTGAGCTACCCCGCTGCACGCGGCCGGAGCGTCTTCTCTCTCGCTCTCTCTCGATTTTCGCAGATCAGAACCGCCGCTCACAGTACGCGTCGACCAGAGGCGGCGGTGTCGCTGGGTCACATCGTGTAAAACACAACGGCGGAATCGGGTCAATCACCGAACATGATTCGCGTGTGTTCGACCCGAAGCGCGTTCGCCGTCTCCTACATGTCGCCGAACGCGCTGACGCCGCGTCCGGCCGAGGAAACCTTGGCGATCCAGCGCGTGGCGATGGCCTTCTTGAGGAGCTTCGCGGGCGTGCCGCCGAACGTCTGGATCGGCATCCCCATCACGTCGTGTGCGACGGCCTCCTCGCCGACGGAGATGACGGTGCCTTTGTCCTCGTGCGTCCACGACTTGAGGGGCGCGCCGCGGGCGGCGCGCGCGAGGTTCTCGCCGGCGACCTCCGCGGCCTGCCAGGCGGCCTGTGCGGTCGGCGGAGCCACGTCGTCGTCCCCCTGCTCGACTAAGGCGGTGTCGCCGATGGCGAACACGCGGTCGTCGCTGGTGGTGAAATCGGAGCCGGCGTGGACGCGATGTGAGCGCTCGTCTTTCTCGACGTCGACGTCTTCGATCTCCGGCTGTCCGGTGATGCCGCCGGTCCAGATCAGCACGTCGTAGTCCAGTTCCTCGGGCGCTTCGTCCTCGCCGCCGCCGAGGTAAACGGTGTCCTCGTCGGCCTTCGAAATGAAGTCGCCGGTGCGGATGTCGATGTCGGCGTCCTCGACTCGCTGACGCAGCGCGCCCTGTATCTGCGGGTCGTTGTTGGGGAATATCTCGTCGAGTCCCTCGACCAGCGTGACCTCGATCGGTGCGCGGTGTTTGTCGCGGTACTCGGCGATCTCGCCGGCGGTCTGGATTCCGGAGAGACCGGCACCGCCCACGATGACCTCGACCGGATCGGAACGCGTCGCCTCCGCGGCGGCCGAGCGGATGTCCTCGTGGATCGCCTTCGCGTCGTCGAGGCCCTTCAGCTGGTGGGCGTTCTCTTCGAGCCCCTCGATGCCGAAGAAGGCCGTCGTGGATCCGACGGCCAAGAGGAGGTAGTCGTAATCGACGGTCGTCCCGTCGTCGGTCTCGACGACGCGGTCGTCGACGTCGACGTCGACGACGCGGCCCTGCACGAACGTCGACTCGGGTGATTTGATCTCGTCGACCGGGATCGTGATCTTGTCTTCGACCGCGGGGTTGCGGATCGCGCGGTGGACCTCGTGGAGCACGAGGTGATAGTCGTGTTCGGATATCCAGGTGAGTTCGGCCTCGCCCTCGCCTACCTCGTCTTCGAACGCCTTCACTGCCCCGGCACCGGCGTACCCGGAGCCGACGACGACGATCTGGGTAGTCATGCCTGCCAGTCCGACGCGCGCGGGTAAAGTCGCTTTGGAACGGTCGCGATTCGATCGATTACAGCGACAATCCGGCGTGCCAGCGGTCAGCGCCGGCCTCGCGTTTGACCTCGTCCATGCGGGCGAGAAGCGCCACCGCGAGACTCGCCGTCTCGGACGCGCGCGCCTCGCCTTCCGTCCGGAACTCGCCGGTGGCCCGGTTGGCGTAGACGGAACAGACCGCCCCGGCCCGGAGTCCGTAGACGCTCGCGATCGTGAGGATCGCCGACGCCTCCATCTCGATGTTCTTCACGTTCGCCTCTCGCAGTTCCGCGACCAACTCGTCCGACCCGGCCGCCTCGAATCCCTCGAAGCCGGGACGGCCCTGCCCGGCGTAAAAGGAGTCGGCGCTCATCGTGACCCCGGTGTGGTAGTCGTACCCGAGCCGCTCGGCGGCGGCGACGAGCGCGGAGACGACCTCCCCGTCGGCCGCGGCCGGGTAGTCCTCGCGCACGTACTCATCGCTCGTCCCCTCCTGTCTGACCGCCCCGGTCGTGATGACGAGGTCGCCGACGTCCATCTCCGGCCGGATCGCGCCGCAGGAGCCGACGCGAACGAAGGTGTCGACGCCGACGCGCGCGAGTTCCTCGACGGCGATGGCGGCGGACGGCGAGCCGATTCCGGTGGAGGTCACGGAGATCCGCGTGCCGTCGTAGCTCCCGGTCGCGGTGCGGTACTCGCGGTGGGAGGCGACCTCCTCGGCGTCCTCCCACAGCGCGGTGATCGTGTCGACGCGCTCGGGATTTCCGGGAAGGAGGACGGCGTCGGCGACGTCGTCCGGTCCCACCTCGACGTGGTACTGTACCTCGTCGCTGGGATCTTCGCTGTCGCCGGGGCTCGCGCCGCGCTCGTCAGTCATGTCCCAGAACCATCGTCGAGGCATTTAAAAGGAGTTCCGGCTCGGAGAGCGGTTCCCGATCAGGGTGCCTGCGCCGATGGCCGCGCTTCGAACTCACCGGTTCCGCGCGTCGTCGAGCGTGCCCTCGTGTATCGCGTTCGGCAGCAGTTCGCCGAGCGTGTACTCGCTCGTCTCGCCGTCGCCCTCGTCACAGACGACGAGGAGGTCCGCGGCGGCGAACTCGGCGAGCGTCTGCCGACACATCCCGCAGGGGGTGACGCCGTCGCGAACCCCGGAGGAGACGGCGATCCGGTCGAACTCCCGGTGGCCGTTCTTCACCGCCTCCGCGACCGCGACCTCCTCGGCGTGGAGGCTGTTGGAGTAATTTGCGTTCTCGATGTTACAGCCCGTGTACACGGTTCCGTCCGCGGTTCGGAGCGCGGCACCGACGCGGTACTCGGAGTACGGGACGTGCGCGTCACGGAGCGCGTCGCGGGCGACTTCGATCAGGTCGTCCATGTTCGACGGAGTCGGGCGGCGGACCGATAACGGTGGTGTCCCGTCGGCGGGCTCGATCGAGCGGGCCGCCGCCGCACCGCGGCGGTCACCTGCCGGCGATCCCGAGCGCCTGTATCGTCGGGAGTTCCCAGCCGTACGCGACCGCGGCGAGCCGAGTCCCGACGGTCACCGCGGCGCACGCCGCGGCGGCGGTGCTCCCCGGAAAGCCGACGGCGGTCACGAGCCAGTACGCGCCGCCGCCCAACACCGCACAGCTCGCGTAGAAGTCGTCGAAGAGGATGAACGGGGATCGATCGAGAAGGATGTCGGCGAACGCGCCGCCGCCGACCGCGTTGATCGTCGCAACGGCGACGACGCCAAACGCCGACACGCCCGCTCCGGTCGCGACGATCGCCCCCGTCGTGGCGAACGCGCCGAGGCCGATGGCGTCCGAGACGACCGTGATCGGGTGGGTGTCCGGCGACGCGAGCACGACGCGCAACCCGACCGCGAAGCCGACGCCGAGCAGTCCGAGCCCGATCTCGATCGGCGACTGCAGCGCGAGCGGCACGCGCGTCACGAGGAGGTCACGCGTGACGCCCCCGACGAACGCCATGGCGAGCCCGACGACCGTGATCCCGAACAAATCGAACTCCTCGCGGATCGCCTTCGTCGACCCGACGAGCGCGAACGCGATCAGGCCGACCGTGTTCATCACGGCGAACGGGTCGCCGAAAAGCACCGTGAAGAGATCGGTCGTCACTGGACGCATATCGGCAGACAGGCGTCTTGAAGGCTGTGTTCGGCGTCGACCCGCGCGACGGCGGTCGACCGGCGCGACCCCGCCCGCCTCACCGCCCGGTGTCGTACTTGTACGTCGCCGAGTCGGGGTCGATGCCGAAGTCCTCCGCCGACTCTACCGTGTCGTCGTCCGCGGCGTCCGCGGGCTCAGCGGCCTTGAACGCCTCGCGGAACCGGTCAGCCATCGAGAACTCGTCGACGGCGAGTTCGAGCCCGGTGACGCCGCCGCCGAGGAACTCCCGCTTCTCCGTCAGCCGGTCGGAGAGCGCGGGCGGGAGTTCGTCGGTGTCGACGCGCTTGAAGCCGAACTGCGTCAGGTACTCGGGCTGGTCGGTGAGCACGTACACCGTCTCGAACCCCTCGGCGTCGGCGGTGTCGACGAGCCGCTCGACGACGTGCGCTCCGACGCCGCGGCCGCGCCACTCGGGGAGCACCCCGATCCCCGTGAGTTCGATCCGGTCCGCTTCGTCGTCGTCGCCGCGGTGGAGACGGAGCCGACCGAACCCCGCGCGGTCGCCGGAGTCTTGGTCGACCGCGATCACGTAGTCCCGCGACCGGAAGGCGACGTCGTCGAGCCCGAGCCGCTCGATCGCGTCCAGTAACCACGCCTCGTCACGGTTCTTGGCGTCGCGGACGTACATACTCGAACGTACGCGGGGGCACGTAAAAACGGTTCCCCGGAGCGGATCGCGGGACTGGCAGGGGATCGATCGCCGGTTGTCCGCCCAATCGGGCTCAGATTCCTTGGCCCATCAGGTGGCTCCGAAGCACATCCGGCGTCTTGAGCCCCGCGTCGCTGTTGAGGAGGACGACCGTCTCCGTGCCGTCGAAGAAGTCGTCCTCGGCGAGCGCCCACGCGCCGGCTGGCGCGGCACCGCCGGTCGCGCCCATCTCCATGACCTCATTTTGTGCGACGGCGACCGCGCTCGCGAGCACGTCCTCGTCTGCGACGCCGACCGCCGTCCCGCCGCTCTCTCGGATCGCCTCCAGCGCGGCCGCCCCGCCCGCGGGGTCTGCGATCTCCAGCTCGCCGCAGATCGTGTCTGGCGTCTCCCACGGCTCGGGCTCGTCGAGGCCGCGCTCGAACGCGGCGGCGATCGGCGCGCAGCCGGCCGCCTGCGCCGCGACGACCTTCGGCCCCGTCTCGATCGCGCCCACCCGCTCCAGCTCTCGGAAGCCTTTGTGAACCCCGGCGACGACCTCGCCGGTGCCCGTCGGGACGACGACCACGTCGGGGGCCGCACCGAGGTCGGCGACGAGTTCGAACGCGAGCGTCTTCACCCCGTCGTGGCGGTACGGCGTCGCGAACTCGCCGAGGTCGGTGTACTCCGTCTCCAGCTGGTCGTCGACCGCCTCTGCGGCGTCCGGGAACCGCCCGCCGACCACGCGCATGTCGCCGCCGTGGACGTTCGTCATCGCCTTGTTCGAGAACGCGCAGCGCGAGGGGACGAACGCGTACGACCGGAGGTCCGCCCGGCCCGCGTACGCCGCCATCGACTGCCCGGCGTTGCCGGGGCTCGCGCACGCGAGCGGCTCCACGTCCGCGCCCGCTTCCGCCCGAGCCGCGACCGCGGTGAGCGCGACCGAGAGCCCGCGGTCGAGCACGGTACCGGTGGGGTTCCGTCCCTCGTCTTTGACGTACACCGCCTCGACGCCGAGCTCGTCCGCGAGCCGCTCAGTCGGTACGAGCGGCGTGGCCCCCTCGCCCGCAGAGAGCGCCGCGTCGGCAGAGAAGGGGAGCAGGGCGTCGAAGCGCCAGTGACCGCGCCCGGCTCCGGCTGGACCGTCGCGCCCCGGCGACAGAAGCGCCTCGGGATCGACCGCGTCGTAGTCGTAGACGGGGTCGAGCCCCCGCGCCTGCTCGTCGTCCGGAACGCTCGTCGGGTCGGCCGTCTCGTGGACGCGTCCCGACGCGCGGCTCTCCAGCCCGCGGAACGCGGCCGTGGTCTCGATCGGCTCCGTCGGATCCATACTCGCACTTTCGGCGGCGGCGACTAATCGCTTCCCTCTCGACGGTGCGTCGCCGCTCTCGGCTCGCGCGACCGAAGCGGTCGCGGCCGCGCGAGCGGGTCGCCCGTAACGGACCCGACTGCCGGCCCGACGGACGCACCTTTTAGGTCGTCGGGCGTCCCGGAGTCGGTATGATAGACCGGCTGCTCGGTCGGGCCGAACTCAAAGAGCGGATCGCGGAGCTCGAAGAGGCGAACCGCCACCTCGAACGCCGCGCCGAGGCCGAAGAGGAGCGGCGCTCCGACGCCGTCGCCGACCGCCAGCGCGCCGAGGAGCGCGTGAACGAACTCGAACACCGGATCGAATCGCTGGAGGAGCGGCTGGAGCGAACGGGCGGCGACGAGGCCGCAGTCGAGTTCCGTCGCGTGAGCGACGCGCGCGGCACGCGCCTCGACGACGCACTCGGGAGGCTTCGGGCCATGGAGAGCGACAACCCCGAGGGACTTCTCACGGCGTTCGTTCCCGACGCCAACGCCGTCCCGGAGAGCGTCTCCGACTGGTTCGGAGAGCGGACCGCGCTGGTGCGGCGGGCCGCCCCCGCGGTGGTGCTCGCGGACGACACCGGTGCGGTGAGCGCCGCGATCACGCCGGCCGTCGAGCCGGCGGCGTTCGACGGCTGGGACGACCGGTTCCGGCTGGAACAGTCGTGGTTCCGGCCGACCGGCCGACTCGTCTTCGCGGTGGTCCGCTCGGACACCTTCGCGCTCGGCGTGTACGAGGACGGCGAACGCGTCGACTTCGAGGGGTTCACGTCCGAAGTGAAGTCGGCGCACTCGAAGGGCGGGTTCTCGCAAGGGCGGTTCGAGCGCCGGCGCGAGGGACAGATCGACGAGCATCTCGACGACGCCATCGACGTGATCGCCGAGTACGCGGAGGATGAGACGGTAAACGGGGACGACATAGACCGAACGATCGTCGTCGGCGAGCGGAGCGTCCTCGGTCGAGTTCGCCAGCACGCGGACGTCACCGACGTCTCCGACGCGACTGGGAGCCCGAGAGACGCGCTCGACGACGCGTTCCGGGACTTCTGGACGGCGCGGATCCACGCGATCTGAACACAGAACCAGCTAGAACGGTGCCTCGGGGCCCTCGTCGCCGTCGCCGGGGTCGGGGGTGGCCCCGGACTCGTCGTCGGGTCGCTCGCCGGAATCGCCATCGTCCGACGTGGCGACCACGTCGACGCCCTCGCGTCCCCAAGCTTCGAGCCCGCCGCGAAGGCTCTCGACGCGCGCGTCCTGCGCGTCGGCGTAGCTCCCGATCAGCTGTGCGGCCTGCTGGCTCGCGATCCCGTGGGGACAGACGGTGACGACGCGAGACGCGCCCGAGAGTTCCGTGATCCGAGTCGACAACTCCGGGAAGGGAATACACTCGCTCCCCGGAATGTGTCCGCGGTCGAACGCGCGTCGGTCGCGGATGTCGACGATCCGCATCTCGCGCCGCTCGTCGTCGGACAGCGCCGCGAGGTCGGCGGGGTCGATCTCGTCGACCATCAGGGGAGCGGACAGAGGCTCGCCGTGACCACGGCGCGCTCGTCGGTGTCGTTTCTGAGCCCGTGGACGACGCCGCGCTCGTTCGGCACCACCGCAGGGGCCGCGAGCGGCTCGGACGCGTCGCCGCGGATCACGGTCGGCTCCCCGTCGATCACATGGAAGACGTTCGTCGCGTCGCCGTGCTCGTGCGGGTCGATCGCGGCCCCGGGGCCGAGGACGAACGCCTTCACGAGCACGTCGTCGGTGACGACCAGTTCGGCCGTCTCGACCGCGCCCCGATCCGGTTGCAGGTCGTCGACCGCGTCCGCGTATCGGTCCATCGTCATGACCGCCCGTCCGCGGCGGTGACACCTAAATCATTCGCGCGCGGCGGGCGGCAGCGGGTCGGCGTGGTCGGCGATCGCCTCGGCGACGCGGTGCGGCTCCTCGTGGACGACCCAGTGAGTGGCCGTCTCCAGCGTGAGGAGCCGCCCGTCGGTGCAGTGCTCGACGCTCCGTCCGGCCATCCGTCTGGTGAGGAACCGATCTCTCGCGCCCCAGATAACGAGCGTCGGGACCTCCACCGTGGTCCGTTCGGGCGAGGGGCGCTCGCGGACGATCGCACGGTACCAGTTCACCATCGCCTCGAACGCGCCGTCGCGGTTCCACGCCCGGCGGTACCGCCTAAGATCCTCGTCGTCGAACGTTCCGGGCAGACTCGACTCGCGGAGACCGCGCACCGCGAGCCGCCAGTTCCCGGCGCGGGCGACGGCCTCTGGCACCCTCGGAAGCTGGAACGCGAGGACGTACCAGCTCTTGAGCCGCTGGTCCCACGAGCCGCGAAGCTCCCGCTCGAACACGGTCGGGTGCGGAACGTTGACGGCAACGAACTCCGAGACGCGTTCCGCGTGGTGGAGCGCGAGCCACCAGCCGACCGCCGCGCCCCAGTCGTGGCCGGCGACCGCCGCCGTCTCCCGCCCGTAGGCGTCGATCAGCCCGACCACGTCCCGCGCGAGTTCGCCGATCCGGTAGTCGCGCACGGCCGGCGGCTTCTCGGAGCAGTTGTATCCGCGCTGGTCCGGGACGACGACCCGGTAGCCCGCGTTCGCGAGCGGCGCGATCGCCTCGTGCCAGCCGTACCAGAACTCGGGGAACCCGTGGAGTAAGATTAGGAGCTTCCCGTCTTCGGGACCGGCCTCGACAACGTGGAGCCGGACCCCGTTCGTCTCCACAGCTCGCGACTCGCCGGGTACCGAATCGGGGATCTCGTCGCCCGGAACCGGCTCGGCGAGGATGTCGACATCCCGCACGGCAGATGCGTCGATTCCGTCGTTCGGGCCAGTTCCGTCGTTCGGGCCGGTCCCGTCACTCGGCTCGCCGCCGGCTTCGCGCATACCGGATGGTCGGTCGCCAGCGGCAAATAGGTACGTTCGTGTGCGGGGGTCGGTGCAATCGAAATCCTCAAGCCGCTGGCAATCGCCCGTTCGGGTAGACTAGCGATTCTGACGCTCGGCCCGGACGCGGTGGAGATGTCGCCTGCGGCGGACGGGACAGATCGGACGACACCGGATCGAACCGGGACAGCGCGGATCAGCTCGGCTCGACCGGCGAAGCGAAGTTCGGTCGGGCCGGGGGGGTCCGTCGCATCTGTCCGGGTCGGCCGACGTTTCGGCCGCGTCGGAACGCGCGGATCGCACACCATGGCATCGAACACGTCATCACCGGACGGGACAGCACCGGAGGAAACGAACGGCTCGGCGGGCGACCTCGACAGCGCCGGCGCGTCGTCGGAACCGGACGCCGACCGTCCCGACGTCTCGAACGTCCTGCTCGTCACGATCGACTCGCTCCGGGCAGACGCGATCGCGCCGTACGACGATGACCGCCACTCGCCGGTGTTGCAGGGCCTCGCCGACGGCGGCACCGTGTTCGACAACGCCTTCGCGACCGGCAACTGGACGCCCTTTTCGTTCCCCTCCATCCTCGCTTCCGAACCCGTCTTCGCCCGCAACGGCGACATCGGCGTTCGGGGTGCCGAGACGCTCGCGTCCGTGCTCTCCGACGCCGGGTTCGCGACCGCGGGATTCAACGCCGCGAACGGCTTTCTCACCTCCCATTGGGGGTATCCGGAGGGGTTCGACGAGTTCGAGCCGTTCGTCACGAGCGTCGGATCGAGCCGGTACAGCCGGTACCTCGCGGCGCATCCGACCATCGAGGCGTGGATACAGCTCGCGACCTCGCCGATCCGCCGGCTCGGCTCGAAGTTCCGCGGCGAGAGCGACGACCGACCGTTCCTCGACGCCTCGCGGATGTTCGACGTGGAGGACGCCGCGACGGGGTTCATCGACGACACCGACGACCCGTTCTTCCTCTGGGTCCACTACATGGACACCCACACGCCGTACGTGCCCGCGCCGCGATACATTCGCGAGGTGTCCGACGGGATCGTCGGAACCCATCGCATGCTGCACGCGCACACCCGAACGAGCCTCGGTTGGGAGGTCGGCGAGCGGACCCTCCACGAGCTGCGGACGCTGTATCAGGCGACGGTCCGACAGGTCGACGCCAGCGTCGGACGGTTGCTCGACGCGCTCGATGCGGCCGGCATCGCCGACGAGACCGCGATCGTCGTCGCGGGCGACCACGGCGAGGAGTTCCAAGAACACGGCCACCTCGCCCACTACCCGAAGCTGTACGACGAGCTCATCTCCGTGCCGCTCATCGTGAACGCCCCCGGTACGGACGGCGGCCGCCGCGTCACCGAACACGTCGGGCTCGACGCCGTTCCCCCGACCGTGGCCGACCTCTTGGGCGTCGACGCGCCGGACGACTGGCGCGGCGAGTCGGCCGTGCCGGCGGTTCGTGGCGAGGGATCCCTCGACGACGACCCCGTCGTCTCCGTGACGGTGCGGGGCGAGGAGGTGACGGAACAGCCGATCCCGCGGTCGATGGCCGACGGCGACCTGCTCGTGAGCGTCCGCGACGCCGAGTGGACGTACATCGAGAACGTCGACGAGAGGGACACCGAGCTGTACCACAGGCCGTCAGATCCGACACAGCAGGCGGACCTGTCCGCCGATCCGACCGAGGAGCAGCGGGCCGTCATCGAGCGCTTCGCGCCGATCGCCGCCGAACACGCCGCGGAACTCCGTGACCGAGAGGCGGAGGCCGCGGCGGCGAGAGACGACGGAGACGACGTCGACGCCGACCTCGAGGCCCGACTGGAGGCGCTCGGGTATCGGTGATGCTACGGGCGATCCTCCGCGACCTCGCGAGCGGACCGATCGCCGTTCAACTCCGTCGGTTCGTCATCGTCGGCGCGGTCACGGCCGGGATTCAGATGGCGCTCTTGTGGACGTTCGTCGACGCCGCGGGGGTGAACTACCTGATCGGCGCGACGGTCGCCATCGAGATCACGATCGTGTTGTCGTACGTGTTCAACAACGCGTGGACGTTTCAGGCGAGTCAGAACACGGGAGTCTCCGAGTACCTCTTCGGGCTTTTCAAAACGAACCTCGTGCGCGGGACCGCGATCCCGATCCAGCTCGCCGTGCTCTTCGCGCTCGTCGAGTGGGCGGGAATCCTGTATCTCGTCGGAAACGCCGCCGCCATCCTCATAAGCGGCGTCTACCGGTTCGTGCTCGACGCCCTCTGGACGTGGGGGTGACCCGTCTCCGGCGAGTCGGCCGGCTCACAGCGGAAAGGAGGAAGCCGACGACGTCACTCGGTGGTCACTGACAGCACGCACGTTTACCAGTCTGGTGGCTGTACGGGGTCGCATGCCAGACCCGACCGCGGACTTCGACCCGGAAGCGCCGGAAGAGCGCGAGGTGGCGGGCGAGGCGGCGAGCGACCGCTCCGATTTCCTCTCGCTCATGGCACACACGTACCGCGGCGAACTCGGACGAACGACGTCGTGGCGAACTCGAATCGACCGGACGACCAACTGGGCCGTCGTGTTGGTGGCGACGCTTCTCACCTGGGCCTTCTCGGGAGGCGCACGGCCGCACTACGTCCTGCTCGTCGGCGTCGCGATGGTGACCGTGTTCTTGGGGATCGAGGCCCGCCGCTACCGCGTGTACGACATCTGGCGCTCTCGGGTGCGGCTGCTCGAAGAGAACGTGTTCGCGAACGCGCTGGATCCGGAGGGAGTCAAACAGCGCAACTGGCGCGAACTCCTCAGCGATGACCTCCGCGAGCCGGCGGTGAAAACGCCGCTCGTCGAGGCGGTGTCACGGCGGCTCCAGCGCGTCTACTTCGCGTTGATCTCCGTGCTGATCGGGTCGTGGGGCGTTCGGCTGACGGTGTTCGCGGAGTCGTCGGCCGGAGTGGTCGAGGCCGCGGCGGTGGGACAGCTACCGGGCGGCGTCGTGCTCGCGAGCGCGGGGCTGTACTACGCCGCCGCGCTCGGGCTCACGTTCTGGCCGGGACGCCGGCGAGCGAAGGGCGAACTCCAGTCGCGGCCCGATACGGACGAGTGGAAGTGACTCCGGGGACAGTCCGTCGGCCGCCGGCCCGACACGGTCGGGACTCGCTCGGTCAAAACGGGAGCCGCGGTTCGAGCCGCGCGACGAGGTCCCGCACGGCCTCTTGCTTGTAGTAGCCGACGACGGACGCGAGGACGACGATCCCGATGAGCGCGAGCGCAGAGCGGAACCGCCCGCCGGCCAGTTGTCCGCCGGCGTAGACGGTTATCACGTACGCGGGGAGACGGCCGACGCTGATGACGGCGATAAACGTCGGGAGCCGCCACTTCGTGAGGCCGCTCAAGAAACAGATCGCGTCGTCGGGGAGACCGGGGATCACCACGAACGCGAACAGCCCGGGGACGCCCACGGTGTCGACGAAGCCGTCGAATCGGGCGACCACGTCCTCGTGGAGGACGTCCTCAACGAACGAGCGACCGAAGCGCTTAGCGAGCGAGAAGGCGATGGCGCTGCCCAGGAGGACGCCGATGAGACTGTAGACGGTGCCCGCGACGGAGCCGAAGAGGTACCCGGCGACCAAGGCGACGACCTGCCCCGGGATCGGCGCGACGATCACCTGGAGCGCTTGGAGGAGCACGAACACGAGCGGGGCGAGCACGCCGAACTGACGGAGCCACACGCGGAGGGCCTCGGCGTCGGTGATGAACGCCGCGTACTCGCGGACGAAGAGGTAGAGGGCGGCGAATGCGGCTGCGACGACAGCCAGCGCGAGTAGTCCCCGACGGCGGTCCGACGCCGAGGCGAAGAGTTGCATCCACGCTACCCACTGTCACGGGTCGTATTGAAGCTTGTCAAACTGCGAATCGCTCGCTCGCGCGAGTGGCCGGCCGCGATGACCGGTCACACCCGACGTACGGAAAACCCGACGTGCGGAAAACCCGACGTGCGGAAGGTACATATCGTCCGTCGCCCAACCGTGATCCATGCCATCGTCGCTCGCGGACGACCCGGTCGACCCGCCCGAGGAGAGCGCCGAGCCGCTGACCGAGACGGAGTACGCCGAGTACCTCGACGCCCTCGGCGACGCATGGGAGGTCGTCGACGGCCACCATCTCGAAGCGACCTACGAGTTCGACGACTTCGCGGCGGCGCTCGCGTTCACGAACGAGATCGGCGAACTCGCCGAAGCGGAGTGGCATCACCCCGACATCTCACTCTCGTGGGGGGAAGTCGGCGTCGAGATGTGGAGCCACGATGTCGACGGACTCGCCAAGTCGGACTTCGTGATGGCGGCGCGCATGGACCGAATCTACGAGGGTGAGTGACGAGAACGACAACGGACGGGTTTAAAACCCTCCCGTCGAAACTGGAGTGCAATGAGTGCGAACGTCTTTCTGGTTCCGATCGATCCCGAAAACTTCGATCGAACGGTCCGGTCCGCGGTCGATCTCACCGAGTACGACGACCGCCCCGACGCCCTCGATGACGTCGACGAGGCCCGCCTGTGGGCCGTCGACGACGATAGCGGCAACGGCTCGACGTTCGACCGGATGGAGTCCGGCGACCTCCTCCTGTTCTATCACGACGGCGAGTACGTCGCGACCGGCCGCGTCGGCACGACGTTCGAAGACGACGACCGCTGGGTCAGCGGCACGTTCTGGACCGCGTTCCCGACGACCCGCGTGTACACCGTCACCGACTTCACGGCCGTCTCCGCTCCCAAGCGCGCCGTCAACGCGCTCTTCGACTACTCCAAGTCGTACACTCCCGGATTCATGCGCGTCGCGGACAGCCGGGTGACCGCCGACCTCTCGTCTATCGAATCGGCGATCGACCACTACACGAAGCGGAACGCCTAGCCCACGCGCCTCGAACTGGCGCGGGTGCGACCCGAGTCTGGCTCGATTTCTACGATGCGTCAAGCCGCCTCGAACAGCGCCTCGTACGCCGGCCCGTACGCCGACGCCACGCGGTCCGGGTCGCCGCGTTCCTCGCCGCCGAGCGCCGGCAGGTCGACGGTCGCGAGCGGGTCGATCATCCCCGTCACCGCGTCCGTGTGCTCCTCGCGCGTTCCCTCGCGGGGGCTTCCCGACGCCACCGCCCGCGCCTTCGCGTATCGGCCTCCGGCGTAGATCCGCGCTCGCCCCGGATCGACGACCGCGACCGCGTCGGGGGCGACCGGACCGTCGCGCGGAAGCGGGTCGGCGACGTCCGCGTACGACTCGACGACGACGGGGACGCCGCCCGCCGCGGTCGACGCGGCCCGCTCCGCGAGGCGGTCGAACGCCGGGAGGTACGCGGCCGCCATCACGTCGTTGAACGCGCTCACGCTCTCGACGCGAGCCGCGTCCGCGACCGGGAGCCGGTCCGCAAGGTGGTCCGGGATCAGGCCCGCCGACTCGGCCGCGCCGTTGACGACGAACCGGGTCTCCGTCGCCGCCGCGGCGTCCGCCGACGTGTCGTCTCCGATCGCCGTGGGCGTGGTCACCCGGTCACAGAGGAATGTGCGGTCGGCGTCACCGAGCATCCCGGTCCGGTCCGGCGTCGGCAGCCACAGCCGGTGAACCGGGTTTATCGACTCTGGCGTGATCACGTCGGCGGCATCCGCGAGCGGTCGCGTGCTCGCGGCCGCGAGCCGTCGGGCGTCCTTGCCGTAGAGGCGTCCCGACTCCGCCGCGATCCGGTAGTCGTCGTGGTCGAACCAGAAGTCGTTGCCGGCACGGGGCTTGACGCCGACGGCGTCGCCGACGCGGTCGGCGAGGGCGCGCACGAGGCCGGTCGAGAACGTCGTCTTGCCCGCGTCGATTCGCGCTCCGCCCGCGACGAGAAACACCGGCGCGCCGTCGCCGCGCTGTTCCCCGCTCACGACTCGGCGGGGTCGGCGTCGGTCGTCTCGTCACTGTCCGGTTTGTCACTGTCCGGTTCGTCACTGTCCGTCTCGTCGTCGGTCGTCGCTTCGGACGCCGACTCGGCGGCGGCCGGATCGAGGCCGTAGTAGCCGGGGCCGTCATCCGAGAGCGGCTCCGCTATCACCATGTCGTCGGCGTGGCTCATCACCCACGGGATCGCCCAGTCGATCAGCACGGCTTCAGTGTCGGGATCGACGTCGGCGCCCGGCTCCAGCCCCTGAAGCAGCCGGCCGATCTCCGGGATCGTGTACATCAACTCGGGGTCGAACAGCTCCGCGGGCTCGTAAAACTCACACGGGAACGTCTCCTCGAACGCGTCTTTCGGTTCGGGCATGCGCGGGGCTACGGTCGCGGCTCCGTAAACGGTGCCGATAGACGTCGACGGACACGGTGATTGGCGTCGACGGACACGGTGATTGGCGTCGGGGGACGCGTCGATTGGCGTCGACAGATACAGCGATTGGCGTCGGGGGACGCGTCAGTGGGTGTCGACGGACAACCGGCCGCGTCGCCGGCGATCTCTCCCCAATTCAGAAGATGTTCGCCTGGTCGTACACGGAGATGCCGGTGTCCGTGATGTCGTACGGCTTCGTCTCCCGGGAGTGGTTCGCGTCGCGGATCTTCTGGATCTCGACGGCGAGCCGGGTCTCGCGGAAGTCCGACCCTCGGACGTACTGCAACACGAACACCGCGTCGGTCAGGTACTCGACGATGCCGTGTCGGGAGGCGTACGGCGACGCGTCGCTGGCCTCGGAGGTGAGAAGCGTGGTCACGCCGGCCTCCTTCAGCGACCGGGTGAACCCGAACACCTCGGAGCGGCGCTTCGCCGGGTGATCGTACATCATCTCCAGAAGCGAGACGGAGTCGAGCACCAGCCGGTCGGCGTCGAACTCGGCGATGAGCCGTGTGAGGTCGTTCCGGATGGAGGCGAGCGAGTTCGCCATCTCGATGGGGTCGATGGCGACGACCGCGAGCCGGTTTCCGGCGGCGTGCTCCTCGAAGGACCATCCCTTTTCCGACGCCGTCGACAGGATCGACTCGCGGGTCTGTTCGAGCGTGATGTAGACGCCCTTGCCGCCGGATTCGAGCGCGTCGTTGAGAAACTGAAGCGCGAACGTCGTCTTGCCGGTACCTGCGCCCCCGATCACCGAGATCAGTGACCGAGCGGGGATCCCCCCGAGGATCATCTCGTCGAGCCCCTCGATCCCGACGTCAACGCGCGGGATCGCCGACTCGAACTCCTCGGGGTCGACGTCGAACTCCGCGGGATCGGCGGTGTCCGCCCCGACGGGTCCGGTCGTCTCGCCCGCGCCCCCGCCACCGAAGTTCGCGAATCCGAAGTCGTCGTCCGACGAGGGTGACGTCTCTCGGTATCCTCCGAACGGATCGGTGTCGTCGGCCGTCTCGCCTTCGAAGGGATCAGGATCGTCGGCGGTTTCACCGCCGAACGGATCGGTTTCGTCGGGCGGTTCGTCGTCGAACGTCGTGCCGTCGTCACCGGAGGCGTCCCCGGCGTCGGCTGCCGTCTCGGTGGGTTCGGCGTCTCCCTCGTCGTCTCCGGACGTCGCTCGGAATCCGCCGAACGGGTCGTCTTCGACCGGTCCGTCGCCCGCATCGGCTCCGTCGGGATCCGACCCCGCCGCGGCGTGGGGGTCGCCGCCGCCGTCGCTGTCGGACCGCTCCCCGGCATTGACTCGGTCGTCGTCAGCGGTGTCGCCGGGGGCGTCGGCGCGGTCGTCGCCGTCGGACTCCTCGTCGAGATCGCTGAGCGCGCGCTCGAACCAGTCGTCCTCCTCGGTCATCGTCCCAGTCGGCCGTGAGGGGTCGACATGTGACGGGCAACGAGGGCGCACGGCTTGAAGCTTTCCGGGAGCGCGGGTCACCCGACGGGTCGGCAGTGGAGAAGTCGCCACACCGGGCGATGTCCGCACCCTTTTGTTCGCCCGGTCGAATCGGTGGCGCATGGACGTAGGCATCGTGGCGCGAAAGGGGAGCGACCGAGCGGTCGCGGTCGCCGCCGATCTCAGAGACGCCGTCACCGCGGCCGGCGCGTCAGTCTGGGTCGACGCGGAGACCGCAGACGCCCTCGACGGAGCGGCCGACGGTCGCTCTGTCGAGGCGCTTGCAGACTGCGATCTCGCAGTCGCCGTCGGCGGGGACGGGACGTTCCTCTTCGCCGCGCGCAACGCCGGCGACACGCCGATCGTCGGGATCAACCTCGGTGAGGTGGGCTTTCTCAACGCGGTGTCACCCGAAAACGCTACGGAGGCGGTCTGCAACGAGGTCGAAGCGTTCGCGCGCGGTGAGATGGCCGTCCGCGAGGTGCCGCGGCTCGCCGCCCGGTCGGGCGCGTGGACGTCGGTGCCCGCGGCGAACGAGATCGTCATTCAAGGCGGCCGCCGCGGGCCGGGAGCCGGGATCGACTACGTGGTCCACGTCGACGGCTCGCGGTACACCGGCGGCCACGCGGACGGGGTCCTGATCGCGACGCCGACCGGCTCGACCGCGTACAACCTCTCCGAACGAGGGCCGCTCGTCCACCCGAGCGTGAGCGGGCTCGTCGTCACCGAGATGGTCGCCGAAGGCGGGATGCCGCCGCTCGTGACCGACATCGACTCGACTATCTCCGTGTCAATCGAGGGCGACGAGGCCGTCGTCGTCAGCGACGGCCGGAACGTGACCGAACTCGACGCGCCCGCCGAAGTAACCGTCCAGCGGACCACGCCGCCGATGCGGATCGCGGGACCGCCGTCGGACTTCTTCGAGGCGCTCGGGAAGCTCTCGTGAATCGGCCGGGCGACCCACAAAGCGTTTATCCTCCGAAGGGAGACCCCGTCTCGTGACTCGTCGGGCCGCCACCACGGGGTACGCCGCCGCAGCCGTCGCCGTCGCCGTCTCGGTCGCGATCACGTGGACCGCGTCGCCGGCGGCGGTTACCGGCCCGCTCACTCGCCTCGCGGATCGACCGGCGTTGTTCGGCGTCGCGCTGGTGGGCCTCGCCGCGGTTCGGCCGGCGATAGCGTGGCCGACGACGCTGCTCTCCGCCGCGGTCGGCTTCGGGTACGGATGGCCCGGCGTGCCGGTCGGCGTCGTGCTCGTGACGGCGACCGCGATACCCCCGTACGGACTCGCTCGGACCGGCCGGGCACGGTCCCCCGACGGCCGCGTGGGACGCGTGACCGCCCGCGTCTGTGACGCCGGCGAGCGACTCACCGCGGTCGCCGGGAGCGCGCGCACAGTGGCCGCGGCGCGGCTACTCCCCCTCCCCTCGGACGCCGTCTCGCTGGGTGCCGGCGTCGCGGGCGTGCCGCTCCGCCCGTTCCTCGTCGGCACCGCAGTCGGTGAACTGCCGTGGGTGCTCCTCGGCGTCGCCGTCGGCGTCTCGATCGACCGGCTGGCGGCCGGCGACCTCTCAGTCGTCGACCCGGCCGCACTCGTCGCGATGGCGAGCGCGGGAGTGCTGCTGCTCGCCGGGCCAGTGTACCGAACCGTCAGCGGAGAATCCGCTGCGACGGCGTGACCGTCGCACGCGTGAGGATACGCGCGCCAACGGCGCAATTCGTCGCGTAGGTGGGACGTTCGACCGCCCGAACGCAGTCGCCTGCGTCAGCCGGTCGAACCGAATCGTGTGCCTCTGCTCGGGGACCGACGCGAGCGTGCATTCCCCTGGTCCCCTACTCCCGGGACCGCTCCCAGCCCTAACCCCGAAGTCGCCGTCATGCGAGCCGTCGCCGGCCCGGAGTCGCGCGACTTCCACGGGGGACCGAGGGGCGTGCACGCCGATCGCGAAGCGCGGACGAGACGCGCGTCGGTGCGTCTCGCCCGCACCCTGTCGTCGTTACCCGTCGGCGGCGCTGCCGTCACCGCCGTCGCCATCGTCGCCGCCGTCGGTATCACCGTACGAGACCTCGATCCCGCTCGGGACGGGACGGAGCAGGTACGAGCCGGTTCCCCGGCGGACGGGGGCGAAGTCGGCAGTGAAGGTCGTTCGGGTGTTCTCGCGCACCTCGAACGCCTCGTTGAACGTGAGCGGGGCGTTCCCCGGGAGATCGACCGTCGCCTCGTCGCCGCCGGAAAGCGTCCCGTCGACGGCCGAGACGTCGAGCTGGAGGAACTGATAGCTGCCGACCGACAGCTCTCGCTCGTCGATGAGCTGCGTTTCGCCGTCCTGTAGCCGGACGAGGTCAGCCTCCTGTGGCTCGTCGAACTCGAGGTACTCGCGGCCGGCCGGCTCGGACTCGCCACCTCCGTCGTCCGACTGGGTTCCACCGTCGCTCGTCTGATTCCCGTCAGCGTCCGAGTCTGCCGCACCATCCGCGTCGTCGGTCTGATTGCCGTCGGCACCGCTTTCTGCGCCCTCGGGACCGAGCCAGATTCCCTCGATGGTGACGACGAGCGACTCGAAGTCGGCGATGTCCGCCGGCTGGTCTGTCACCCGAGTCGCCAGCGTCCCGGTCGCCGTGCCGATGCAACCGGCGAGGCCGGCGGTCGCGAGCGCAGCGGCACCGCTGGCCTGCAGATAGCGCCGTCGACCGAGCGTGTCGGCGGCGAGCGGCCGATCGGACACGCTAGGCACCCCCATCGTCTGGTGCGTCACCGGGATTCGCGTCACCCGCGATGTCGCTCACGGTGTCACCGAGACCCTCGACATCGCCGGAGAGGAAGTCGGTGACGCCGGAGAGGATCTCACCGACGAAGTCGGGAACCGGCTCTGGGAGGTCGCTCGGCGGGCCGGCGGCGGTCGCGTCCGCCCCGCCGCCCGGTGCGTCGGATGGTCCGGGCGCGGCGGAGACGGCACCGGCCGCCGCGCCGGCTCCGATCAGTGCGGTCGCGACGAGCGCGGCGAAAAGCGTCGTTCGAATAGCGTTCATGGGCACCTCCCGCTCGGGGCGCTACCACCTTCAATACCGCAAGCCGTTCGCCCGTTTTTCGCCCAATTAATCCGATTTAACCGTCGGAAACGCGGACGAATGCAGCGTTCGAGCGGATCCCGGTTCGCATCACGTCCGTGTCGCGAGGGGACTCACCGCAGGTCATCCCGATTTGCGGAGTGAATCGCACGACTCAGAGGGGCCGTTTTCGGAACCAATTGGTCGTGTCCGTTCTTCCGCTTGGGAGGGGATTTCTCCAGCTCAGCCACTTCGTTGGAACTGCTTAGCGGTCGGTGAGACGGGCTTCAAGCCGGTCGAGAATTTCCCAGAGCAACGGTACTGGCCGGAGACTATTGAAAGAGACCGCCTCGTACTCGTATTCATCGCCCGGTGAGAGACGTTCTTGATAGTGTGTCCGTCCAGCCACATGCGGATTCGGCTCGTGGTGCCACCCACAGTCGAAGCCTGAACTTTCGCTGTAATGAAAGGCGAACTCTGGGTCTGCGTCAGCAGCCTCGCCCGCGTACCAACGAAGGGTGAGTGTTGCCTCGTCTGCGTTGCTTCCGAGAATAGCAGGGTCAAGTGTCGCAACGACACGGATGAATTGGCCGGGCGGCTCCCCACCCGCATGTTGGACGGCAGGGTGTCGCTCAATCGTGCGTCTGAGTTCGAGGAGAATCGTGTGCGATGCCTGTCCGGGGTCGTAGCCGCCGTCGAACGCGAACATCCAGTCAGGCAGGTGCCGGGGTACTTCCAGCGTAGTCAGAGTAATGCTCGATAGCGTCCTCTACAAGTTGGAGACGATACGCGATGATGTCCCAGTCGTTCGCAGTCCGGCGCATCTCTCGTGTTGCCTCGGCAGTATCGGCATGTGCCGCCCGCTCGCGAAGGTCACTCGGTGAATCCGCGTCGTACTCGGTCTGCCACTCCTCGACCTGCTCTTGTAGGTCGCCACGCAGTTCGAGAAGGTCGTCGCGAGTCCGGTCGTCGAGGAGGTTGCGGAGAGCTTGCATTCGCGTGTAGAGCGGGTCTGGTTCATACCGGGTCGCGGTCCCTCCGGTAGCGGTTCGGAGAACGTTCATCTCGACGAGGCGCTGGAGATGGTCACGCGCAGTGTTTCCCGCGACGTGGGCCTGCTCTGCAATCCAGTCGGCCGGTTTGGGCTCGGAAACTGTAACGGCGACTGCGCGCACGCGGTCGAAGGCGCTCTGGTGCTCTTTCCAGAGTTCGGTCCCTGATTCATCTGTCATACGTAGCGGTTGGCGCTAGACTACAATAATTCTATTGGGAATACAAACTATTGAACAAGAACGATGGCGGAGGTGGCGAGCTGACCGCTAGAGAGGCTGAAACGTTCTCCAGAAAGTCAATTTCCAGTAGCTTTATTATGAACTGCGGTAATATTGACTCTAGTAAATCGCACGACGGAGGAGATGGGGATGACGTGGCATAATGAACTCTACTCCAATATCGGAGGAAGGTTTAAATACACCACGTCGCCGTCTGTTGACTCCTAGGTGTTATGCGGCAGGATGGGCGCTGCAGGCTCATAGGCCCTCAGACGCTCTTAGAATTCCTCTCGTTCGGTTTGACGAACGGAGAGAAATCGCGGCGTTCAGATCGACACGTTATGGGTTCGCGACTCACGACTATGAGTCTCGAGCCAATCGATCCGGAGACAGCACTCGAGCTGTACCTCACGGACAAGGAAGCCGAACTCGCTGAGAGTTCGATCCAGTCGCACAGGTACCGCCTCAAGCACTTCCTGCGTTGGTGCGAGATGGAGGACATCGATAACCTCAACAATCTCACCGGTCGCAAGATCCAGCAGTACCGCCTCTGGCGGCGCGACGACGGTGACCTCTCTGTCGCCAGCGAGAAGACTCAGATGGACACGTTGCGCGTGTTCATCCGCTGGGCCGAGTCAGTCGACGGCGTCGAGCAAGACCTCTCGACGAAGGTCCGTTCGCCGTCGATGACGCCCGAGCAGAACACCCGCGACGAGATGCTGGAAACAGAGGAAGCCAAAGCGGTTCTCTCGTACCTTGCTAAGTACGACTACGCGTCCCGCCAGCACGTCACCGTGGCGTTGATGTGGCATACAATGATGCGTGTCAGCAGCGTCAACGCGCTCGACGTCGATGATTACAACCCCAGCGAGCAGTATCTTGAGGTGCGTCACCGTCCCCAGACGGACACCCCGATCAAGAACAAGAAAGACGGTGAGCGCCTCGTGGCGCTCTCCGACGACATCTGCATGCTGCTCGACGACTGGATCGAAGAGAAGCGACCGAACGTTACTGACGACTTCGGCCGTGAACCGCTTGTTGCATCGAGACAGGGTCGTGCGCACAAGACTACGCTCAGGAAGTACGTCTACCAGGCGACCCGGCCGTGCTTCCGTGGAGCGGAATGTCCTGAAGATCGGGATTCAGAGATGTGTGAGGCTGCTGTCGACGACCAAGAGGCGTTCAATTGTCCCGCAAATGTCAATCCCCACGCCATCCGTCGCGGCAGCATCACGCACTCGCTCAACAGCGACCTCCCGGACAACGTGGTGAGTGACCGAGCGAACGTGAGCCCCGCGGTCATCGAACAGCACTACGATCGGCGCACCGAGAAAGAGAAGATGGAACAGCGGCGCGACTACTTGGACCGGCTCTGAGAACAGGCGTTTTCCCTAATTTTTCGATGACCTGTTGAGCCTCACTCTGGGAACTGCTGGCGAGAGGATGAAGAGGTGAGAAATGAGTCCGAGTCTAAGCAGAGGAGAGCCACACATCTCCCTATGAGTTTGCTCGCAGCACTGGCAATACGCTGATGGGGAGGTGTACGAGCGCAAGACAGTCCGTTGCCCGTTTAGATCCTAGCTCGGGCCGCTATTACCGACGCCTGCATCCCACGTGCTACGTCGACCAGAGTTCGTGGATCCGCACTTCGATTTCGTCGAGAACGAACGTGAGCATTTCTCGGTAGTCCGCTGGCCAGTCAGCGTTGTCGCCAAGCATCGGTGCATCCGGTGGCGGATGGTAGTGGTCTCGTGTGTTGTGAGGGTTCGGGTGACGATCCCAGCGGCATTCCCACTCGGAGTCTTGGTGGACCTCGCGGTAGTGAATCTTACAATCGTCGTTCGTGTACCAGCGCACGAGGAGAGTGGCTTCTTCGACGTCGGTTGGATAGTAGGTATTCGAGAGTTGTACTCGAAGTACGAGATGGCCTTCAGCGTCCGTGATCGTCGCGTCTGCAACTTGAGCTGTGGTTTCGAGACGCTCTCGAAGGTACTCGAGGATCTGGCGATCTATCGGTGCAGGGCTCCCCCCATCACCGGCTGGCGGAACCATCTAACTCGGTGCCTGCTCCCGGTCTCCTGTTCCCGCGTGTCGCTGACGAGCACGTTCGTAGAGCTGGCGCTCATGTCGTGCCGTCGCCCAGTCTCCGAGGTCACCGTACACGTCGTCGATTGTTTCATGTTCGTCGCTCTCCGCGGCAGCGACCGCATCAACGTCAGCCGGGCTATCGGCGTCGTACCGCTGTTCGTACTCGTGGATGCGGTTGGTGAGTTCTCGAACTCGCGCTTGTATCTCCTCACCTGAGTGGTCGGCTGCGAGGTCGTTGACGCGACGCCACTCGAAATACGAATCGTTCCGTTCGTAGGTCGTTGGGCGCCCCTCGTGCTGGGTGACGATGCCCAGCTGCGCGAACCACCGGAGATACTTCCGTGCGGTTTTCGGATCGCAATCGACGCGCTCAGCGATTCCGCTTGCCGCTGTCGGCTCACGTGTCTGGAGGATCGTCGCGTAAATTTGCTGCTCGACATCGGTTTCTCCGAACGGATCATCGAAACTGGGTGGCCCCCCTTCCCGCTCAGAGTTGCTCATACCAGAACCCAGGCTTTCTGGGGTTATATTTCTTACTTCAAGGAATTATTTCCTCTGAGCGGTGAGAACACAGCGACAGATCCTGTTTCATTGGCCGAGTTCTACATTCAACCATCTTCAGGGCTTGAGTGCCTCAAAACCCACTCAACCTAGACGATGAGCGCGTGAAGGTCTCATCAGTATGTGCGGACCAGGATCACAGAAACCGTACCGAGACCCCATACTGTTCAGGTAGCTTGTCAATATTCACTTGGACTACCAGGGGATGTTCTCGCGTGTTTGCATTCGCTACGGCTTCCAAGATTTCCTTCTGATCTCGTTCTAACTCTGCGTACTTTTCCTGACTTTACTTCAATGGGAAAGAACGCTGATTCGGTCATCAGCTTCCACTGATCCTGAACGTGACCCTCGGGTGATCTTGTAACCTCATTTTCACGGTGTGCAGGGATCCACTTCGCAGAGAACGCTCCATCTGTCCGAGTCGAAATATAACCACCATCTCCTGTTGACAAGTTCAGGTAGGTCGCGTGCTCGTTAGGGATGCGTATGGGCGTATTCTCGGCTACTTCGTACTCCTCTTCAACGAGCGTCTCAATGGCTTCCTCAACCGGGTGTGGTATCGTTCGACCATGAAGCACGAGCGTTTCTCCGATCGACCCTTTCTAGTTCGGAGTGACGTCAATGGTATCCATGTCAACGAAACACAGCACGAGACTCTATACTATTTTGGTGATCAGCGGTTCAGAGTATGCTCCTCAGAAAGACGGTCTACTGAACACGATATTCACACTCTATGAACCTTTATTAGTTGACAGCCGGCTCTTTCCGTCGTGTCATTTCTCCGGGCTAAACCGATTGACGACCTCTACGAGGAAGTCGCCGGGTACGACCTCGTTGTGGTCCCAGACGCGCCACTGGCCAGCGCGTTGAATCGCCGTATCGACAGGCCACATCTCGGCTCGTTCGCAATTACACCCCGCCGGCTGGCCGCGGGTCGCCGCGAAGAAGCCGAGGACCGCATCGCCTTTCTCGAACTCATTGAGCAGACTGATTTGGACTGGAAGCGCGGCGCCTACGCCATCGGCAACATCCTCCAGTGCTGGGAACACCACGGCCGTCTCGAGGCGATCCTCGACTACGACGCGTACGTCGACACCGCCACACGCCAAGCCGTCGAATACATCGCCGACCTCGAGACGACATCGCGGCGACTTACTGAGTATCGTATCGACGACGACCGGGACGTCGCCATAGTTGGGTACGACCAGCTGACCCAACTGGAGCGCTCGATCCTCCCAAACGACTACGATACGTACGATACGTTCGGGGAGCAGGAGTTCAACCATCCACGGTTCCACATCTTCGACTCCTCGACGGCGATCGTCGACACAGTCGTCGACGCGGTCACCGAGGAGAACGCCGGCGACGTCGCCGTCGTGCTTGATCAGGGGAGTGAATTCTCTGCACTCATCGAGTCTGCCTTCGAGGCCGACGACATCCCATTCTACGGTGGTCCCGGCTTTGTCGACGATCCCGACAACCGCACGTTCGTTCAGTTGCTTCGTGCGGGGCACGGCGGCACCGACACCCGCGTCGGCGAGATACGACCGCTCCTCGCTCGACTCGACGTCTCGCTGGATGTCGAACACGACGAGAAACGGCTGTACGAACTCGACGACCGCGAACTGGATTGGGTTGTCGACTTCTGTGACCACATCGAGAACCGGACGTTCGCCGAGGCGCTCGACAGATTCGAAGACAGGGCAGACTGCCGACTCGACGCGTTCCGCGACGAGCTGGAGACGCTCGGCATCGCCGACACACGCGCAACCGAGCGCGCCGTCGACCAGCTCGTGTTCTACCTCCAGAGCTACGAGGTCCCCGTCGACCGCGAGAACAAGGGGGTGTTGCTCGCCGACGCGAAGTCGGCCGCATACGTCGACCGCCCGGTCGTCTTCTATCTGGGTCTAGACGAGGACTGGACGCACTCTGCCCCACGGCGACCTTGGGTCGACCAGGACGCCCAGTACACGCGCAACATCCAGCAGTTCCAGCTCCTCCTCCAGAGCGGGGCGACGCAATACTACCTCGTGCAGGACGCGAAGGGCGGCTCGCCGGTGACGCCGTGCCTGTACTTCGAGGAACTGCTCGACGAGGAGTTCGAGCGCTTCAGCGACCTGCCTTCGGAGACGCACACGCGACGGTTCGATCGTCCCGGTGGCGGCTTCGAGAAGGAACCGGTCGACGCCACCACCAGCGAAGTCTCGACGATCAGCCAGTCGAGTCTCGGCACGTACGTCAACTCGCCCCGCGACCACTTCTTCAGCAGGCTCGTCGACGGCCCCGACAAGGACTACTTCAAGGAGGGAAATCTCTTCCACGACTTCGCCGAGTTCTACATTCACCACCCGAACTTCGTCGATGAGGACGTCATCGACGACGTTGTGGAGTACATTCTCGAAGAGACGCGACCATTCGTCCGGTCGGTCGACGAAACGACTCGACGGACGAAGTACCGAGCTGGCCTTGAAACCATCGTCGCGTTCTTCGAGGAGAACACGCCGGTCGACGGCGAGTTCCTCACCACCACGAGCGACTGGGGAAGAAACGTCTTCGCCGAGCGCTTCGACAGGCCTGTCGACTCACCCATCACTGAACGGTGGTTCGAGAACGATGACCTGGGTCTGAAAGGCAAGATCGACCTGATTCACTCGCCGTCGCGGCTGGTCGACCACAAGAGTGGCCGTCGCAAGAGAGCCTCCCAGGTCGTCAAGAATTCGTCGCTTGACCCGCCCAGCGATTCCCCGAACTTCCAGGCACTGCTGTATCTCACGCACTGGCGCTCGCAGTATCCCGACCAGCAACTGGAGTTCACGTTCTTCCACTTCCTCGAGACGCTCGACGACGTCGTCGCGGGCGAGGTCGACCTCGACGACACGCTGACGACGGTCTCGTACCACCCGATGCCGTTCGACGAGTACGCTCGCTCGAAGGCCTTCTTCGACGAGTTGATCGAGGACGGCGCGAACAACTGCCAGAAGACGCTCTCGCAGGTGGACTACGAGGACTACGCTGCGGTCTTCGACGAGACTCCTCTCCCGGAAACAACTGACAGCGACGAACTCATCACGTCGGCGTTCGGCGAGGAATTGACGGCACGAATGAAGAACTGCGTCGGCGACTACAAGTACGTCGAGTCGGGCTGCAAGCAGGCGATGCGCCAGTTAACGCGCGTCCGTGGGCAGGCCTTCTTCGAGGACGACCTCGACGCGTTCGAAGCGTTCGTCGACGAGCGGCTCGAGGAGTTGAATCGCCGGCGCGCTGGAGAGGAGCGCTTCCCGGTCGAAGGACTCGGCGGCGAACCAAACTACCGCTACGTGGACAACCGCGACCTACTCTTGGAGGGCGACCGATGACTGACCTCGAACCGAACGACCAGCAACAGGAACTCATCGACAGCACGGACGGTCTCCACCTCGTCGACGCCGGCGCCGGCACGGGCAAGACGTTCACAGTGACGCGCCGCTACGCCAACATCGTCTCCCAAGATGGCGTCGATCCGGAGGACGTTCTCTTGGTGACGTTCACGAACAACGCGGCCGCCGAGATGAAAGAGCGCATCGTCGGGCACTGCCACTACGGGATGCGCGAACTCGCGGACGCGCCGATCCAGACGTTCCACTCGCTGTGCCACGACGTCCTCGAAGAGCACGGTCACGCCGCGCCAACCTACCTCGGCATCGACGACCGCATCACCGGGTCAACGCGCATCATCGAGGACGAGCTCGTCGAGCAAGCGCTGTTCGGCGAATTCATCGATCGATTCAGCGACAACCATCCCGAGTACGACGACGTCTTCCGCGCGCTCTCGAACCCGGACGAACTGCTCGATCTCATCAATCAGCTCGCAGCGAAGGGTGTGTTCCCCAACGCCGAGGGCTGGTACAGGGACGGCGAGCAGCAGCTCGACGGCGACTTCGCAGCGTTCAAACGGCAATTCGACGACCTGAACGAACCGCGGAACGGCGGGAGCAAGCAGTCGCTGCTCCGGTCGAAACTCGGCCGGTACGACCGGAACAAGACCTACCTGCCTGATGCACCCGAGAAATCGGAAATTCGCGGGAGCGGCAAGCAGGTGCCCGACGACCTCGCACGGCGAGTCTTCGAGGAGGACCGGGAGGAACTGAAGCAGTTCGTCCACGACTTCTACCACGAGTACCTGCGGTTTGCGCTGCGGCGGAACTACCTGAACTTCGGGATGCTCCAGTTGTTCGCGTTCGTCCTCCTCTGTGAGAACCACGAGCTGCGCGACGACGTCGCGTTCGACTACGTGATGATCGACGAGTTCCAGGACTCCAGCGAGATCCAATTCAAACTTGCACTCCTACTCGCGGGCACGAACAACATCTGCGTCGTCGGAGACTGGAAACAGAGCATCTACAGCTTCCAATACGCCGACGTCGACAACATCGTCGAGTTCGAAGACCGCCTCGATCGGTTCGTTGACCAGCTGAACAGCGACCACGAACGCATCTCGTTCCCGACGAGCCCCGTCACCACCATCGAACTCGTCGAGAACTACCGCTCCACCCAGGAGATTCTCGACTTCTCGGAACACGGCCTACGAGTCCCTGCGGCGAATCGCGACGATGTCGACGTTGAGGCGGTCGACGACCGGATCGTCTCGCTGGAGTCGAACGCGGACCACGAGAACACCACTATCGAGGCTGTCCAGAGCGACGAGGAGCAGGAGGCGGTGCTGGCAAAGATCCAGGAGATCGTCGACAACGAGGACTACCGCGTCGAGGACGAGGACGGTGGTCCCCGTGCGCCGCAGTACGGTGACATTGCGGTGCTGACGCGCACTCGTGACTTCGGTCGCGAGTTGCTCGGGACTGCCGAGGAGTATGGCCTTCCGATGGCGTACGAGGGTGGTATCGAGCTCTTCCGAACTGACCAGGCGAAGCTCTTGCTCGCCTGGCTGCGCATTCTCGAAGACGACATCGACCGCGGTTGGGCAGTCGTACTCGAGCGAGCGGGTTATACGCTCGACGAGATCGACACGATCCTCGAGCGCGAGGTGTACCCCGAGAACGTGGCGGCGTTCCGCGAGGAACTGCGGTCGATGGAGACGCTCGGCGGCGTCGCACGGCGCGTGTTCGCCCGCTATGGCTACAACGGACCGACCGCCGACGTTGTCCTCCACACGCTCCAGTCCGTCCACAACGCTACCACACAGACGCGTGGCGACCTCATCCGGTTCATCGAACGTGCGATCGAGGCTGGGAGTACCCATGAGGTGCACGCCGGCGCCGGCACGAACTCAGTGACTGTCCAGACGATTCACGCCACGAAGGGTCTCGAGTACCCCATAGTCATCCTCGCGAACATGAACAGCGGACGCTTCCCGCCAGGCGGCGGTGGTGGTGGAGTCATTCGCTACGACGATCCTGTCGGCTTGCGTCAGCGCAAAGTATACTCTGAGGAAGCGCACGGGATGCCACACGTCTTCGACAACTGGCAGGCCGACGTCCTCCAGAAGTGTTTACCCCGTGATTACGATGAAGAACGCCGTCTCCTCTACGTCGCCATCACGCGGGCAGAGAGTCACGTTGTCCTCACCGCTGGCGAGGACCCCAACACCTTCATCGAAGAACTCCCGGTCGAGGTAGAGACAGTCTCCCCCGACGTCGCAGAGACCACGCAAGAGGGCTCGGAACAGACTGCGCTCCAAGTCGAGATGTCGGTCCCAGAGGGCCCACGAGGACACACTCCGCACACACTCATGCGCGACGAGGTGTTCGAGGACGTCGAGGGTGGCCGAGGAACCGACTTCGGCACGAAGGTACACGACTTCGCCGAGGCTTATGCACTCGGTGAGAACGTCGAACCACGAGACGTCGACGAAACGAACGTCGCGCGGTTCATCGACAGTCTCGATGGTGAATTGTTGGTCGAAGAAGACGCGCACCTTCCGCTCACAGTTGACGGCGAGCGCGTGACTATTTCCGGCGTTGTCGACCTCGTTCACCTGACGCCGAACCGCGTCGAGATTGTCGACTACAAGACTGACCGCGGCCGGCACGGTGAAGCGGAGTACCGCAAGCAACTGAGCGTTTACTACCACGTTGCTAGCGAGGTTTACCCAGACCGTGAAATCGCAGCCAGCATCCTGTACACGGAGACAGGGAACCGTCAGGACATCGACCCTCTCTCGCTCAATGATATTCGCGATCTAGTATCAGAAACCAGAAAGTCATCGATACATGCCTTCGACCAAGGAAGTAACCGAAAACGCTAGGTCAGAAGCCGACCGTTTCAGATGGCGCTGTTCGAGATATTGGTCGTGACGTCCCATCGGTTCCGGTGTTTTCGTGTTAGGCACGCCCCTTCGGTTCCGATGTAAATCGGAATTTCAGGCCGTCTGCTGCCCAGTATCGGTGATCTATCTAAGAGGGTCGTCTCGGTGTCCTTGATTTTCGGCATTGCACATACCTCGACAATATTGGCCAGCAGCAATAGAACGTCCCACAACTTGTGGTAATATGGTGATTTCATTTCAAAGATAGAGTCATCATTTCGCGACGGTTGCTCTCTTCGAACACTTCGACGGCGGTGTGTCCGCAACCTACGCCTCTAGGAACAGCACGTCGCGAAGGTCGAACATCGGCGCAATGTCGTCGACCGCGTACTCGCTGAGCACGCGCTCGAGCTCGTCGGCGTCCGCGTCAACAAGGCCCTCCCGTGCGGCGAGGTACATCTCGCTAAGCTCGGGCACGCGCTTATTCGTCACGACCACGCAGTCCGGGCATGTCGTCTCGGGCGGTCGCTCGCCGACGGGCTCCTCGCACGCGTCCTCGAGACTCTGGCGATGACCGTGAGCGGCGACGATGTCGTTCATTAAATCGTGGTGGTCAGCGCTGTCGAACACGCGATGCACGTCCCTGGAAAGGTCGGTCGCACCGAGATTGTCGGCAAAGATCGACGCGCGCCCCGGATGTGCCTTATGTCGAACTGCACGCCGTTGTACGTCACGATCGTGTCGACGTGGCGGTCGTCGACACATGACAGAAGCTCGGATAGAAGACGATCCACGCCTCTCCGAACGACATCTCTGTGCTTCTGAGCAACAGGGCCGGTTCCCTCCGTTAGCGGCGTCATCTCTTCTCGCTCTGGAGACGTTTCTTCAACGAATTCCTCCAACCGTTCGTGATCTCGCCTGGGTGCATATGAGCAGGTGCCCACTCAAGTCGGGTCTACAACAGGGGAGAACCCCACCCCTAGTTTGGAGTGAGCTACAACGGGCGAGAACCCCACCCCTAGTTTGGAGTGAGCTACAACGGGCGAGAACCCCACCCCTAGTTTGGAGTGAGCTACAACGGGCGAGAACCCCACCCCTAGTTTGGAGTGAGCTACAACGGGCGAGAACCCCACCCCTAGTTTGGAGTGAGCTACAACAGGCGAGAACCCCACCCCTAGTTTGGTAGCATAGTTTCCAAGCAGAGCATACCCTGGCGGTATATAAATAACGGAGCCGTTGGTTCCTTCCAAAGTTATAGTCCACTGGGGTGGCTCCAATCTTGCGATTAACGACGGAACCGATGGGGTGTGTCTCGGTAAGTATCTGACTGTGGATTAAGAACGACGGAACCGATGGGGTGTGTCTGAGTGAGCATCCGGATAATAACCGGGAATGACGGAACCGATGGTTCCTTCAAAATTTATAGTCCATCGGGGTAGCTCCCATCTGCGATTAACGACCGAACCGATGGGGTCTCCCCGGTTGAATTAGACGGGACATCTGACCGGTATCTCAGTTCAATTGTCTATGGCGGACAATTGAATTACAGTCTCTGGAGAGAACCCCCTATTTATCCGCTCTGCCACAGTTGTATCCGTTATGAGCGATCCCGATGAATCGTTGCAGGAACGAACGCGACGCGTGCAACTAATCCTGGCAGCTATAGCAGAGAACCCTGCTCTCAATGAATCTCTGCGCGAGCCGACAGAAGAGACTGTAGAGAGGCTCAATGACGCATTAGTTGAGGGGGTTGAGGAGCCACCTGCCCCAAATAAATTATTTGATGAGGAGCCAATCGATCCCCCGGAGACGGATGGGCCTCGACCACTTGACGAGCTCTTTGCCGATGACTCCAACTAATGGTAAATCAAGTCATTATTTAATTTCAAAATACACTTGACAGACTTTGTCAGTAGTCCTCAGTAAGGGACAGGAACCGCTTACTGAACACGGAGGTTGGATACACCAAAATATCAAAACTTTTATGTTGGAATTATGTTATTATCCAAACACAACAATCTCTTCCACAGTCACTCATTCTCTTCGCCGGTCTGTGCAGCAATATCAAGACCAAACAGTCCGAGGAGCAACTTGCCTAACAACGATTCAAGCGCTGTAATTGCTTGTGCTACATCTGTCGCTGGTTGCGCTCCGGGCCCCACGAACGGCAAGAAGGTGCGAATACTGTATAGCAGGCCTGTACGAAGAGTTCGAACGATCGCATTCACCTCAGTTATTGAAGCTGGATATGTGACCGTTGTCCCCGATGCCACAATCCCAAGTATCGGGTAGACCAACGCGAACAGCAATATGGCCAAAAGTGAAACGGCTAGTGCTCTGAACGGATTGCGGCCATAACGGACTGCGAGGTTTTGTAACCTCAGTATCAGATACTCTCCCCACCTGCGTTCCTTCCAAGCAAGACGTTGTTCAAGACGACGTCGTCGCACCGCGTAATCTGTTGTACGATCATCAAGGAGGTTCTCCGAGTGAACACGCTCTAATCGTCGATAAACGTTGATAGCCTCAAGAAAACCTGCTTGTTGATTGGTATTATCTTCTCTGGCCGGATCACCAGGGACGTATGAATCAAACTCTGTGCCACTATTTAATCGTGCGCCAGCAAACCGCGTTCCACCAAGCCGCGATTCTCCGAAGTCAGCGTTGAATAGGTCTGCACCCCCGAGGTCAGCACGGTCAAGAAACGCGTTTCGAATATCGGCGTCCATTAGATCAACGTCTTGCAGGCTTGACCTCTGGAGGAACGCCTCTCTGACATCTGCATTGTTGAGTCGTGCATTATCAAGTCGTACTTCCTCCATCGAAGCCATAGAGATGTCGGCGTTGCTGAGGATTCCTTCTCTGAGATCTGCGTGTTGGAGATTTGTCATAGATAGTGTTGCTTTTTGTAAATTGGCATTCCGTAAGTCTGCTTGCTCAAGAATCGTCTCATCTAAATTCACGTCTCGAAGATCCGTATTCTGAAGACTTGCGTTCTTGAGGTTTGTTCTGGTCAGCGTTGCTTCCCGTAAATCTGCGTTCGAGAAGTCCGCTTGCACAAATTGTGTTTCCTGAAGATTTGCTTCTCGTAAGTCTGCGCGCCGAAAACTTGAATCACTCAAATTGCAGTGTCGGAGGTCTGCCTGCCGAAGGTCGGCCCGTCCAAAGTCACAGGTAGTAAATCGTGCGGCCGTGAGGTCAGCGTTCTGTAGACGTCCACGGCGAAAATCGGCATCAACGAATTCAACATCTGGGAAGGTGAATTCAGTAAGATCAACACCGGAAATGTCTGCCTCGTACACCGTTTGCTGCTTGCTGGCCGCTTCCTGCATAGCTGGAATAACCGTGTCGCGGGTTCGATGGAGTTCTTCCGTCGTGTGAAACGTACATCGTCCATCTTCAAGCGAGGAGAGACCACATTGGTGCGAAGTGTCGTTTCTATATACAGTATGCAGACAACCGTCTGTCATGATCTATCGTGTGCTGGAGCTATAGAATGATAAAATTGTCCAGTCTCAGTCTCTGTCACCAGTTCTGGTTGTCAGGTGTCATGTTTTGAGTTGTGATACCGATAGCTATCACAGGCAGCCACAAGATGCGCCCAGTTCATTCAGCACGATCGCTGCACCCAATCACTCAGTAAAGGTTGTAATAAGACCACTCAAACGAAATTCTGCAAATCGCGCGTTAGAATGCATCTACAACGAGGTTACGACGGAACCTATGGGGTGTGGGTGGGGTGTTTCAAGAGAAATTTGAGCGAAATTCTGCAAACCTCACGCCTCAATGCTTCTACAGCGAGGTTACGACGGAACCTATGGGGTGTGGGTGAGGTGTTTCAAGAGAAATTTGAGCGAAATTCTGCAAACCTCACGCCTCAATGCTTCTACAGCGAGGTTACGACGGAATCTATGGGGTGTGGGTAGGGTGATTCAAGAGTGATTTGAGTGAATACCTGTAAACGACAAGTTCCAGTGCTTCTACGGCATGGTTACGACGGAACCTGTGGGGGGTCTATCGATAGATTTGGTTCGATCTATGATAGGAAGCTGAGTTCACTTGTCTACGACGGACAATTGAATTACAGTCGAATCCCAATTGGAACCCTCGTTGGTCAAATAATTTAGTATCTTTTGGAGGACCCCATCTCTTGTTAGGTAGAACAATCGTCCCAAGTAGACTTTTAATGTCATAACTGCTTGTGGAGTATAATGAGCGATTCCTCGGATGATGATTATACTCTTGAGCAGGCCAAAGAGGACATTGACATCCTCCGACGGGTTGAGGACGAAACCGTCGAAGCGATTGAGAACGCCGAAGAGGAAGCAGTCATCGAATTCTTGATCGAGGACGAAGGATTGGACATCACCCACGATGGCGAACGTGGGCTGGGGAAAGTTCGTCGTGCCGTCCTCGGGTCGACCGTTGCATCGGACGAACTCAAGCGACTTGTGAGCCTTCGTGGTGATGAGACACCAGAAGACGTTCTCGTGCCTCGAGACGTCAAACGAAACGCCCAGGTTGCGCTCGAAGCCGGGAAACCGGTTGTTCTGTATGGCCCGACCGGAACCGGAAAGACAACGTTCGCAAAACAACTTGCGCGTGAGACGTGCGTCGGCTACACGCTCAATACCGCCACTCCCTCCTGGACGCCTTCAGACATCATCGGCGGAATCAGCCCTGACTATTCTGGTGAGTCGCTGAGCTACCGCACGAAGCTCGGCTGTGTGTCCGAGGCCGTCCAACGTGCCCGTCGGTTCGACGTTGAGTATGGGGTCATCCTGGACGAAATCACACGGGCAGACATCTCGAAGATTTTCGGCCCGCTTTACACAGCCATCGAGAATCCCCACCAGACTATCTTTGAGACCGACGAAGGCGAGACGATCGAGCTCGACGAGCGCGTAAACATCATCTGTACGATGAACATGTCCGACCGAACGGTCAACGAGCTCGACAACGCCATCACGCGTCGGTTCGCGATGATTGAGCTCGATGAGTACGAGGAGGACAAGCGCCGTCAACTCTTCAAAGACTGGCTCAACACCCACGTCAGCGGCCACACCGACCTTGACGAAAGCGAACTCCTTCGACTCTTCGAGCGCGACTACCAGGGGATCAACCACGGCAACGAGTCCACGTCACAGGGGTCGATTATGCGGTTCGGGCCGATGCACTACCGTGACGTCGCGATCTTCCTTGGCGTCGGCTGTCGAGAGGGCGGTGCGTACGAACACGATCAGACGAACGCCGTCGGCCAAGCGTTCCAGACCTACATTGTGCCCCGACTGCTCAACTCGGCGGCGTTCCCGCAGGTCGAACGTATCGCAGAGCACTATCGCGCCCTGAACGGTGAGTTCGAAGAATTCGACCTCGCCCCCGCTGCCGAACTGGCGGAACGGGAACTCGAACAGGAACGCCGCCAGATGGGATCCTACGAGTAATGAGCACCGTCGACGAAGTGTACGAGTTCGGGCAGGACACCTTCAACGTCCCCGAGCGGGGGGAGATTCGCATAGAGGGGTGTCCGTCCAGCATCACCGACCAACTTCGTCGTGCGTCGTTCACCCAGGAGAGTCCGGGCGTCTTCACCAAGAGCCAGGAAGCCCTCGACTCCGACCAGGAGTACGAAGTCGTTACCGTCACCGTCGACGGGGAGCACGACGAGACCCTCCACGTCGAAGCGACCGACATCATCGGTGTCGTGAGCCTCACGCCGTCGTCGAAGATACTGGTCGATCCGAAGATTGAGTGGGAGCACATCTTCGACATGCTGCTAGCCGTCTACGACCAGAATCGGTCGATCGAGTACCACGGCATCCCACTTCAGGACTTCCTGTCCGACGACATCGACCTTGACGACGTGTTCGTGGTGCTGGCGATCAATTACCTCGACGGTCTGGAAACCATCGAACGCCACGGCTTCATCCGCGACCTCATCATTCGCCGGGTGGACAGCCTGGACGGCCGCGGGGAGATTGACGTCGAGCAGACGCTCCTGAACCACGCACGCGGGAACCTCGAGCCTCACTGGATCCGTAACGAGATCGAGCACAACAACGCCGCGAACTCACTGCTACACTACGCTGGGAAGACGCTCCTGCGCCTCTTCCAGCAAAAGTCAGCAGAGAACGACCACCCGGCTTACGACCGTATCTTCTCAGAGGTGCACCGGGAGGTCGAGCGACTGGAGAGCATGGGCGTCGACAGCAGCCTGGACCGGATGGACGAGTACCGTCGCATCACTCTTGACGACCTACCCAAGCAACGGCGGTACTACCAGAAGGCGTTCGATGTCGCGAAGGCGGTCATGTCCTCGTCGCTCGGTCAGCAGCTACGCCAAGGGCCACGCGAGCTGGTGGTGGACTACGTCCTCAACATGGAGTCGCTGTTCGAGCAATACTCACAGGTGGTCATCGAACGCGAGCTCAACTACATCAAATCCTACGATCACCTTGGCGAGCTCGACGACATGACACCTGTGCGTTCCCCGTCGGTCAATCCCTTCGAGGGGGAAAACGAGGTCTACCACCAGCCAGACCACGCGCTCCAAGAAGGAGAAGAAACCATCGCGATTCTCGACTCGAAATACTACGCCGAAGGGCACGACCCAGTCAAGGAGTCGCCGTCCCGATCCCGGCTGTTCAGTTACGCCTACCTGCTCCACGCCGACCGACTGGGCTTCCTCTGTCCCCTGCTGACGCCGCGGCGTCGCCGTGTCGTCCAGACCGGGGCAGAGCTTCAAATCGTCTCACCAGAGGACGGGTTCACGCTCGACAGCTACGACGAAGTCGTCCACGAGTACCTGCACGACGTGCTCGTCGACGACTATCCAGAACTCGAGGCCTTCCGTGCAGTCGCCGAGAACCAACTCTGCCTGGACGCCGCCGACGAAGGCGACCTCAGTGAGGCGAAGGCTATGAGTGGCCCATTCGCGTTCAAGGATTCGCGGGACTTCTCGCTCCGGGTCGTTAAGGCCGCTGCTGACGAGCACTCGTGGAACGTTCGGAACCGGTACGACCTCGAACAGGACGGTGAATGGACGCGCGAACAGATCGAAACGCGGTGTGACCGGCGATACGAGCACACCACCACCTGTGTTCCTGTGTTTTGCCGAGACCACGGCCAGGAGTGGATCGACCTGTACTTCCTTCAGAACGGCACTGACGAGGTCGACAAAGAAGGTCCGTTGAAGCTGATCTAGGAGATCGACAATGTATCCAACACCGTACCTTTGGACCGCTCATAACGGACAGACCCACGTATTCTACGACAACCACCAGCCCCCCGGTGTTGGATTCGGTTGGTCGAGCCTCTGCGAGGAGTTGGACGTCCCAATCGAGGGAGAACATTTCGAGCTGGATGAGGACGTAACTGAGTCGTCCATCACCTGTCGACGGTGCCGGGAACGAATCGACCTCTCGTCTGTGAATCCCTCGGGCGACGAGACAGCGGCGTTACGAGGATGTTTGATCGAAGTACACCGTGACGAACAGGGCGGTATTGATCACGCTCGTCGTCTCTGCCGGGGAGGCCCACTCCATTACGAGATTCCGTTCGAACCAGAGTCGTTCACGGGTGACCTTCACGACCAAGTCGACGACGTCTGTGGAGACTGCTGGCAGGGCTACGTCGAACACCAGTGGAGTAGTGATGTCGAAGGTGGGCAACTCCAAGTCGAGGTCTGGACAGACGAAGGGGAGCAAACGTACTACGCGGCTTCTGCTGAGGCGATAAACACCGGCCCCAAGGCAATGTTGCGTCTAACAAGTGAGAATGGCCTCGAACGCGAGGTTCCACGCGAGGAAATCGGGTCGATTACGCTGACACCCGCTCAGATTGTTGATTACTGAACGGTGAGGCGCTTAGAACGGCGCTACGAGCCAGTCGCCCTCCTCTTTCCGGTCGAGCTGTGGACCGAATACCTCCTGTAGTGGGTAGAGTTCGTCGTTATACCGAAGGTCGTAGGTTTTCCCGCGCCGGTGGAACGAGCCTTCGACGACGAACTGTACGGTCGGACTCTGGTACTCGAGGTCGTTCGCACGACGGTCCATCGCGCGTGCGAGGTCGGTCGCCTGGTCGCCGTCCTCGAACGCCTCGCCGAGACCGACGACACTGACCTTGTCAGGCACGTCGTCGTCTTCGAGACATTCGATAAACTCTTCGACCGGGATCTGGTGATCGAACGTATCGTACTTCCCTTCGATGACGATATTGTATCGCCCGGGAATCTGACCTGGGCCTGCCATTCTTACTTGGAAGTGACCCTGCCGCGTTAAGTAATTGTACTGTCAGTCCTCTTCCTTCGAGTCGGACTCAGTAGACAGCGGCGTACCAAGTGGGCGCTGTTTGTCCTGTTGGACATCATCTTCCTGAACCATCTGGTTCATACTCATGTCCCCGAACTCAGAGACGACCTGACGAACTCGATCTCGGGTGGCGACGAATGAATCGTCTAAGTATAGCTTCGTTCGTTCGAAGCCACTCATGTATCGTTCTCCCTTCTCGGTCTCCCTGACATCACGCGACTGGCCCTCTTCGTTAGATTCGAGCATCCTCATATCGAGATACCGCTGCACCGTTTTCGACAGCCCTTCATCGAACGGTCCCCGTTCCTTGACCACGTGTTCGACGTCGGTTTCTTCAGCCTCACGCCGATACCGATCCAGTAGCTTGTGGTATTTCCCTCTTCCTTCGATCTCACCACCAGCCTCGTGCAGCAGTAGAAGTTCTGGATGGTGGTCGTCGTCACTCATAGGTATTCCTCAAGGGTCGAGTCTTCGGTTTTAATCCGTTCCAAGGAGACGATCTCAGACTCGTCATCTCTAAAGTGTGACTGAACCCGATCGAGTGGGGACGTCAGAATGACCTGAACGTCCGCATCTCGTAGGTATCGTGCGGCCGCATCCTGAATGTCCGATTCCAAGTTCGTCAGCGGCTCGTCGAGGATTAATACCTCCCAGTTATGGGCATCCTCACTCTCTTGAGCGAACCTCGCCAAAGTGAGACCAAAAGCCAGGTTTGCCAGTCGCCGTTCACCGCTACTCAGTCGATCGTACGACCGAGCCCCCTCTGAACCAGTACCTGGGAATTCCAGTTCCCCTTCGGACGTGATTCCAACGTCCGTCCCCAAATTAGGGGCGATGCTCTTGTAAACAGATGACAGGCGGTCAGTGAACTCTTCCCGGATCTCGTCAAACGCCTCCTGCTCAAGACGCTCTGCCTCTTCGTCTGCCAGTTCAGCGGACTCTTCAAATGCAGATAGTAGTTGACGTCGCTGAGTCAGTTTCTCTTCGAGTTCCTCTTCCTTGGACTTGGCCTGTTCTAGCTCCTGCCGGTGATTCTCCAGCTCACGAGTGGTTCTCTCCTGGAGTTGGTCTATGTCGTGATCAGCCTGTTTAAGCGCGGTTCTGACGAATTGGTTCAGTCCTTCCAGGTCTGGTTCAGACTCCTGTAGTTCCGTGATTTCCGCCTTCACCGAGGCCAGTTCTTCTTCCAACTCACTAATCTCATCTTTCAGCTCGTCCACCTGTGTATCTGCCTCGTCCACCTTCTCACGAAGCCGTTCACGAAGTTCTGAGAGGTCCCGTGGTCGACCGCACTGCGGGCAGTTACTCGGCAATCGATTGCGTGCCACTCGCTCCTCGACCAAGCGACCACAGACTGGGCAGGTGAACTCCTCGATCGCGTCGATGATCAGGTCGTTCACCTCCTGTGTATACCGGGAGGCATCACTGAGTTCTCGGCGCTTTTGTTTGAGAGTGTCCTCCAGCGTGCGCCGTTTGTCATATAACTCATCGAGGCGTTCAGCGACCTCGTCTTTCTTCTGAAGCCGAGCGCTGATGCTCTCGATCTCGCCAGAATCGATGAGTCTCTGTAGCTCTTCGATGTCCTCAATCCTGTTTTCGGTTTGCGAGATCGGGAGGGAGTCCAACTCCCGCTCGAGCTGATTAACGCTCGGTCGGTCTTCCCCTCGGCGTCGGATCTCTTTCAGATGCTCGGTTTCGGCTCTGGCTCTTCGGTGTCGCTCGATTTCAGACTGGTGCTCACTGCTCAGTACGCTTCGTATCCTATTCAGCAACTCTTCTCCATCCAGTCTACTGATTGGCTGGTCTGCTGGATTTGAGGGGATGAACTGCAAACGGACGGTTCTATCTGGCCCGATGAACCGTTCTACCCCCTCGTTGGCATCGAGCGTCCCGTCTTCGTGCTCGTACCGGTGGCGTCGTTCACGTAGTACCGCGTCTGAGTTATCGAAATAAGCACTCACCTCGCTACGTTGGCCCGGTGTGACCCCGAACGTTCCAGAACGACCATACAACGCGTAGAGTAGTGCGTTGAATGTGAGCGTCTTTCCAGAGCGATTTCCACCGTATAACAACAAGTCCCGGCCACCAACGGCCCTTTCGTTGATGATCGGACTTTCATCGATTGCGAAGTTCTCGATTTTGAGTCTACTGATTTTCATAGTTTTCTTCGTATGGGGTTGAGAGTTCTTTTGCCAGCCTGTTCAACTCACGATAAGACCGGACGCTCAGTCCTCTGAGTAGGATAATCGACAAGAGAAGGCCTACCACAATGCCCTGCCATCCAATTGCGAGGTATCCAGTGATTGGTGCAGCGACCGCGTTAATGACACCCGCAAGAATGGAAACGTGATGGCTGTACGCCTTCTCGTCATAGTCGTCGATTGCGTCCTGTGTTTCCTGCGAGGCGGAATGCCAGAAGTCGCTTTCTCCGGTTATCCGGGCGATGGTTTCCGTGGACCGCTTCAGGTTGCCTCCGGCCCAGTATTCGTTCAGCCTGTGGTTCAGAACAACGACCGCGAACATGACGACGATTGCAGGGACGGCAGCCGCGACCAGAGCAATGCGGTCTGAGGTGATCTGTGGGACGTCCCAATAAAGGGACACAAACAGGGAATGGAGGTAGAGAGAAAGCGCACCCCACCCACCATTCTTCACCTGTGACGGAATTCCCATTCTCCAGACAGACCAATGACCAAGATAATCATAAACGTTCTGCACGTTAACATCTTGATCCCGTCTATACAGCCGCTCGCCACTTCACGCTCGCGACGACGGCCCCGATCAACACCGTGAACCCGATACTCACCACCACTTCCTCAAATCCCGATGCAGTGAGGAACTCGTTCAATGGGAACGGTGTGAGCTTCGCGATATAGTAGTCGAGGGCAATCGACAGAGCGGCGTCTACCGACTGCTTCACGGCGAATGCATTGAGAAACTCCCACCCAGTCAAAATTCCACTTCCGAAGACGTACATCGGGAACGTATTCAGGAACACCACCCCCACGAAGTATTTCACCATCCCCGTGTTGTAGCCCATACCGCGAGAAATGGTCGAATTATCTAAGTTTTTGTGGTGGTGACGAAGCACTGCCTGCTGTATCTGGCGAAACGAAAGAAGTGAGAACGCGTTAGTAGCTCGTGATGTCGCGGTCCCCGAGCACCCGCGTGTACGTGTCATCACCGGTCACATCGGCGAGGCGACCGGCGAGCTCACGCAGATCGTCGTCGACGCCCCACTTGTCGACGTAGTTCTGGACCGACTGGCCCTTCTCGTATCGGTAGCGGAGGAACTGGAGCTTGTCGAGGTTCGAGAGGTGTTCGCCGCCGTCACCGTTGACGCGCTCCTGGATGTACGCCTGGCGCTTCTCGTTGTCCCAGGTTCCGAGTTCGAAGCCGTCGTCCTGGTTGTAGAGGCACATCTCCTTGAGGTCCTCCGGGGCAGCGTTGGTCCCGCGACAGAGCTTGTTCACGTCATCGAAGGACGGGTTCGACGTGTCTAGAAGATCGATGAAGACGTCCTCGACCCCGATGTCGCTGGCCTCCTGGATGATGCCGTAAATCTCCTGGACGACCTCCTTCGCGGACATGATCTCGCCGTCGCGCTGGACCTTCCCGTGGTGCTTCGAGTATTCGCGGAAACAATCCCCCATCTCCATGACACCAATGTCTCCTCGAGATAGTTCCCGATCACTTACTTCCAGCCGTCGTCGTGTTTGTTTCGCCGTGCGGTAGATACGTCGACGTAGCGCGTTCCAGCTAACTGGCTCTGTCTCACCAGATGGCCGTGCCACAATTATAATATCGAAAGAAACTGATTCACCCTCAGTAAGCTTGTATGAAGCACGATTAGTATCGGCCGTTACGGGATAGGTCGCAGTGACCTCGAAGTTGACATCACATATCGCCTCCAGTAATTCGCCCCAAGACTCTGAACCGCTGTGATGGTACGTGAAGACTAATGCACCATCAGGCTTGAGAGCAGTATTGATCGTCGCAAAAGCCTCCTTAAGCTCTTTCTCAAAGTCTTCTTCTGTCTTCCCTTCTGCTGGGTTCGCTACGATACTTTCCGCTCGTGGTGTTGTATCTGGCTCAAATGCGGAATAATCATCTGCCAGAAGTTGCCGAAGCCAAACATAAAAGTAATTCGAGGTCTCTGAGTATATCAAGTTATTGTAATAAGGTGGGTCGGTAAGGACAGCATCAAATTCGTCCTCATACTCCAGATCCCTTACATCACCACATGATAGTTCAAAGTCAGGGTCTATGCCTTCTCCAAATGGAGCGGTTTTCTTTGTTTCCCCATCTTCAACGTATCGCTCTACAGGATTATTAGACCATTCAACTGCCTTTGTTACCATATCCCATGACTTTTGGAAAGTACCGCGGCCATATTTTGTACCCCATACGTTGTTTTCAACAAATTCTTTCTGAGGCTTGTACGAGTTTTGTTTAAATATCCCCTCCACCTTATGACCCTGGAAATTATAGATAGTAAACATATTGTTGAACATTAGAGAGTCGGAAAATGCCAACAGGAGATATTCGCGAGCATTCTCATCCTCGATATTATCAATAGCTCGCAGAAGCTCTGAGAGACAAAGTAATTGACGCTGATTGAATAAATCTGTCCAGTTCTCATATCCATGGCGCAGAACGACATGTCCACCACCAATACTACCTTCAAAAGCGGTACTGTTGGTGAGTATTCCTAATGGTATCTCCTGCTGTGGAACGTATTCACTAAGCTCCGGCCGTGTTTCCCACTCTTCTACAGCCTGTTCATATCGATCTAGATCGCTTTCGTCAGCTGATTTATAACCCTTTACTTCACTCCGACTTAGGCCATTGTCATCACAATGTTGGCAGTAATACTCTATTGCATATAACCGAGGCTGATACCCTCCCTGCTCACGAACTGCATCAATTACACTATATTGCTGTCCGCAATCTGCACACGAATAATTTGTCCCATCTGAATTACCGTCTTTAGGAACGAACGTCTCGCCGCATTCTTGGCAAGAACACTCACTACGCCAGTCATCGATCTTGATTATCGACTCGCAGCCGGGACAGAGGACGTTATAAAGGTCGCTATCATCGTATCGTCCCTTTGCAACCCTATAATCCTTGAATAAGGATACTGTATTCCCACAGGAGACACAATCAAGTTCATTCACCCATAAATAATACATTACATCAGCCATCTCGTCACAGTTCGGACATTCTGTTTCATAATAACTAGATAGCTTCTCCTTGACTTCCGCCTTGACCTTGTTGAAAGCACTCTCAAGCTCGTCAACACTAGAGCTACCGGCTTCAAGCTCTTTCTTTGTTACAAACCAGGCAACTGGATTCAAATCATTCCCAACCACATCCGCCCCGAACCTAGCCGATTCAAGTAAGGAAGTTCCCCCACCCATGAAGGGATCTAGAACCTTCTTATCCTCAACCTGCACGTCCTTTTTGTAAAGATCCCAAAGTGAGGATGGGTCTTGTAAGTTCACCTGCTGAATTCTTTGCTCAACCGACCCATCACTCGTGTAACTACCTAGTTGTTGATTTCCGCCAGGCTCACGAATGGAAATCTTCTCGGGGTTATCAAGGAGAGTGTAGAGACATATCGTTCGGAAAACCGCACCAAGTCGACGGGCCCACCATTTATGCATCGTGTAAGGCGGACGATAGTGTCGCTTAGCTCGGTTTTCTCTATCCACGATTTCATTAACCCGCTCAATCGGATAGCCCCGCTCAATGGGTAGTTCTTGTCGACCGCTACGATCTGTAGACTCCGATGACTCCTTAGACATTAGTTCTGGAAGCTAATTTCGATTTTCAGGCTCGACGCCTCATCTGGCATGTGTTCGAACAGGTCCTGGACCTTGGTGTAGTCCTGACCGGAACGCAATGTCAGACTCACCTGTGACCGCTCGACGTCAGCGGTCCCCTGCAAGGCACTGGGTATGCCCTCTCTGTCGGGCAACATGAATGTGACGTCACCGTACTCGACTTCGCCCTCTTTGTGTTTCTTTCGCCACTCGCTGCGCATCGCTGAGACATCGTCGCCGTTGAACTCGAACCGCCAGCCACCGGGGCCAGTATCGGGCTTGCGGAACGGGTAGCCAGGCACCCAGTCGGACGCGTCGTCGGAACCGGTCGGGCCGACGACGTACGCTGGGTCCTCTTCGCGACCGAGGTTCTGCAACAGATACGTCTTCACCATGTCCTCGGTGACACTGCTGTCGAACCGATCTGCGATCTTGCTCACCGTGAACTGATCGCCCTCGTCGAGATCGTCGATGTAGTCGAGGATCTGGTCGCCGATGCGGTCGGAGACCGTCGGCACCAGCTTGACGGCCGTCGGATCGCGGTCACCGAGCGAGCCGAGATACCGTCCGCCTGCCTCAAGCACGTAGTCGTCGACGAGGTAGTCGTTCACTGCCTCGCGGGCGGCTGTCTCCGTCTCGTCCGGCGGGAGTAACACCGTTTCGTCGGCGCGAATCTCGCCGATAATCGTGTCGAGGTTCGCGTACCCCTCCTGGTCGATCGCCTCTTCGATTCTGTCGGCGATGTACGACGCACCGACGGTAGTCGCACCACCAACGTCGCGAAGCGTCGCATCTGACTGCGGCTTGTCGAGGATTTCGTTGCCGCGCACCACTATGTACTGGTCTTCCTTATTGCTCAGCCGACCGATGGCGCGCATCACGACGTCGTGGCTGTCGCCGTCGATCCAGACGTTGCCGTCTTCCAGCAAGTCGAGCTCGAAGTCACCGATGTCGATGGCGGTTGTCCCGCTCCCGAAACGCTGGCGAAGTTCCTGCTCGACGTCGTCGACGCCCCAGAGGTCTACTTTGTCTTGATGGACGAGTACCGTGTCCAGGGAACTTCCGGAAAGGTCGTCACGGAAGCCACTGGAGTCTCGGGCGAGGACAGGCTTGTCACTCAGCGCTTCGACAGTGGCGTTCAGAACGTCGTTTGCACTTCCCGGGATCGGAAGTTCGGGATCGCGAAGGAACTGCTCATAGACGTCCTCGATAGCTATCTCTCCTTTTCGGTCGAGCAGGTCCTCGACGATCGGCCAGACGTGTGACTGGAGGTCGAATGGATCGGCAGCCGCCGAGTCGGTGATGTTCGACGCGTCGAGTTCTGCGCCGTCGAGGACGAAGACGTCCAAGTCCATCGGAGCGGCAAGGTCGAACTCGTTGAGCAGATCGTCGCCGTCCAGGACTTCCCCGTAGAGCAGCTGGAGTTCCTCACGAAGCTCGTTTTCCTCCTGCTCTTTCATACCCTGGATAGAGTCGCGAATCTCCTCATCGAGCGACTCGTCGGCGAGCACCTGCCGTGCACCCTCGATGTATCTCGCCTTGTCGATGTAACGGGTGCCCGACTCGATGGCCTTGTCACCGGACGGCTGGACGAACACGAGCGTATTGCGCCACTCGCGTCCGCGGCTGTCGTTCGTGATGACCTTCTTCACTTCCTCCTGCGTCCACTGGTCGTCCTTCACCACCACCTTGACCTCGCGGTCGTCCGGGATGTTCTGAATGTCGTCGGTTCGGAAGCCAACTGGGAATGCGTTCGAACCGAAGATGTCGGTGATGTAGTCTGCGACTTCGGCCTTGGCCGACGTCTCAGAAACGTCCGTCGCGGCGTTCCGGATGAGTGCGTTGGGGTTCTGTCGGTCGCGAATCGCGTACTTGCCGTTGAGCTTGTGCAGATGCCAGGCGACGCCGTGCAAGCGCTCGAGGTTGAGGACTACGTCGGAAACGAGGTCACCCGTCTGGTAGGCTCCCATGACGATTTCCGAGGGGTTCGCTCCCTCGCCCTCGCTAGGCTTCAGGGAGTAGAGGAGAATCGTGTTCAGGATACGCCGACCGTGGGGAACCTCATCTTGGTCGATGCGGCTCTTGATGTCACCCGTCGCCGCGTTGAGGCGCTCGTAGTTGAGTTTCGCCAATTCGTCCTCGAACTCGATGGCGTCGATGTCACCGTGCGTGATGAGATCGGTCTTGTCCCGCATCTCGAGCAAGACCTTCGAGAAGAGGTAGATCATCCCGCGCGTGTTCTGGTTCCCCTCGTCGGCGTAGTACCGCGTTTCGAGGGCGTCGAGGAGTACGGGATGGAACGGGTAGAGGTCGTGCATCTCCGACAGTAAGTCGTCGGGGAGGTCGACGTGGTCAGACTGGTCGTAAGCGTCGAAGTACCCATTGACAATCTCCCGGGCAGCGCTCTCGTTGATAGAGTCGATCAGGCGGTGGCGCAACACTTCGCGCTTGTCCACCTGATTGTTCATGTTAACCTCGACCGCCTGTTCCCGATTCAGGATGTCGTGGACCTCAGATCCCTCGCGCAGAACCGAGACGATAGTGTAGAGCTCGAGGTCAGAGAGCGCCGTCGACTCGAGGAGCGATTGGAGGAACGCCTTGTTCGCACTCTTGCGGTCACCCTGGAGCGTATCGAACCAGTCTTCCAGTTCGTCGACGAAGAACGCGACTGTCTCATCGCCGACCGCGTCTTGGATCGTCTGCATGTCGGGGTAGCCACCCGACTCGTAAGTACCCGGGTCGTATTCGAGGGCCTCGAAGAACGGTTCCCAGAGATACTCGTACTGCTCGTTCTGCATCGCGACCGTGATTGGGGTCGCGGACTCAGGCAACGCATCTTCGAAGCCTTCGATGGAGTCACCAGCCCAAGTGCCGGCTGCGGTGGAGTCGTCGAAGCAGTGGTACAGCGCCACCATCTGGTGGGACTTACCACTGCCGTACGGTCCGTAGAGGATGTGCGTGCCTCGGGGGTCTTCCCCAGTCAGCGAGTCACGCAGAATCGACAGGGCTTCCCTAAGCCCCTGTGTCATCAGCGTGCGGTCGAAGAAGAGTCCGGCGTCCGACTCGAACTCGTTCTCGTCGTCCACGTTGTAGAGTTTTACTTGTCCGTCGATCTGTCCCTCCTCTCGAAGTTCACGGCTCAGGGTGACCGTGTCTGCGAGAGTCCGGGACAGGGCTTCTGATTCAGCCATAATCTGATACTTAAACTGAGCGGCACAAGCCGGCATAAACGCTGTGGTGAGTCCCCAACTACCCGACGGCGGTCAGTCTATTAGCTGGGTGTCGGCGTCCTCTAGCCATCAGACAAAATCCCCCGCTTGCTGGAGAGTCACACAACGTATATGACCGACGGTTGACTTTGCCGGCACATGGACGGCTACGACCTCGTAGACGTCGAGGTCACTCACGAGGATAATGACGATCTCTTTGACGCACTAGAAGACTCCAGTGGTGGTGACGAGCATCTCCAGACGCTTCAGGCGGTTCGTCTCCAAGCCGGCCAGCCGGATTCAGAACTGCGGTCGCTGAAGCAGCTCGACGAGGACTCGGTTAAGCTCCTCGAACACCAAGTCGACGCCGCGTATCGTGCCCTCTTCGAGATGGATGGGAAGGCGCTCCTTGCCGATGAAGTCGGCTTGGGGAAGACGATCGAGGTCGGGATGATACTGAAGGAGATGCACTTCAGGGACACCGATGACTCGGTGCTGATTCTCACGCCCGCGCAACTGGCCAAGCAGTGGCAGGGCGAGATGCTGGAGAAATTTGGTCTCGAGTTCGTGTGCAACTACGATGACGAGTTCGAGGGATTCGATGCCCATAAGCACATCATCGCGAGTATTGACACGGCAAAGAGCGAGCGTCATCGTGCGACAGTGCTCAGCCGTAACTGGGACGTGCTCGTCCTCGATGAAGCCCACTACGTCAAGAATGAGGAAACGGACCGATACGATCTCATCGACCAGATTTCCTACGACTACGCGTTCTTCCTCACCGCGACGCCGATTCAGAACGAACTTACCGACCTCTACAACATCGTCTCACTACTCCGGCCCGGACTGTTCGGGACACGCGACGTCTTCCACCACTACTTCGTCAACAGCAGTCAGGAAACCTTGGTCAATCGCGAGGAATTGCAGGATCGACTGAACAAGGTGATGATCCGCAACCGGCGGGCTGACACAGACATCGACTTCACGGATCGAACCATCGACACTCGAACCTTCGAACCGACCCGCAAAGAGCGAGAACTCTACCAGGCAGTCTCTGACTACGTGCAGGGCGCATATAGCGAAGATCAGGGCCAAAAGCTGGTGTTGATGCTCCTTCAGAAGGAAGTCGTCAGCAGTCCCGCGGCGCTGAAACACACAATCGAGAAGCGCCTACACGACCAGTCAGAACTCACGCACGCCGACGAACTGGAGTCGATACTTGACCTAATCGACGACATCGACACGGTGACGAAACAAGAGCGGCTGCTGGACATCGTTGAGGAGGCGCGGGACCACGTTGAGATGGGGCGCGTAATCGTGTTTACCCAGTTCCGTGCAACTCAGCGACAGCTGCTGGACCGACTGGCGAATGAGGGTTACACGGTTCACGCCTTCCACGGTGGCCACTCCAGCGAAGAGAAAGAGCAGATCGTCTCGAACTTCGAGGAAGAGGGCGGCGTACTCGTCTCGACAGACGCGATGAACGAGGGACGGAACCTCCAGTTCTGCAACATCATGGTGAATTACGACCTGCCATGGAACCCGATGAATGTCGAACAACGTATCGGCCGAATCCACCGCATCGGCCAGAAGCGCGAGGTCTACATCTTCAACATGGCGCTGGAAGACACCATCGAAGAGTACGTCCTCGAACGACTGTACCACAAGATCGACCTCTTCCAGCAAACCGTCGGCGAGCTCAGTTCAATCCTGACCCGACTGGAAGACACGGGAACAAGCTTCGAGGACGAAATCTTCGAGCGCCTGGTCAACGCGGATTCCGAAGTTGACCTTGAGAACGACTTCGACGCGATGGCAGTCGACCTTGAGGAACAGCGAGAACTAGCCGAGAAAGTAGAGGAGTTCAACAGCGGCGTATTCCAGGGGTTCGACTTGGGGACTAGCGATGACTGACGCAGCACTGTCAGTGACTCAACGTGCGGCCGAACAGTTTAGCGAGCGATACCTGAAGACAGTCGGGTGCGAAGTCGACAAAGACGGAAGTCAATGGAACGTGACCGTCCCAGAAGACGCAGAAACTGGCGTTGCGACTGGTGATCTCACACTGGTGTGCTCAACTGATCCTGACGAAGTAGGTGATGATGAGGCGCTCAACCCCGAGAGTTCGTTTTTTCATTCTCTGCTTGATGAAGCCGCCGAGAGGTGGCCTACCGGGAAGATCGCCATCACAGCGGCGGACACCGAGATCACACTGCCGCCCTGGATCGTCAATAGCGAGGCTTCTGTCGAGAGTGCGAATTTTACGCCCTACTACAATCGCACGGCGCTGGTGGTGCTTTTCAGAGTGAATATCGAAACGGTAAGCGACTATCAGACTGAACTGCTTCGTGCCAGTGCGGTTGACACTCATTCCGAGGAGATCCTCCCGGAACTTGCGGAGACTGTTCTCGAGCATATTGACCCAGAGACGACCATAGATCGCACACCTGCTCGGGTATCCTCTGAAGATGTGAGACAACTCGTGGGAAGTGTCCGTACTGATGTCGTGTCCGATGTCGAGCCCAAGATCGATGAGATCCATGAGGCTGCATCTCGATCTGCCGATGCTGAGATCGAGGAGTATCGGCAACTCCAGCAGCAGCGTATCGAAGAGTTGGAAGAGGAGAAACAAAACTTGGAGCGCCGTATCGACGATCTCAGCGATGCGATTGAAGCGAACAAGGGCCAAGTAGATCGGACCGAGGCTCTCAAAAAACGGCGAGACCTCCGGTCGGAACTCGAGGAAATTGAGACAGCACTAGACGACCTCCAACAACGCCGTGAGAGGGGGTTTCCGTCAAAACAGCATGAAATTCGGGACCGGCACGCTCTCGAAGTTGTGGTCGAACCCGTGACCCTGACCGAGGTCGCGTATGAACGGGGAGAAATTGAGCTCAAACTTACTAATCAAAGGCACACAAAAACGCTGACCCTGGGATACGGCAGCGGGGCCGGAGTTACTGAGGAGCTAGACTGCGATCGATGTGGAACACATCTCTCCGAAGAGAATCCTCTCCAGATGAAAGATGGGAGAGTTTGGTGCTCGAAATGTGGTGGTTCAGGATCGTCGATATAATATACGAAAGTCAATATGTTATCCGGAGGGCGTGGGTTCTCGAGAGATATAACTGTTACAGCGATGTCCAAGTGACAACTAGAGCGATCCCACCGCCTGAATGGCGTGTACCCCCATGATCTTACGGACCGAGTTAGGCCCTGAACGGGTGTGGTATCTGTGGTAGACAGTTTCTGAGCTATGGAAAGTGTGGTATCACAGTAGAGAAACCGTGAGAGTATTCAGTAGATCGCACCCGAGTCGGTCTCACGCTTTCTAATAGCACTTTAGATACCAAATACAGTTTTCTAGTCTTATTTCGATTATCTCACTCGGATACATATTTTCGAGAGTAAGAATACCCTCTCGGGATGATAATAATGTGGGCAAGCTGCACACACTATTCTAAAAATCAACAGGCAGCGCTGGACTACCAAAATCATATTAATGATATGTAGGTCATATCTTTACATATGATTTTAAATCCACAATTATTCGCCATCTATGTGTCGGTCGTAGTATGATTATGTGTGCAACATGCCCACATCGAATTGAAAATCGAAGTACAGTAGCAGGAATCCCATATCATATTTCCAGTATAGATTTATACGCCAGTATTAAAATTTTGAGTTTAATTTTGACCCGATCTGGCAATTGATCGGCTTCGAAGAAACATACACAATCTGCCATTTGTCAGTGGTCGGTTACGAGTTGATGGTGTGTGAGTCTCCAGACCATCGGAGATTACACTCCCCTATCGAAGAGGGGTGAGAGTGAGATACAGCTGCCCTTGGTCAAAGCACCCATTCGGGGCGTTCCTTGATTAGATCCAAGATCGTATCAAGAGCCTGTTCCTTATCAGACTCCTTAGAGTCGTCTCGAATCTCTTCAGACCGTGTATGTACGTCCCCCAGCGCCGAATTAGACGCGAGGCCTTGACGATAACTGAGTTGAGTCTGCCCGCTGACCACCGCTATCGAGCTGTAAGTGAGCCCTGCGGCGATCGCTGCTGCATACAATACAGGGCTTTCGAGCCCCTCCTCAGAACCCATGAGATACGGCCAAGACATCTTGCCAACGAAATACCTCGACTCCACAAAAATGGATCCTGACGGCTTGAGAGTGATCTCGATAGTTGCGACTGGATCGGAAAAGTCCGGGTATCCAGCTTTCACAAAGACCGGGTCGTGAACGTCAGGGCCGAACTCGTGGTTCGCTGCGGCAACGCTATCAAAATGCTCCTCAATTGTTTCTGAAATGCTGAACCACGTCTGTCCGACTGATGTTTCGAGTTCTCGCACGTCGACGCTCGAATCAACCGACGTGATGTCGGGTAGCTCTGGAATCTCGCGTGGCAGGTCGAACAGGACAGAATCTAACGCGTCCACTCCCGCGAAGAACTCCTCAATCGGTACTAGATCCGGGACTGAGTGTCCGACGTTCGGATTTTGAGCCATCAATCGCTTACAGGGCTTGTTGGCCCATTACTATGATTTGACTTAGAACATCATCAGTAAGTCTTGAAAACCGAACGTCTCCGCCACTAACAGTGGCTCCAGTCTCAGGAGGGTATTTAATCGAGTCTGCTAGTTCACCCCCGACCCTGGGAGAAGAACCGCGAATGAGTAAGCAACACGAAGGTTCGGACCGGGATATATCACGTTCCGCTCGTCGTCGTATCGGATTATGTCCTCCTGATGCAAGCGGTCGAGATGGCCCTGTATGAGCGACACGTAGACTCGATGCTTTTCGTTACTACTGACCGCCTCTGGGTGCTTCTCGTGCTCGATGGCCGCGACGGCCTGAGCGAGGTCACCCACATCAATTGGCGGCTCAGGCCCCTCTTCCAGTAGGTACTGCACTACGTGGAGTCGTCTACGATTGCTGAGGACTACACCGAGTGGGACCTCGTGTTCGGAACTGGTGCTACTCATCACTACCTCCACCAGTTGGACTGGTTGTGTCACTGTGCACCTGCGATCGAGCGAGATGCTTTTGTTCGCGGACTCGAATTTTCATGTGCGGTTTCACCGAACCGCGTCGGCCCGCGCCATACACGCGGGTCGTTTCGGGGAATGCCCCGAGCCAACGCGGCTATGACTGGTTGCGGGCTAATATAGTATAAGCAGTTGTATCTTTGTCTACAGCGATTAGGTCTCTATCAGTCAGAGACACCGAGGAGGTTAGGTTTGTGAGAGAGGCCTCAGCGTTATAACGAACGATACCCCACCACACCACGGATCGTATGACCGACCTTGAACAGCGAGACGACCGAGCGTTGATGAAGTTAGAAGATTCCGCCAAACGTGTCTCGATGGGCGATCTACCACCCAATCAGTTCCTCGACCCAGCTGCTCTGTACGTCGCACGGGCACCGGTCCCGTCGAGACTAACGGTTCTGAAGTCGCTGGGTCGTGCCTCGTATGGACGGAAGCACGCACACAAACCGGGAATTTCTCTCTTTGTCCCCGAGAATTCTATAGACAATTTCGAAGAACTGAAAAAAGAAAATCGTGCTGTCGCGGCGAAGCCAACTGGCTACGAACTGGATTATCGTCCCATCCCATCGGGCGAGTGGAGTAATCTGGAACCGATACTCGACCATCTCTTGGAGCACATCGGCAAGGAATCTAAAATAGCGCAGGAGACCGAAGATGTCGATGGAAAACTCTCTAACTTCCTGCTCCCAGCAGTCATCTGTGTTTTTGAAATCATCGATGAGACGTGCGTTCGTTGGAGAGGGCCAGGGTCAGAAGGAAGAGTCCAGTTCGACGAGTCGCTCGAGGAGACTCGAGGACTTTCCGCGTGGGTACCTCCCAGCTGCCTCCACTCGGGCGCACAACCCACCGAGATCGCTAGGCTTTGCGACGCAGACAAGCGCGGTCAGTCACACACAATCGGAGAAATCGACCTGTGAACGGGTTCGATCCTCACAGACGTTTCCGTAGTGAAGTGCCACATATTCGGCATCCTGGATTGGCATCTAATCATATTTTGAGGACAACCCATCAAGAGATGGATCTACGTCAAAGCCACCAAACTCATTGCCTCCAACTGGCCCATTTAGTAAGTAGCTACGTCTTCGGGATCCAAACCTAACAGTCGTTCACGAGCAGCAACCTCAGAGACGGTGGTCAGGACTATGTCAGATTCAGCGGAGAAGCGAAGGAGAATCCCAATCCCAGGTGGACCAGTCCATCCTCAGTAGTCGACTTCTTCCCCCTCTCGCATGATCCTGTCTATGAGTTCTTTGCGAGCCTCCATCTTCTCTTCGTCGTCGTTCTTGTCGTAGTAGGTCTCTAGGGTTTCGGGCGCAGCGTCCACGCGATCGCTCAGCACGCGCGGGGGTACCCCGTCACCACTGACATGGGTGATATATCCTCTTCGGACGGCGTGGGGCGACCGCGTGGATGGACAACCTGACGGCTTGTCTCGGTTCTCCGCCGTTTCACAGGTTCTGGGCTGTTTCCCGTGGGGACACGGTTTCCCGAGTTCGCAGGGCCGGGTCCACTTATAAACCATACCACGGATGGTGGACGGGTTCGCTCGACCGTGGGGCGTACCTATGAGCGGCATACGCCCGCGTTCGTCGGCAACTTCGGGGTGGTTGTACTGGAGATAGTGGTCGATGACTTCAGCTGTTTCCTCAGTAATGAAGACTCGTCGTTCTGAGTCGTTACGGTTTTTCAGCTTGGTACCTTCCCCCGGACGGTTACGCAGCTTGATGTGAGGTACCTCACCCTCGATTTCCACGTCGGATTTGTCGATCGAGTGAACGCTGCTGAGTCTCAGACCGCAGTCGACGAACAGTCGCCAGACGACTTCCTCTGCCTGTCCGCTTTCGGCTTTTGTGATGTGATTCAGGATCTCTTCTGCTCGATCATACTCGAGGATTTCATCGCTTGTTTCGTCTTCCTCGTCGATGTCTGGCACATGTACGCGATCGGCCATACCAGGAGCGACGTACTCCATCGACTCCATAGCGGTCATGAAGACTCGAATCGTCTTCATGTGCTCATGGATTGTCTTAGGAGCTAACACATCGACTTTCTGAACCGCTTCGGTCTGTCGCCACTCACGGTACTGTTCGATGTGGTGACCTCGAAGGTCGCAGACGTATTCGATTCCTTCGAGCTCACAGTATTCGACGAGGTAGTTCAGTCGCTTTCGATGAGTGTCGACGGTTCCTTGCGTGGTGCTGCTCTCAGCCTTGCGGCGACTGAGGTACGCCTCGACGGCCTCATCGACGGCGACCTGAATTGGATCGCGTGCGTTCGATGGTTGCCGTCTGTTCGGCCTACTCATCTTCTCGCTCCCGCGCGAATTTCACGAACCTGACGATTGTTTTCATGTGACTATTGACTGTCGATTTGGCGAGTGTGTCGACTTCGCTGGTTGCAGCGGTTCGTCGCCAGGACCGGTATTTGTCTGGATCGTGTGATGCCAGCTCGCTGATGGTGTTGATCCCCTGGTCGTCGCAGTAGTCCACGAGGTATGCGAGTCGTCGCTTCTCGAGGTCGACTGTGGTCTGTTTGAGACCGCAGTCGTTCTTTCGGTGATCGAGGTACTTCCTGACTGCTTCTCGGACCGTCCTGCCGGACTCGAACGCGTTGAGCCGTTTCTGTTCATTCATTGTTGTTTCCCTCCTGATCTTCGTAGCGTGAGTAGCAACTCACGACCCCGGATGCCCGCTCAAACCGGGCGCTGCTGTCGTGGGTTGCGACCACTCGTTCTGTGCGCATCATCGCGACTGAGTTTACGTCAGTCAGACCGACTTAAGGGTTAGGTCAAATTTTCTGATAAGAGTTAGGAAGAAGTGTAGATTATATCGAATAGAACGGCCGTATTCACCGAATTAGTTGATGGCAGCAAATCACGCTCTTATTTCTTGGAATATGATATGTCTCACGCAGAGTGAGCACATCTCACTGTGCGTTAGACGGACACGGGGTTGTCGCACGCTCAGTGAAGTCACCGCACGCTGCGTGCGACTAACGAACTTAGCTGAAGCCAGATGTTCTCGCGCGCGCCCTACGGAACTGTACTGAGAGTCGGATCGATTCGCGAAGATTTAACACGATTCTACACGTTTGGTATCCTGCGAACCGCATGACGGCGTCGACCCGCATCACGAAACATGATGAAATCTTCCGCGGTAAGCGGGGGGTGTTTTATAAGCAACCCGCCGCTGTCTGTGGAATCCTAAGCATCATGAAAACGGATGGGCGCTGCAGGCTTGCTTTCGACCGACGAAAGCATCGCCCTCTCGCGGTTTCCACCGCGTGACTCGCAGCCTGTGTAAGGTTCCTGGTACGTTCGGGTTCGCCACCTCGAACCATGAGTCTGGAACCAATCGAACCCGACACCGCGTTGGAACTCTACCTCGCGGACAAGGACAACGAACTCGCAGAGGCATCTCTCAAAGCTCACAAGTACCGTCTGGGCCACTTCATCCGCTGGTGCGACCAGCAAGACATCGAGAACCTCAACACCCTCAGCGGGCGGCAGCTCCAGCGCTACCGCGTTTGGAGACGCGACGAGGGCGACCTCTCGCCGGTCTCTGAGAAAACCCAGATGGACACTCTTCGCGTGTTCATTCGCTGGCTCGAAACCGTCGACGGCGTCGAACAAGACCTCAGCGAGAAAGTCCTCTCGCCGAACATCACGCCCGAACAGAATTCCCGCGACGTGATGCTGGATGACGACCGCGCCACCAACGTCCTCGCCCAGCTCGAAAAATACCACTACGCGTCGATCGAGCACGTAACGATCGCGCTCATGTGGCACACGATGATGCGCATCGGTGGTGTTCACGCGCTCGACCTTGCCGATTATTACCCCGATGAACAGTACGTCAAGGTGCGGCATCGGCCCGAGACTGGAACGTCGATCAAGAACCAGGGTGACGGCGAGCGACTGGTCGCGCTCTCCGACGACATCTGTGAACTTCTCGACGACTGGATCGAAAACCAGCGTCGCGACGTCACGGACGAATACGGCCGTGAAGCGCTACTGACGACTGCCCAAGGGCGGCCCTGCAAGTCGACGCTCAGAGTCTACGTCTACCAGTGGACACAGCCCTGCCGATACGGTGCAGAATGCCCCCATAACCGCGACCCGGATGAATGCGAGGCGACCGATCGTGACCACGTTTCGAAGTGTCCTTCGTCAGTCAGTCCTCACGCGATCCGCCGTGGGAGTATCACGCACAGTCTGAACAACGATATGCCCGACAAGGTCGTCAGCGACAGGGCCAACGTCAGCCAGGAGGTGATTGATACTCACTACGATCGGCGTACAGAGCGTGAGCGGATGGAACAGAGGAGGGACTATCTCAACAATCTATAATCTGACGGCAACCGTATAGACCATAGAATAATTTCCCCGGGAAACATATTTTACGTTGAAGCGCGAACGGTCACGTATGAGTCCTGATTCGAGCCAGCCCAACAACACTAACGAGACGATCGCAAATGCGCGAGATGACTGGAAAAACTCGACGACAGCGTTAGAGCGCGTTCAACAAGTTGTCGAACAGACGACGACGGCAAAAACAGCGGGCGAAATCGCCGACGAAGCGCTCGTGAGTGAGCCGACCGCTCGGAAGCATCTCAAGTCGTTAGTTGAGGTGGGAACAGCAGCTGCGACTGAGGAGAGTGGGGCCACGAAGTATGCCCGTAACGAAGATACGCTCCTCTACCAGCGGATTCGAGAGCTGTCGACGAAACACAGTCGCGAAGAGTTGATCAAGAGCGTTCAGGATATGAAGAGCCGCATCAAGGATTTTGAGGACGAGTACGACGCGGCATCGCCAGAAGACCTCGCAACCTCGCTGGGGAACGACGCTCCTGAAGGCGCGTGGGAAGCGGTATCTGAGTGGCAGACGACCGAACGGAATCTGCACATCGCCCAAGCCGCGATCAACTACGGGCGAGCCCGCGATCTCGGTGCGGCAACGCAGTAATCGATGCCGGACGACATCTCTAAGCCAGTTGGCCCAGTCGACTATCCGATTCTCCAGCAGATTCGCGACCTGCTCTTGGAGGAAGAACCACTCGTCGAATCCACGACGTTTGACGACCCGGTGAATCCGACCGAACTCATCGTCAAATTCTCGGCGGGATTAGACTCTCCGGGCCGCATGGAAATCACGTGGTGGAAACGTGGCGCATATCGCTATCACTATACAGAGCCTGATGGCGTGGATTTCCGCTTCGATTACCACCCGAAGGACGGCGCTCCAGATGCGCATTTTCATTCTCCACCAGACGCGGGGAACGCCGAGTCATCGTTTCTCGCCGGCGTAACCCAACCGCAGATCGTGACCCGGGCCGTGATCACTCGTTGGCGACAGGCAGTTGTCGAGGACAAAGGGCTAGGCTCCCTGAATTCAGATAGTAACTGATAGTTATAATCCCGTGTATCACACTTTTAAATACTTGATCGCCACTTGTTGTCGGTAGATGACGGGACGATTTGCGATCGATATTGAAACCGTGAGTCCATCACTGGATCACTACGAGAAACCACCCGACTTCGAAGACCCGCGATACTTCGAACTTCTTGCGGTCGTCCTCGGATACGAATCACCCGACGGTGAACGGGAAACAGAGATGCTCTTCCGAACGTCCAGCGCTCCTGAAGACGAATTTGACCTTGTCGCTCGCACACTTGGCTGGTTAGAAGAACGAGAGGGAGACACCTATCTCACGTACGGTGGCGAATCCTTTGACGTCCCACAGCTGATCGGGCGTAGCGAAGCAACAGCGGAAAATCCCGATGAGCAACAGACTACCGACCACCTTCGGCGTTTGCTTACAGAGGAATGGCAGCATCACGATCTTCAGCAGCCAGCGTGGGACGCGTTCGGTGATTACACCCGATTCGAGGAGGCCTGCGTAAACGTCGACATTGAGCCGGAAGAGACGCGCTGGGCCGAATTTGAACACGGCGTGGATCTTGATGACGTCCGCCCGTCGAAGTTCCAAGGTTTCGAGAAAGTGATCAACAAGGACATCACGGTCTTGGGCGAGCGGTATCTCGAGCTTGCTGACGTAGACGCAACCGAGACGCTAACGTTTCGATCGCTGCGCAACCTCTTGAAACACTACGGTCAGGAAGATACCGTGCACCTGTTTGATCTAGCCGAGAAGCGTCCCTTCTGACAAGATAGCGTTTCAAAAAGCTTCGGTTGCTCCGACGTCATCAGTCCAGAAACACAAAATCGAATTTTGACTGTTTGACGACATTCTCTTGTAGTTCTTCGTAGTCTGACGGTACACATGTTCGAAACCCTGCTCTCCGTCGGTACAGTTGAGTCAATAACTCTTGTTGAATCTGTTTCAGTAGAGATCACAGGCCCATTAGTCACGAGCTTTAGTGGTGGTTTAGCCCTTGGCAGCGTTTTGACAGGCGTTATCTTAGTCGTCGGGGGCGTTGCCTATGTTTTATTTATTGACAAATCTTAGGCTGTCCAAGAGAGGTACAATCGCCCCATATCGGTTAAATAGACGCGTTTGCTGCGGCCCTCAGTTTGTGTTTCTAGGAGCCCCTGTTCTGTGAGCCGATTGACGTGGTAACTAATTTTCTGGGCAGCCTCACCAAGCTCATCTCCAATTTCCCTGTAGATTACGCCTGTACGGCCTTGTTCGTCCCATCGCCCGATAGTCTTCAGTACGTCAAGCTGAAGCCCGTCAATTTCGAAGGTGAGCGGTTGTCTGGGGGTTGGAAGTTTTAGTACAAGGTCGTCAATAGACTCGTCACCTGTCTGTGGCTCCAGTACGTAGTAAGGGGTTGCGCCAACAAAGAATGCTGACGACGTTGCGCCGCCAGCTACGAGGTTAGTGCCGCCTGTAATATTGATATAAATATCTCTATCAGGATTTTCCTTGGTAATATCTACGACCGCATCTACAACATCTCGAAGATCAAATGCGTTGATTACTCGTTGATTTACATCGTAACCAAAGCGATCTAAGTCTGCGGTTAGCTCATCGCCCGTTTCAAGAAACGCGTCGCTTGTAAGCAGACAAACCGATTCTACACTACTGAATGCCCGAAGACCACGGTGGATGTGTTCAGTTGCGCGTCCGTGGGGAGTAATGTGCAAACTCACGAATTGTAGAGCCAGACCTTTTTAGCTGGTTCACCGGCTTTAGGGTTTTCCGGCGGACTTAATTTGACGATATGTCCTTCTGAGGGAAAGAAATCCAGTGGAGCCTCAAATTTAATTCTGGAGCCACCCTCTTCCCGCGAAAACGTCGTAATCCACCCGCCCTTACGATCGTTGAAAATCTCGTCTACAAATCCTACTTCGTACCCTTTCTCACCGTTCAACTCGCCGGCTTTCCCTGACTGTTCTAAGGAACCAAGTTGGAGAATACGTAGCCATAGCCCCAAAATTTGTTCAATAATTTCCCATATTAAATTAAGCATACTCGTTAGCAATGGATCCGGTTGGCCAGGTGGTGTCTTTGGTCCCTGTTCCCCTGAATGCTCGTTATCATCACGATACTTTTTGAACGGGGCGAGGACGAACTCCTGCTCAAATTCAATACGTTCCTCCAGGTAGACGCTAGCAAACAGCCGGAACCATCGAACTAGGTTCACTATGCCGTCGTTGTGTCTTTCCGGTTTCCACTCCAATTTATTATAGAATTTTTGATGCCTAATGCCTGCGCCAATTATTTGCTTGACGTTAGTATAGAGGGCCTGCCCTACAGAATTGTTGCTCGTCGCAGCTTGTGTGAGCTCCATTGCCGAGGTAAACGCGTTTTCAAAATCTTCCCTGATCTGTTCATCCTCAAGTTCGTCAATTATGATGGTTTCTGCGATGTCACGAGCATCCTCAATTTGTTCGTCTAATAGCTTGCTTGGCGTATGGGTTTCAAACACCATCCGACTCCACCTCCGGAGTAAAATCGGGTACCGGAAGCTCACGCAACGCACTGATCGTTATGTACCGGATAGCACTTCCAGTCCGGTTGGCTTCCAAAATCCTGTTCCCCAGGTCTGACTCGAAAAACTTCTGATACTGGGTTGCTAGGTGATCAGAATCGAACTTGAGTACGGCCCATCGAGATGACGGAATCACCTTGCGATTAACTCTTCTGACCACGGTATCTCCCCCCTTGATTGAGATGAGAATGTCTGTTGGTGTCGCAATTGTTGAAACCGTACTTGGCGATCTCACCGACAATTCTTCGAGCTCAATATCACGAGTTGTGTCAAGATAAGGGAGACCTGGGTCGGCTTTCTCTGGCTTCCGTGTCGTTCCGGACGCAATATCTGCAACTCGTTCTAGGGTGGTAACCGAATCAAATTTGCCATGAAGGGCTTCTAAAACGTCTTTTTCGCCCCTAATCTGGGATGGGAGAAGTGTTCGTACTTCATCAGGATCAATTTCAAGAATATCGGCATCACCATCGCGAACAATTTCGATGGCGGTACTGACATCTTCTGGCCCGGTATGATTCGGTTTAGATGAGACGTCAACAGTCGCAATCAACTGCTGATATGGGGAGTATGATTTACGAACCCGAATGACGGCACCTCTGAAGCTAACGTCGGAGAAAACACCACCACCGAACGTAATGATGGCCTCAAAAGTGACGTGGTGGAGGAGGAGATCTCGTAGCTCTTTTGACTGGTCACCTGCGAGAACGTATTCTGGGACAAGCGCAACCATCTCTCCCCCTTCTTTTAGAAGGGAAAGCGAACGTGCGATGAACGCTTCTTCAATCCTGATTTCAGATCGTGAACCACCAAGCTCAGGGATACGATCAGCAGAAATTCTTCCGCCTACGGGAGGGTTCAATACAATTTGATCGAACTGACCAATTGAGTTAACGACGCTGTCATCATCCGGGGCCCATTCAAAGAAGTCCGCACAGACGCTATCGACTTTGTCACCTTGTGTTCCAAGTTCATTAAGGAACACCGCAACAATTGTAGCCCCTTCAGTTATCTCTACTCCGGTGGCTTTGGCGTCGCGAGCGGCGATTTCCCGACATAAGACTCCGAAGCCGCTTGCAGGATCCAGCACTCTATCGCCTGCTTCTACCCCAGCAAAGTCAACCATCGGTTTTGCAACTTCTCGTGAAAGTTGCTCTGCGCCCATCTCTGCTCGGCCAGCGAGTTCGTCAAAAAAACCAGATGCTACATCAACAGACGTCTTTGACAGCTTGAAGCTCCCGAAGTAATTGAATACCGCACGAGTGATCTCTATCGTGCGGGGTTCGGTATCAACGTCGTTTAGGGTATCAAAGTATGTCTCAAGTGGATCCTGGAGACTCTTGATTTGCTTCTCAAGATCGGCAGAAGTGTCGATCTGAACCCCTTTTCGTTCAGCAGTAATCTGATAGAGTAGTGCAAGAAAAACATCCGCCTTGACGTCAAACTCATAGCTATCCAGATGATGCGTTCTCAGGTCGTCCAACAACTGCCGCAATAAGAATCTAGCTTCGGCGGCTGAGTCTAATGGACGACCTGTATCTACATCCTGAATACCCGGGAACGACGAGAGCGTTGTCGGCTCGGCGTCATCTTCTCCGTAGCTAAAGAAATAGTCAAGATCAGGCGTCATAATCGCACCATACTGTGCCTCGCTGTTTTCAAGATATTCGAACAGTTGCTCACGTCCACTCCTGAACCGAGCGTTGCTCTCGTCTCCTGTCTTAACTTCGACAACCAAGAACACCTGATCTCGATCAGGGCCCTCGTAAACGACAAAATCTGGACGGAGCGTCGTATCCGCTAATGAATGCCCCATCCCTACTCGTTCAGAACCGTAATGATGTGCAAGCCGCCGCCGCACCTTTTGGGCAAAGTCGTCTTCTTTCACTAACAATGACTGAAACAGGTGGGCCCTAATACCTTCTCCAAGACAATCAAAATCTGATTTTGATTTACTGGATATTGATCACTTCCCGATACAACAATCACATATTACAGTCGACCAGCTAATCGTGCTTCGTCACGCAGTCTGGGAGACCAATTACTTCAACCGCTTCAACGTCGGGGGCTTTCACAACGGCTTGCCCCTTACCAAATTTGGGGATGTCACGCTTGAATCCACGCGGGATTGAGGGCACTTTTTCAACGACTTCCTCCCGCAGGCCGAGGAAGATGTTCGTGTTGATTTGCTTCAGGATGTCGTCGTCGATGTCTTCTGGGTTCTGCGTGATCATCATCAGCCCCAGTTTGTCTTTGCGGCCCTGTTTGACGGCCTCTCTTGCACGCCGAACGATGTATTGTTCGCGTAGGGAATCGGGGGACGAAAAGTAGTTGTGGGCTTCGTCGACGGCGACCAGCATCGGCGTGTTCTTGATCTGGTCGACTACGTGGTGGTCATCGATCTTGTTCTCAATGATGTACGAGAGGATCGAGAGCACGGTCAGGTGTTCTTTCGCACCGCGAAGGTGGCTTGTAGGAATCACGGTTACTTGGCCCTCCCGGAACATGTCATTATCCAGGTCGGTGAGCGACGACATCCCCTGATCGAACACGTTCTCGAATGTCGGGTCCTTGATGCGGCGAATCATCGCTGACCAGGTCTGGCTCGCGATCTCGCTATCGTCTTGGAGTTCCTCGTTCGTTTGTACGTAGGATCGGAAGTCGGTGTACGTCGGCGTCTTCCCTTCAGCATCGGCATGGTCGAAGTACGAGTCGAGGGCCATTTCCAGAGCGCTACGGATGGTCTCTCGCGGCTGGTACGGCATCAACAGCTGTGGACGCGATCGGACGAGTTCGAAGGGGATGCCGAACGGTTGCTGCGTTCCCGTTCCTGGGTTCGGCACATTCCCGATGTTTGGGACGAACACTTCGAGATCGTCGACGCCACCGACCTTGATCCCCTGTCGACGTAGCTTCTGTTTAGTTTTCTCGTCGAGTTCGGGATCCTCGCCCATCTGCCAGTATTCGTTCTCGGGATCGAGGATCACGGTATTCAGCCGGCCCTGTAGCTGTTCGCCCGATTCGTGGTGTTCGATGGGATAACGCTGCCCGTCGACGAACTGCCGCAGCAGATTCTTCGTGAAGTGTGTCTTGCCTTTCCCGGTAGAGCCGGCGATGAGAGAGTGTCTGAAAATCGCTGGTTCACCAGGTTCGGGTTCCCCTGTCTCAGGATCGATCCCTGGATTCGACAGATAGTACGGGAATTTGTCGCCGTCGATGATCATCTCTTCGCCGCCGACCGAGAGGTAGCCACAGAACGGGCCCTCGTCGGGGATGCTCAGGCCGGTTCGAAGGTACTCGTCGTCGCGGGAGAGGCTTACCGGTGTGTTTGGCTTCGGAATCCGATTCACAATTCCTCTGTCCAAGTTCCCGTCCTGCGTCGGACTCAGGATCGCAATCGGATCAAGGGACGCAACCAGGACGAACTCTGACTCGTCGAGATCCTGATGACGGCTAATGTGGTTGTGCGTGTCTGATTTGTCGTCCAGATCGGTGTAGGGTTCGTAGCGAAGCTTGTCTGTGACCGCGAAGAGTTCGTCGTTACTTTTCGGGTAGGGAATTTGGACGTAATCTCCCACGCGAACTTCGTCACGCTCGGTGGTGGTAATGAACGCGTTGACGTTGTACTCGTCGCGGCCGACCATGATCTCCTCGCTCGCGAGGACGTGGCCGATTTCGCCCTCGGCGAGATCGCCGTCGGCGCTCGGGACCGAAGTCTCAGGAACGCCGTTGGTGGTGCTGGACTGGTCGGATTCACTCGGCGACTCGTCAGTAGCCGTGGTTGAGCTGTCGCCGTCGTTTTCGAGAGTCGGGTCTTCGTTCAGGAGGTCGTCGATGTCGTCAGTCATGGTTCTGGGTCAACGTCTTCGATGTCGCTCCAGCGGCCGTCCCAATTGTGGTCGAAGGACGCTTCGCTCGAGCGGATCATGTTCCGGATTGTTTCGCGGTTTTCGCTCGTGATGCGGGCGATACGATCGGCGCGGCCGACGGCACCGGGAACGTCCTGCTTCTTCGCAATTTCCTTGAGGGTCTTGTACTGGACGTCTCTCCGTCGACCTTCTTCTCTGACCATCAGATACGGGGCTTCGACACGCAGGACATCGCCTGTCTTCGGGAGTCTGACGTAGAAGAACGCCCGTCGGTAGTCGCTCGCGTCGCCATGCGAAAGTCTGGACTCAATGCTGTTGAGCAGGTCGAACGACTGGTTCCGAAGGGGGAGTTCTTCCTGTACGAACCAGGAGGAGTACGTCAAATGGTCGAGGCTGCTGTCTCGCAACACTTCGCCCATGAACTGATGGTCTCGCGTCCAAGGAACGTCGATGCGTACACCGTCGTCGTCGGTGAGATTGTGGCGCGAGATTTTCTCATCGAGTGCCGTGAGGACTTCATCCATCGTCGACGTCTTTACGACGCCGACGACGGGCAGGTCTTTCTCGAACTGTTTGTCGACGAAGTCAGCATAGTTCCCGAGGATTCGGCGAGGGACCTCCCACGAACCTGCGGGCGTCGACCGGCCGATTTCGTCTAACAGGAGCCAGTAGACAACTCCCAGAGGATAGACTGCGCCGTCGATGAAGCAGACACCGTCGATACTGTCCGCGTTATCAACGAGGTGTTCGCTTTCGGCCAAGTGCTGTGCGGCAGTTGCGACGTCCTTCGACAGGTTACGTGATCGACCAACGTCCGGGAACCGAATAACCTCCCCTTCAACGTCCCCTTCGACGGCGTCAGTATTGTGAAGCGTACTGTCGCTGTCGGCGAAGTGTACGACCGTCTTGACGGTTCCACCTTCTTCGATCGAGTGGTCTGCGCCCTGTCCAACGACCCCAATCTTTGCGTAGGCCGTGTCGACGATCAGGCCGTTGTTGAATTCAATCGGCTGGGTGGTACTTGCGTCAAGCCCATAGGTTGGCTGTTCCCACGGGTCCTCCGTCCACGTTCCGAGTTCGCTGAGCCGGGTCTTCCGATAGCTGGGCTGCTCAAGTACCTCGACTGACCCACCAGAGTGGCTGAGTTGGTCGAAGAGTTCTCTTGCGTAGGCGGCCTGCTCGTCCTGTTCACGTGGGACGTTCGCATCGATGTGGTCGAACAGACTGCGAACGACAGAGAGTGCGTTTGACTCCATCAGTCGTCCCCTATCGCGGTTTCGTTACCACCAGCGGCTCGCATCTCGACCTGACTCGTGTTGGTTTCCTCGTCGATGGTGATTCTACATTCGTGGTCAGCTCCGTGAATCAGGCTTTCCTCGTGGCTGACGACAATGACCTGTGGGACGTCCCAGCTCTTGATCGTATTGAGCATCTCCTCGAGCTGGCCGACATGGCCCTCGTCGAGGAAGGTGGTTGGTTCGTCGAGAATGAAGGGTGGGAGTTTCCCGCGGTCGCCGCCCTCAAGTTCGGCGATCAGACGGTAAATCCCGGCTCGGAGAGCGAGATTGACGATCGCTCTCTCGCCACCACTAGCGTTGCTGGGGTCCTCTAGGTCGCCGTCGTTGCGAAGTAGTTTCAAGTCGTATTGGAGGTCGCCCTTGTTTTCTACCTCGCGAATGATGACCTGCTGATAGCTGCTGTTTTTGTAGACTTCGTCGAAGATTTCGTTCGTGTACTCTCGCAGATACCCGAGATACTGCTCGCGAAGCTCTGACTTGGAACCCCGGTACGCAGCCAGCATCGTGTCGATCTCGCCGATGACCGCGTCTGCCCACTGGTACTGGCGTTCGTAGCGATCAATGTCTTCCTTCAGCTCGCGCAGACTCTCCAGGTCCTTCTCCAACGATATGCGCTCGTCGCGAAGGTCCTGAATTTCCGATTCGTAGTCTTCGACGTCCTCTTCCAACTCCTCGATGCGTTCCTCGAGTTTGTCGCGGTCGTCTTGCAGACTTTCGACATCGGTGTCGCCCAGTTCTTCCTCGAGGTCCTCTCTCTCACCTTCCAGGGTGCTAATACGTTGGTTTAGGTCCTGTATTTGCTCGTCACAGTTGCCGACAGTTAGCTCGTGGCGATCGATGGCGTTCTGGAGGTCGTCGATCTCGTCGTACTTGTCTTGGGCGTCACCGACGTGTGACTGGATTTCCTCAATCTCGTCGACGCGTTCTTCGGCCTCCTCAAGTGCCGCCTCTTTTTCCGCAACTGTCTCCTCTTGTGCTTCAATCTCTGACTCTAGTTCGTTAATCGTCTCTTCGGCGTCCTCGATTTGTTCTTCGAGATCACCGATGTCCTCCTCTAAGTCTTCAACCCCGTCTTGGAGCGTTTCGACCGTATCTCGTTGCTCTCCGACGTCGTCGAATGTATCGAGAACCGCCTCGCCAGCGTCAACCTCTGCTTCGAGTTCTTCGACCTGTTCACTCCGCTCAGACTCTTTTTCCTCAAGCGACTCGATCTTATCTTCCAACTCAGAAATCTGGCCCTCCAGTTCGCTGATGTTGGACTCTAACTCGTCGACACGCTCCTCAGCGTCGTCTACCTCGCCCTGTTTGTCGTCCCGGGCGCTTCGCTTCTCCTCGAGTACCTCGTCGCGATAGTTGATTGCGTCACGAACCTCGGCGAGGAGGCCGTCGAGGGCCGTGCGTTCGTCCTCGAGGTCGGATTTTCGGTCGCGCTTCTCGTTGAGTTCCTCCCGAACTTGAGCCAGTTCGTTCTCGTAGTCTCCGATTTCGTCTTCGACGTGGGATTCGTCGACGTCCTGGCCACATTTGGGGCACTTATCCTCGTCACTGAGATTCTGGACTTCCTCAATGTCTTCTTGGAGCTGGTCTTCCCGCGTTTCCAACCCGGCGATCGATTCACTAACCGATTCGATCTCGGACGTCAGTTCATCCTGTCTGCCAGGAATACGTTCGTCCCGAACCTCGGCCAGACTATCCGCGGAAATCTCCAGCCTGAGAGAGTCCCCCTCCTGCTGGAGCGCCTCAACCCGACTGTTGAACTCTTCTTTTGCCGCCTCAACCTCGGACTCTAACTCCTTTAACGCCTGCTCGCGCGAATACAGTTCATCATGTGCCGTTTCGAGGTCAGCCTCAGCGTCCTGAAGGTCCCCCTCTTTGTCCCCCAGTTCGTCTCGCTTTTGTTCGAGCTCTGTCCGAACTCTGGTGAGGTCTTTGTCGGCTTCCTCGCGCTCGTCATCGAGTTCGTCGACGCGTGCTTGAACTTCCTCGCGAACGCTATCGTCGACCTCGTCGATCGATGTTTCCGGGAGGAAGTCTGCTGTCTTTTCGTCACGTCGATTAACGCGGCGCTGCAACTCGTCTTCCTCGTCAGACAGCTCTTCCTGCCTTTCCTCGAGCGTGGCTTCCTCTTCAGCGAGTTCGCTTTCAAGCGACTCTAACTCGCCTTCTTCATCACTGAGGTCGCCCTCGAGGTCTTGGAGATTGCCACGAGCCGTCTCTAATTCACCGTCCCGCTTGGTGCGTTCTTGTTGCGCGTCAGTATACTCCTCTTGGACGGAATCGACAGCCTCCTCGGCGGCAGCCGCTGTACCCAAGTCGTACTCGACGGCTTCGTCCAACTCGGTGATCTCCTCTTCCAGTTCCTCGATCTCGGCGCGGTTGGCCTCGATGGCGTCTTGAGCATCTTGTTTCTCCTGCCGTTTCTCGGCCCGGGAACTCTCAGCGTCCTCGATCTGGGACTCCTTCTCTTCTACCTTCTCCAGTGTCTCCTCGTAGGACTCGATCTTCGCTTCAAGATCGCCACGTCGGTCATCCAGCTTGTCGATGAACTCCTCTACCTCTTCTTTCTCTCCCTCCGTTTCCTGAATTTCGTCAGTAAGGTCGCTAACATCGGCCTCGAACTGGGACTCGTCGCGATTGTACTTTTTCTCGAGTTGCTGTTCAGCCTTTTCGCGATAGTTCTCGTTATCGCGTCGAATGCGCTTCGCCCCGCGTTTTGCCCCCTCCATCTTCGTGATGTACTCGTCGATTACATCGAGGTTGAGGAGGCTATCAATCAGTTCAGTCCGGGTGTCGGCATCGATGAGTCGGTTGATCTCTCCTTGGCGGACGTAGACGCTCGCCGAGAAGTCGTCCTTGTCCATCCCGAGGATCTTCTGAATCTCATCTTTGACGTTGCGGACCTGACTCACTGGCTCGGAAAGCGCAGGGGACGTAAGCGTCGCGGACGGGCCTGTGCTCGTCGTGTAGAATGTCCATTCGACCGTGTAGTCTACCCCGTCAATCTCGAACACCAGTTCGATGTGGGCTTTGTCCTCTCCACGGCGAACCAAGTCGTCAAGGTTGAAACTCTGGTTGCCCGCGCTGGTAATGTCAGACAGAAACAGTCCGCCGAAGATTCCCATCAGGAGTGACGTCTTCCCAGCACCGTTTTCTCCGTGAACGAGAATCGTTCCTTCCGGGAATTCGACCGTCTGATTCTCGTAGCTGCGGATGTTCTGGAGGGTCAACTCTTTGATTCTCATTCTGCCACCTCCTCAGCAGCGTCGGTCTCATCATCGCTGAACGCACCATCCTGGGCCTGTTTGACGTCTTCCTCGATTTCGTCAGCAACGCCGTCCCTGTTGTTCGGCAGGCCCTCGTCGCCGCGAACCCGTTCGTCGATTGAGAGCGCCGTATCGCTCAAACCCTCGTTGGCGATTTGTTCGTCGATGATTTCGTCTGGATTCTGAATGTCGCCTTCGGGACCGTCACCTAGGTTGAGTTCCTGCCGGCCGCGGTCGTCTTTGATTTTGGCGACTGCGGCACCACGATCCATCACGGCGCTATAGACATCGCTCGATGTCAGGGCGGTGCGTTCGCCTCGAAGGGTCACGTGTGCGACTTTGTCTTTGAGGACGTACTGATCGAGAACATCGTTGAGACGACTGTGTGCGTCGCCCTCGCTGAACTCGATTGAGATCGGGGCGAACTCGCGCGTGTCCAGCTCGCGCTTCCGTCGTCGAACCGAGCCGTCTTCGATCTCGAGCAGACTCACGCTCCGCGGTTCTTCTTCGGTGAGGCTACAGCGCTCGGTCGAGCCAGCGTACCAGACCGGAACGTCATCGACGACATCCTCCTCTGGTTTGTGGTAGTCGCCGAGGGCAAGTGCATCCAAGTCGATCCCGACGCGATCGACCACTTCCTCGGTAGAGTGATCGGCCATGAAGTCTTCTGACCCGGGAATCGGCGGTGCGAGCAGTTGGTGCATACAGAGGAGCGTGAACGCGTCCGGGTCCTCGGGCGGTTCGAGGGTGAAGTCCTTCGAGTGCCAGGACGGTTTGGTGACAGAGTCGATACCGTAGACAGCGACGTCGCCGCCAACTATCGTCGGGGCCCGAGACAGCCGCTCGGCAGTCCCTGTTTCCCGAATGAGGTCGAGCCACTGTTCGTCCATCTTGCGGTCGTGGTTCCCCACGATTCCATAGAACGGAATGCCTGCCTCGTCGAGTTTCCGTAGTGTCTGAATACAGCGGGTGACTTCGGGCAGTGAAGGTGTTCGGCTATCGAATAAATCGCCGGTGTGAATGACCGCATCCACGTTTTCATCCACAGCGATGTCGATTGCCTGGTCGAATGCCTCAGCCATGTCGTCTTTCCGTAGGTCACTTCCGTACTGACGGTTCCCGAGATGTGTGTCGCTGACATGGAGGAGCGTCGTCATTGATATTGTACTCTCCCCAGAGACATTCGTGCGTGATAAGGATTCGCGAACCAAGGTGGAAGTAAAGTTAGAGAACGAATTTTTTGAACTCTGATTATATAATAGGCAACACCAATCGATTAATTGAAAATTTGCTCAAGAAATGTTTCTATATCATTGTTCTCGTAACTATCTAAAGACTGGAATCGACATCGTAGTTCACTGAGATTGTACTCTGACGGATTAAATTTGAGTGCAGCATCGCGTTTGTTCCCCCCACTATAAGGATAATAGTCCTCCAATTCGCCGCTTAGTAGGAGAATATTTTCTTCTAGTAGCTTTTCAACCACTGTTACACGTTCATTCTCTACCGATTCCGATGCCCATAGTCGATTAGGGGGTGACGAGATTTCCCCCTTAGCTAGAACTTTCGTAAGTAATTCCGCATCATCTTCATTCGTCTCTCTTCCGTCTTCAATTCGCTCTTTTAGCTCCTCGATCTCGCTAAAGGCATCCTCCCATGGCATCGTCCTGAATTTGATATTAAGATCATTCCCCGAATACCGGGGTCCAGAGAAAGTTTGCATAACTGCGTCTTCTAACTCTTGCAGTTTTTCTATCGCTTCTTCAGAGGAGATTACTGTTTGGCACTGGCCTTTGGCCGCGTCAATATCAAATATGACATGTGTTTCTATTCCTAAATCATCAAGAAAGCGTTTGAAACGACATACGTCCCCCTTTCCACCAGCATTGATAACCGGGATACCATGGCGAGCAAAATTCCAGTCTGAATTAAGTTGGGACGCCATCTTTTGAAAAACGATTTTGTCAGAGAGGCCTTCAACAAGAACGACTTTTTCTGCAAAGATGTATGATGAGATACTCTCGAGATCGGTTAATCGGGATTGGTTAGCGTCACTTTGCTTTTGGAGAATACTATGAAATTGGGTAACAGTCGTACCGGTTTCTTCTCCCTTACGTACTATATTGATGGTATCTAGAATGTCCCCCTGAATCATAACTGGAGAATGTGTTGAAAGAATCACTTGAGCATCGGTACTGGTTAACTCGCTTAACGTGTTCAGTAGTGTCTTCTGAAGGGAGGGGTGGAGGAACAACTCAGCCTCTTCGTATAGAATCAACAGAGGCCTAGGATTTTCCACAGGTTCACCATCCTCTGTTAAAGTAAAACGTCCAGACCGAATATCCATAAGGGTGCGTAAGAGACTGAAAATAACAGTTCGTTTCACTCCCTCTCCAACATTCTCTTTTGACAGGTCCTCAATGTAGTCTTCCTCTATCCGTATATCGGCTTCTTTGAAGAGATATTTAGTCGAAAACTCAGGAAGATCAATTTGTACTGACTGTTCCTCAAACGCGCTGCTAAGGTATCCACTTATTCGTTCTTCAACTCTCCTGATACTTTCGTGATCCCGTGGATGGAAGTCACCGACTTCCTCTTGGAATTGTTTATCGAGTTCCTCTTGAATTTCATCTTGGATATGATTAATGAGATTTCCAAATTCTCCACCTCGTTGTGTTGCTGATTCAACTTCACGAATAGCTGGAATGGAAATGACCTGTGGAAGAAAATTATTAAGGATAATTTTCTTTGTACCTTTCTTGAAATCTGTTGGTTGAAGTTCGAAATTAATACTATCTGGTCGTGATTGGATGAATTCTTCCAGTTTTGTTTCCCAGATCCCCTTCTGACGGTGTTTTGAGTCTATTAGATCAGCAACTTCAGGGAATTCTTCCTTCATATCGCGCTCATAATCATCCTTTGAATAGCTCTTATCACCGTCTTTCTGATCATCCCAGCGGGAATCCCGGTATTGCTCAAGATGTTCGATCGACAGTCGATCGTCTTCTGGTCGAAAATCAAGGAGTCTTGAAACGGGGGACCGACTTTTCGCATTAACCTTCCGACAAATAGCCAATATCTCTTCATAATCATCAGACAATCTTTCGAACCCAGCCCCTCTCAGCAATCCCGGGTCAAGAAAGGAAGCTTCTATTCTGTCCCTCTTTTCGGGATCATCTATCTGGTTTAGATCCTCCTCTCTCACTTCGAAGAACCCGTGAATTTCAACCGGCATCTCAGTCTTTTTCTGCCAAAATAGTTCGTCATCCAGATTCTTTTCTCGTTCACCAAGTAGGAATTTTACAGCGGATAGGATATTTGTCTTCCCTGCATTGTTCTTTCCAACTAAGCAGTCTAGTCCAGCGAACTCGATAGACTCGTTCCCGGACTGCCCCTTGATAGAACGATAGTGGTCAACCTCAAGATCGATAAGTCGCATACCCTGTCAGGTATTGTTAGCCGTATTAATCTAATGGACAAAACAGTTCGTCGACGAGGTTCTCATTAGAGGTTCCGTCAACAGTCATATTTTGGCAAAGGTTCGTGGACAATTCGTTAGTTGAACTCCTGCTGAGCCTGTTTCTCGTGCCGATACTGGCTCAGGAGCTTCGGTTCCCAATTGAGCAGGTCTTCGCGCGTATCGATTCCACGCTTTTCGAGATAGCGACTGACAGCGTCAGCAAACTCTATAGCCGTATGGGCGTCGGCTTGTGAATTGTGTTCCATGGCTTCAGCGTAGACCTGTCCAGGAACAACTAGCGGTTCGGCCCAGTCGTCTCGGAGCATCACTAGCCGCGCTCGGAGAGCTGTGTCGAACAGTGTTTTGTCCGGCTCCCCGATGGGTTCTCCGAGGAGCTTAGCTTCTAGCCGGACGATCTCGGCCATATCTGGCTCGAAAGAGTTCTCTTCCGAGTCATTTTCGCGGCTCATAGTTAGCCGAGATACCCGCCCTGGCTGTTGCCATAGACTTCTTCGTAAATTTCCTGACGCAGTTCGCGTCGATCGGTCTTGTCACGCTGATCGTAGTGCTTTTTAATCACTTCGGGGGTGACGTCGCAGCGATCAGCCAGAATTTCGATCGGAATGTTATTCGACCTCTCAGCCGTCAGATAGCCCTTCCTGACGGTGTGGGTTGACAGGGAAGACGGACAGTTTGAGGCGTTGTCGATGGTCTGAGCAGCCTCGCACGAGTCCGGATCACGGTCGTGGGGGCACTCCTCCCCGATCTCGCACGGACGGGTCCACTTGTAGATGTACTTGCTGATCGTCGATTTTGCAATTCGACCGTGCGTGGTCGTGATCAGGGGTTCGCGACCGTAGTCGTCGGTTGCTTCAGTCCGGTTGTGTTCGATGTAGTCGTCGATGATCTCGGCGACCTCTTCGGAGATGTTCACTTCTCGCTCTCCAGCCTTCTTGTTTTTCAGCGTCGTTCCTTCATCGATCCGGTGGTGGAATTCGATGAAGAGTTCGCTGCGGTCGGTGTGGATGTCTTTGAGATCGAGCGAGTGAACGCCACCTCGTCGGCAGCCTAAGGCCCCGAGCAGAAGCCAGATGACGTGTTCGGTCGTGGCGTACTCGTACTCTTCCAGATGCTGGATGATGTCATTCGCACGGTCTTTCGACAGGTATTCCTCTCGGACTTCGTCTTCGTAGCTGAGTTCGGGAGTCTGAACTTTGTCAGCTAATCCTGCGTCGACTCCCTCGATGTCTTCGAGGACCCGGAGGAAGTTCCTCATCAGATACATCTCGTCACGCATCGTCTTCGGACTGAGCGTCTTGTGTGACGACTTCTCTCGCCTCCAGGCTCGATATTCACGCATCGTCCGGCCGCTGAGCGCGTTGAGGTTGTTAATTCCCTTGAGCGCGCAAAACTCGACGAAGAATTCCAGACTCCGCCGGTAGTCCTGAACCGTCGATTCGACGAGATCCTCACGACGGTCCTCGAGGTACATATTCACTGCCTCTTCTGGGCCGATCGGCTGGAGGGCACTTTCCTCATCGAGTTTCTGCCGAATCGTGTCCAGCTCAGAGCGAATCGTTTCGAGGCTCTCGACGTTCTCAGATCCCCCGCGACCTGGTTGAGCACCCACGTTACGACCACCCCCGTTCCGAGTTGAGGTGTCCATCCGATACGGTGTCCGCTCCGCTGTAGATCGGAGATTTATTTACTTGCGAGCGATACGCCCTCGTAGGCGCGTACGTGGCTTTCATTGAGTGGAGTGCGCGCTTGATCGCCGGGCGTTGCACCGCCCGGCTGTACTTCACGACGACATGCCGTCGTCGGGTCGATTCAACAAGGAGTGACGGCAATAGTCGTATTAAACGCTGAGCATTTCTCCCGGAATCTCAGCCACGCTCTGAATTCACAAATGTACGTTCAATCCTTTCAGAATGCGTTTTGTGGGCCTTTTCAGTTACTTCGCACACACGAACTATATCGAATAATTTAGAACGTCTTCCGGTAGATGTTCTCAAAAATGTCTGGAGGTCGCCCACAACGAGTTGACGACGATCAAATTCTCGAACTCTTTTTTGAAGCGGACAGCCCCGTTCTTACGACGGCAGAAATCGCAAGTGATCTTCCGATAGGTCAGCGTGCAACAATAGATCGTCTCTCTTCACTAAGCCAACGAGCGATTCTAGCAGAAAAGGACGTCGGGCAAGCAGGTCGTGTTTGGTGGCTCAAAATCCTCACGTGGCATTATCCATCGGTCGACAAGGATTCCTCAATAACTGAGCAGTTAGACCCCGAGAAGCCGCGTGGCACGCGCTTGCCGACATCTGACTGGACAAACATGGACCAGTATCTCGCTGTACAACCTGACGAGCGATACGAGCCTCGAGTCCCAGAACGACAACGCGCAGTACGAGCAGCATATGAGTACCTCTCCGATAAGGGACGGCCAGTATCGAAACGAGAATTCATCTACGACGTTTGGCCCGAACAGCAAGCCGGGTACAAGACTCCAACAACGTGGTGGCAGGAATTAATCCGCCCTCATTTGTCCGCTGTCGACACAGTCCAGCTAACTGACTCTCAGGAATGGACACTCAAGAGTCGGTAGGTCGATAAATCACTGATCTTCTGGAGGTGACTGTTCAGGAGCTTCTGATTCTGTATCTATGTCGCTTATTTCGAGGTCATCGACGGCGCTGATGAGTGTCTCCCCGAGAGCTCGAATACCATCATGATCTCCACGGATGGTCGCACGCTTCTTTTCGCCGTCCCGTGCAGCTGACAGCTCGATAGCTACGCCCCGAGGATCGCTCCCGGCGGGGGCAACCACTCGTGCTTCAACAAGGGTTGGCCCCTCATTGGGAACATCGTGGTCAAATAATGTCAGTAGCTTCTGAATTTTCTCATCCGTCATACGTGAACCGTTGATTCTCATCAAGGAATAGTTTTGTAATCAGCGAGACACCCTCGGCGATTATACTCATTGTGAGGTTCGCAGGGGCGTACAATCGGACTGGTTTCACTGAATCAATTCCCATAGCGTTTTAAGAAGCAACAAGGTATGCCCCGGTGCCTGCATCAGAATAAACGACACGCTAAGAGCCTAACTGCCTGAGAACCGGGGGATCCCCGGAACCTACACCCTCTGGTTCTCGCTCGGGTATGTTAAGCCCTGGTATCTACCAGTGGCAACTCCAGAAATGCCGAGTGACGTCTTCGGGCGTCGGGCCTCACAACCAGATGTCGAACGAAAACAGCCCTCCATCCATAGACGCGTCCGATTCACTCTCTCGAACAGACATCCAGACGCACTACGAACGAATCAAACCCGCTCTCAAACCATTAGGCGAGGTACTCGACAACCCGACAGGGCTTGTCTACGATAGGAACGGTTGGTATCGGACTCGTGACAACGACGATATAGACCAGATCGAGAACGGGTTCGACAAAAAGCGCCGAATGCAGACGATTCAGCGCGACTTCGATCACGCTGTCAGCCAAGTCGATCGATCTCTGTACGTTCTGACATCCTACAAATCGCTGAGTTCGATGAACAATTGGACAGCGGCGACGCTCGATGGTACGACCTATCGATATGAACCTGGGAAGTCCCCAACGCCCGATACAGCTGATCTGCGCGCCGTCGGAACGTGGGGAGACATCGACCTAGCCGACGATCTAAAACCCAAACGCGGTAACCTCTCTGAATCCACACGTAACACAGCTGAGGAAGCCCTCCAGGCCTATGCGGACGAATTGGCGACCCTGTACGGCGGCCACGACGCAGTATTCATGCTCGACTCTGTCGGTGGAGCCTACATCCTTGGTACTCCAAGCGCTACGCTTCCGATAGCCGACCTCTTTGATGATGACCTGGAAGCTCGCGGATGGGTTTTCGAAGAGTTCATCGACCGATCGAACCACTGGCTCAGAGACGCCGAAAAACGCGTCAACGACCGTGTCCCCGGTGCAGAAGAAGTAATCCACCCAGACTGGGTTAATAACCAAAACCACCAGTACAAGGCGCCACTGTCCCTCCACGGCGACCATGATGCCGTAGTCACTCCTATCGACCCCGAAGCTGTCACGTACTCAGTTACGCCGATCGAAGACGTCGACGAAGAGTTGCTGAATGAGGTCCAAACGTGGGCTAGCGCGCTCACCAGTATCGAATATACGAGCCGAATTGGGTCTCTTGTTGAGGCCCTCTGGCCAGACTACGCCGAAGATGCTGACACCTGGAAGAAAGCTCTCAGATCGTGGGTCAAAAATAAGCGTGAACGAGAGCAGCGTCGTCAAGAACGCGTGCGTGAAGCAGAGGAACGTCAGCAAGAACTCTCCGGTGAACTCGAAGGCGTACAGTTGACTACGGATCGTAGCGTCGTCGAGGCGGCTGTCGAGAACATTGACGTGCGCGAACTCGCGAAAGAGGTTGCTGACATCTGGCACGGTGAAAAGACGCCACCTCGCTTCGGTCCGCCATGGCATGAGGATCACAATACTGGCCAGTCGACCTTTGCCGATCGCGATAAGTTCCATGATAATGCTGAGGGCTGGAACGGGAATGCAGCCGTCCTTGTCGCACTTACAGACGGGATTAGCAATGACGACGACCTGACCGGGGATGAATACCCCCGAGCAATAGATGCCCTCCGAGACCGCGGATACTCGATTCCAATCTGGGTGCCTGAAGCCGGAACGGACCGGGCCGATGGGGAGGAATACACTCGAACCCCGCTGTGGGCGCTTCGCAAAGCGGCAGTCACGCTTGGAATCTGCGAGACAGATGACTTCGTCAACAAGGAGACGTCGTCGGGAACGTATCCCGACTTCCCCGATAATGACACTCGAACCTCAGTCTTGGAGGCTCTCGAAGAACGTGACATCGATCACGGGTGGGATCTCAACCAGTCCGAGTCGCTGACTGCTCAATACCAGATTCAGTCCTGTACGCCACCAGTAGACAAGTCGGCGTCGTTCGATGTCCAAGAACGCTGGGATGCTCTTCAAGAAGACCGGTATGATGAGTTCCTTGACGCCGACTCGGTCACGATTTTCGCCGATCCGCCCGGCACTGGAAAAACTACGAACGCTGCGTTAGCGGCGGCTCAGCGAGATCGCTCATACAGCATACTGTTCAGTATGCACGAGAAGGCTCGTGAGTTCATCAAAGATGACGCATCCCCCGCCGGCGCGTACCATCTGAAAGGCGCCGAACAGAAACGAAATGACGAATGTATGGATGCGGATCATCAGGACGAGCAGTGTCCGACTCACGGAACCTCCAGCCGGTGCCCCTCAATGTGCCCGATCTATGACTGTCCGAGCGATAATCCGCTCCGCGAGCAGTTTGAGCGCGTCGTTGATGAAGTTGGCCCGGTTGAAGCGCACCTGCTACTTGACCCACATGACGGGTCTGAATGCGCGTATCTCAAGCAGTTCGACGACCTTGAGTACAAAGATGCAATTGTTGGCGTCCACGAATATCTGCAACTGAAGACCGTCGCAGATGAAAGTCGAGACGTTCTCGTAGACGAGAAGCCGCGATCACTGATTTCAGAACGGACACTCTCCGCGAATCAACTGCTTCAACTCGAAACGGTACTCTCTGAAATCGGCGACACAATCGAGAACAAGAACCCAGCCGAAAGTCGGACACTGAACGCGATCGGAGAATTCGCAGGTGAACTCGCGAGCGCTGTGAGTAACGGAAACCCGCTCGATTCTGTTCAACCGCCTCAAGTTTGCTGGACGTCTTACGAGACCTACAACGACGTGGCCGGCCATTATCGCGAATTTAAACCCCCCGCAGAGGACCAGCCCTGGCAGTATGGAGAAGTCTTCGCAAGGGCGAAAATCAAATTCAACGAGACAATCCTCTCCCGTATTGAGGACGGTACCTGGACGGGCGTTCCGCTGGCATTCGACGCGCTCATCGCCGCTGCAATTGAGGCTGGACTCCCCCGAGACCCGCTTTCCAAGGCATACGCTCTCCCCCTCAAACTGTCACACTGCCCACGCTGCAAGGACCAACTTGCGATCGATGAGCGCGGAATTCGCGTCTGTGAGAACTGCGCCTGGCAGGAAGACGAAAACAACCTCATTCAAAAGCAGACCGAACGGGCGAGAGTTAATGCCGAACATGAGGGGACAAACCTCGTTGTCCGGGCGCTTCCTCTCCTGTCCGACCTGCCGTCCTCGCCGCTCATCCTTGATGCTACGGCTACGCCCGAACGTATCGGCGCACTCTTCGGCGATCCTGACCCGCTTGTCACAGGCGATGACTCGCTTGAGAGCGATATGAAGCTGACACAGATAACCGATGGTCAATATCACGGTGGAACCATCCAAAAGTCCGAGTCACTGCGTGAGAAAATCCAAGCGGTCATTGACGAAGCCGGCTACCAGTTCGACCAGCCGCTATTCATCTTGCGTAAAGACCTCGTGAGCGAATTCGACCTTCCAGAGAACAGTGAAGTTCTCAACTATCACGGTGCTCGTGGGCTCAACCGGACGGGGTGTGACGCTGTCTTCTGTATCGGCGCCCCGCATCCATACCTCCCAGAGCTCCAAACGGAAGCTGAATTACTCGCGCAGCATCGTGATGACCTTCGGTCAGGTGGAACGGAATACAGTACCCGTCGCGAGGAGGGTACGCTCGCCGCAAACCCCCCAGTGTATCGCAAACTCAACTACGAGAATGAAAACGGCCGCGGGCGCGCAGTCCCGACGAAACACTATTCGGGCCTTGTCGGCGCGCTATTTCGTGAAACACGCGAAAAAGAGCTCGTACAGGCGGTCCATAGAATTCGGCCGCTTCTCGCGAACAAGCCGAAACACGCCTACCTGATCACAAACGTCCCGACCTCGCTGCCCGTCGACCGACTCGTTGAGCTTGATGAGCTCGCTACGCCGCTGGAACAGCGCTTCTCCTCTGACCGCGCAGTTGATCTCCTCCACCACCTGTCCGAAGCGGCCTGCGACCAGCCCCTGCCCCTCGAGCATCTCCCCTTTGAGGAGGAACACGGCGAGTTGTGCTTTACCAGAGGGGACTTGGCAGACTTCGCTGAGGAAAGGGGTATCGACGTTTCGATGAAGACGATCTCCAACTGGGTTAGCAGCTTTGAGGACCTTGGACTACTGGTGGAAGGAGACTATATCCCTAGGGAGGGCTCCCGGCTACGACTCAGGAAATCCACTTTGAAACGAGCGTTAAGAGTTATGTCTATTAACGCCTGCTTCAAAGTGGACGAGACCCCTTCCTGCGTTCCACCAGCGTCGCCCGCGGATTGGGACAGGCTCGCCCAGAGGCTGCTTGATTCCGAGTCACGCGAGAAAGTATTAGCTCTGTCTTCAGCTGATTAACTGACGCTCTGGCCTGTCACCCTGGAAATGAGCAGTTTCAGAGGTGACGGCACAGAGGGCGGTCCGAGCCGATTGCGCCCGCATCTCTTTCAGGGGCGGTTGCGAAGGCTGCGGCTGATATAAACGTGGTTTAAATCTTAGATATATCACCGCGCTTGGTTTGTTATTTTTAGTAATTTCGCACGTTTCAAGCCCGGTTTAACGTATTTACCGCAGGAGTATCGAGTTCTATCAAACGATGGAATCGACAACACTCGATCGGTATGATACAGGAACAGTCTGGACACGGATGCTCGCGCTGACCGAGTCCAGCGCAGATGGAGCGGGCACCGTGCGTCGCGAGGAGGTTCTCAAAAACGACCATGGGCAGTACCTGCTCTGGCAGGCTGAGACAGAACAGGCAGTCGACTCATGGCAAGACTGGCAGCCAGCCGAGATCGAAGTAACAGCTCTCGACGAAGACGCGCTAGCGGACTGGTACAAGACCGCCTACGAACATGACGAGTTCAACGTGCTAGCGACGGACGAGCTCATCGAAGAGATCGCGCTTGAACTCGGTGAGCCACTCAACATCCACATCGTCGAGGCAGACTCAGAATCGCCGTATCCGTCGCCAGCAGCCCGCTACCCGGATAGTCACACGATGTTCGCGTCGTGGCTGTCGGGCGAACAGGACGAGCTGGCCGAGCAACTGGACGCACTTCGCCAGCAACTACTCACAGACTCGCTCGACGAGCGGACAGTCACTGAGGCGCGGCTCTCGTTAGGGCATCTTGAGCGCGGGATCGCCAGTCTTCAACCGGATGGCGTAGACGACGGGGGGATGGGAGGCGGATGACTGACCCGCCTGCACTGGGGATCGACCTCGGGACGACGAACAGCGTCGTCGCCGTGGTGGAAGGAGAGCAGCCCGAGACGCTGGTGAACTCCGAGGGGGATCGGTTGACGCCATCGGTAGTCGCTATCTCGGACGCTGGCGAGCGGCTGGTCGGGGCAGAGGCGGCGAATCAGGCCGTAAAGAACCCAGCGGAGACGGTTGAATCGGTCAAACGACGAATGGGAGATGACGTCACCTTCGATCTTCAGGGGGACGAGTATCTGCCAGAGCAGGTTTCGGCGATGATTTTAGCGAAATTGAGGCGCGACGCTGCGGAGTACCTCGGTGGTGAGTCACAACGGGCCGTTATTACGGTGCCAGCGTATTTCTCCGAGGACCAGCGTCAAGCGACGAAGGATGCGGGCGCTATCGCCGGGTTTGACGAGGTTGCGATTTTGAGCGAGCCGGTTGCGGCCGCGGTCGCATACGGCTTGCACGACGAGGACGTCCGGACGGTCGCGGTCGTCGACCTCGGTGGTGGCACCTTCGACGTGTCGCTTATTGAGCAAGGGTCGGCGAACGACTTCCACGTCGAAGCGACAGCCGGGGATACAGACCTTGGGGGCGATGACTGGGACCGCAGGCTCGCTGACTGGGTTCACAGTCAGTTCGAGGCAGAACACGGGGTTAGGGCCGATGATTCCCCGCAAGCGGTTCAGCGTCTCCAAGAGGCAGCCGAGGAAGCGAAGCAACGGCTGTCCGCTCAATCAGAGACGACGATCAATATCCCGTTTTTCACGCAGGCGGACGGGCAACCGCTTCACGTCGACGAAACGCTATCGAGAGACCAGTTCGAGGAGCTCACCCAGTCGCTCGTTGATCGGCTTGAGCCGCCGATTGAGGATGTTCTCGATGAAGCCGGGATGTCGCAGTCGGAAATTGACGAGGTCATTCTGGTCGGGGGCGCAACCCGACTACCGGCGGTTGAGCGTCGAGTGGAGCGTGTACTCGGTCAAGAGCCGCGACGCGTCTTGCATTCCGACGAGATTGTCGCTCATGGGGCTGCGATTCGAGCAGTTGATTTGACTGATTCGCAATCGGCCACGCTCGTCCAGGATGTCACGCCGTTCGATCTTGGTGTCGAAACTCGTCATGGGCGGTTTGAGCCGGTTATTTCACGGAATACGACGGTCCCTGCCACGGAAACGAAGACATTCGCCACCTCGGAACGAAATCAAACGCGATTGCGGCTGTCGATTTATCAGGGCAATCGGCCGGTCGCTCGTGAAAACCGGCTGCTTGGCCACTGCGTCGTCAGCGGCTTACCGCCGATGCCACCCGGAGCGATCGCCCTCGATGTATCGTTTTCTCTCCGTCGCGATGGCACTCTCGACGTCTCTGTGAGCGGGCCGACTGGAGAGATCCACGAAGACGTCAGTGTCGACGACGTATCCGGGTTGTCGGACGAGGAAATCGAACGCATGCGACTAGAGGCAGAACAGCACGCTCGGGAGGACCAACGGCAAGCGAGGCTCGCAAAAGAAAAGACGCGTGCAGAACAGCTGCTGTCATTCGTCGAGCATAACCTTTCACAAGATCGTTTCCCAGCTCCTGAGCAGTCGGCCTTGGAAGAGGCACGAGTCGACCTGGTGGACGCGTTAGATAGCGCAGAATCGCCCGATGAAATAGAGGAGTATCGGAACGAACTAGAGCGCGCCATTCCCCGCCGACACCTTGGCCATGGGACCGATGACGACTGATTCGACCAGTATCGATGGTCGCCGAGCTGAATGGAGTTACCGACGGATCTACGTCGGGGCCAACAGTCCAGAGTTGGCATCGATAGTATCCGCTCTCCACCGTGCGCTTTCCACCAGTACCGCTGAGAGCGTTCGTGAACGAATTGAGGTACAGATAATTGGTCTCGACGAAACGGCGGTCCAGGTTCGACTTGGTGCTCCCAATGACGAGATACTGTCCACGCTCCTGTACGGGCTTCCCAGCAACTATCGCATCGAACAGTTAGACGAGGGGTTGCAACAGATCCTGGAGAGTTCCATAGGGGAGCCATTAGAAGCGTGTGAGCCCCGAGTCGATACATGGGTCCCGCGAGCGGAAGAGTTCTCGCGAGCGAAGACAGAAGCGCTCGAACGAGTTGCACGCGCCCGTTCCTCGACTAACGGCTCCGACGTCGATTTTGCGCTGCTGCCGGTTCTTCGGGCGGTTACGCGATCAGACCGTCCTACTGTGTTCCAGCTTCTCGTCAGCTCGGGGGCAAGCCAATCGCTCAGTAAACAGGGACAGGCAGAGACAAAATCGAGCGGGTTGCTTACGCCCGTTGCTGAAACTATTCGTGGTGGAAAGGCCGCAGAAGCGGACGGTTCCACCAGCGCCCCGAGCGATGCCCAGGTTTCGATTCGAACGCTTCAGTTTCCGTCTCCAGGCACGGGAGACCCGGGGAACAAAATAGCGGTGGCGTTTGCAAATCATCCGCTTACCGCAGCATTCGAGGCTAAGATCGTGCCCGACGGAGCACGAAATGGTGCCGTACGGCGGGCGGTTGCTGGTCGTCATTGTAGCGATGCAACATTCCAGGTAGGCATCGACGAACTCGCCGAGTTTCTGACTGGGCTTCCACCAGCCTCCACGTGGAGGCGGGAAGGAATCACAGGGTCAGCACATCCGGTGGAGGCAATTAATCAGCGAGTAGCGCAGTATCTGTATGATTCGGGCGTAGAATTGGGCCGACCAGTAAACGAAGCGCTAGAGGGGGAGCACCCGATTGTACTCCCAGAAGCGTTCTTCCCGCAAGTTTTCGCACGGCACGTGGTGGAGTCGTCTCCACCAAGGGGCCTCGCAGCAGACTTTGGCGAGTGTGTAGCTGCTCTTTCTGGGACGACCGTGCTCGTTCGGTCACGTGATTGGACCGAAGTAGCGAACTTCGATTTGATTGATACAGCTCTCCGAAGCTATCATGCCTCGTGCGACGATCGTGTAAAGACGGTTCGAGCTCCGGTCCTCCAGCGACAAGTTGCGAACGACGAACTCGCGTCACTGGTGGAAGAGATCCAAGACAGTGAGACATCTGCGTACATACTCGACCTTGCAGATATAGACTCAGAGGCAATCAGTAACTGTCTCAGCGCGTTCGTACGTGAACTTGCATCTGGACTGGAAGAGTCATCGAACAGCTTAGACAACTGCTCATCGACTCGAGTGGCACTCTTGCTTGATTCGATCAAATCGCTCTCGGTAGACGCTCGAAACAGGCTTCTGCTTGAACACCGCCCTGCGTCTGTCAGTCCAGCCGACATCGGATTGTCTCTTATAACTCGGCTCGAATTCCAACCAGGCGAACCCCCATCAGGATCCCATCGTCGCCACATAGAACACCTGCGCCGCCATGTGCACAGTTCAATTAGCGATCCGGCGATCGGAGGTGTATTCCTCAGCCGCTATGCTGGACCCTCGGAACTGCCAGATGAGTATTACCAACGGTTTGCGAATTATACTACAGAGCACCAGATTGCGATTATCGGATCGCCACATTTCGACGTGGATCCGCAACTACTCTCCATTCATCCGTCTCAAAAGAGTGCTCCAGCAGCAACCGAATTTGCTCGTCCCTGGGAAATTGAACGTCAGGACCTCACAGCTGACGTTTCCCTATCGTCTCAAACGGAGCCAGAAAAGCAGAGTCAGCCTACTCTCACAGAGATACCTTCGGAGAACGTTTCCACCGATAGACCGGAAACATGGCGCCCGCCAGCAGAGGCTCTTCCTGAACACCTTGCTCTCCGAGACGATTGTATTGCGTGTTTCAACTGCGGCCGTCAGCATGATATTCCGAGTATGGACGAGGGCGCTCACGGTCTCCGGTCGGCTCTCGAGTGCTGCGGACATGATGTCTCGGAAGCCGGTGTTGATAACTTAAAACAGCCGAGAGTTCCACAGGTCGATCGGAGGATCGTTGAGGAAAGCGACTACTCGCGAAAATTCCTCCAGTTCCTGAAACTCGTCTATTTTGCTCGCGCTGGAAAACTAGATGAGCAGCTGGAATACTCGATCACCGAGAGCATGACGACCTTGCGTGATGCCGTTTCCGTTGAAACTAGTGAGATCCAGCAGGCACTCGATGAAGATGAGCCTCTTATCCGGCGGGCTGACCGTCCACATCTGCTTTATACGACTACGAGTCGAGCTCGAGAGCTCCTCAACGTCCCATGGCGGCGTGGATCCGAATGGGGCGAGGGAATCAACGATCTCAACGTATCATCAGTCCATATCGAGGGGGTTCGACAGATTGAGCTATTTCTCGAGCACTGCCCGTGGGTAGATCGAGTCGAAACATATGTTGAACTCTCTGAGGACAAGTCTTGGCTCGATCGAGACCTTGTCCAGCAAATCGAGAGTGACGAACCGCCGCGAGTTGACGTCGTCGCGTTCACAGAAGGGAGACCAAATGTACTGGCTGAATTTGAACGAGATGCAGACCATCCAGCCGACTTGCGGGCTGACCAGCGACAGATGAGTGCCGTCGCGGCTACATTCGACGCTGAAATTCTGTACGTAGTTCCATCTCGACCTGTGGGTCAGCGAATTTTGGGGCAGCTTCGGCAGTCTACTGAGGAACTCGCCAGTCTTCCAGACTATAGCAAGAGCACGCAACTGAAGAGTGCCAATCAGCGGTTAGCTGAAATTGAGGCGTCCTGTGTGTCAGTAGTCGAAACCCGAAAGCACCTGCTACAGATGCGTCCGAATGACATTGTGGAGTCTGCAAGTAGTGTTCGAGAACAGGTACTTGAGTGGTATTGAGTACACTGTTGAAGATATAGACGCTGCTCTACTTACTCTCCTGAAATTGATAGTTCCGACCGATATGCAACAAGTTATACTCCAAGTTGGGTTAACGAGCTTGACCAACTAGAACAAAGAGATTAGAACCGATTGTCTGTTCTATAAGCGCATCTAAGATAGTGTCACATCAAACCAACTGGTGGAGAATCCCGGTAGTATTGTTGTTCTAGGCTTGTTGTTTGAAGCGAGTTGGAGATAACGCGTCTGCTTGAATTGGGAATTGTAGAATCATAGGGGAGATGAGGTTATTGGCAGTTGCGGAAGGCCAGTAGCGTCTAAGAAGAGTCGGATATTGATAATAGATATTTTATGATACTCGGGGTATGTCCCGTTGCCGTTCCCGACCAATTTAGAGGAAGCCGATGCCAGTCTCCAAGTCAGACGTCATTGGGAGGTGCCCCTTCGCCGCCGCGGTCGCGGCACGGTCCGCATAAGCCGTTGTGATTGGTAGTCGCGTCGTCGTGTTCGCGACGCCGATATGGCACTGGGCCAGGAGATACACCTGGCGCGTGAGCGTCTCGATGTCGGTCCCCCCATGCTTACGCTCAACCGTGATCGGTCGCGGCGTCCCGGTCGTTCCTTTAGCGAGTGGTTCGGGTTGGCCGTACGTCGCGATATACGCGAGATGCTGCTCGTCGTTAATGCAGGCAATCGCCTTGTCAGGGTTCGCGAGGCCGCCCTCCTGATTAACGATACGAGCGGGCGCCTGCTTGCGTACCTCGACGACGTCGTATGAGATGCCGCGCTCGTCGAGGAACCCGAGGGCCGGTTCGATCGGGTCGTTCATGAAGCCGTCACGATGGATAGCGATATGGTCGGGGGCGTCGCCACGGTGCTCTTCGTACCCTAACAGCGACTGCCTGGCAATCCGGCGGAGGGCCGATGCGGGGATGCGTTCGCCTGCCTGGGGGCCCGTGTGGGCGTACCCGAGAACTGCGCCCTCGTTCGTAATCGCGGTCACGGACGCGCCGACGCGGATGCCGTCCTGTAGGCCGTCGTCATCGTCGTCGAAATACTGGCCGACGTCGAACGCGAGATAGAGGTCGGCATCGCCCGGTAGCGAACCTTCCACGGTGAACGGGATCCCGCCAGCTGCACTGATTAGCCCCAGGGCGATATTCTGGTGGTAGCCCGTCTCCTTCATCGACTTCCGGTCGATCATCTGGGAGTGAAGCCCCTTCTCAGCAAGGACCTCTTTGAGCTCGTCATAGGGCTGGTAGAACGAGGTCAGTGCGCCCTCTTCTGGAGGGAGTACCACCAGTGCGGCGTCGTAGTCGTGGTCGCTCGCGATTTGGCGGCCAACCTGGATGTCGACATCGCCTGGCCCGTCGCTTTTGGGCGTCGGCTCGAACGTGATGTCCGACCGGCTGTCCGGTTCGGCGCCCATGGATCGGAGTTTCCGTGAGAACGTGTTCCAGAACGAATCAGCTTGATCGCCCTCCAGTTGCTGCGGGTAGACGTAGAGGACGTTGAACGGCGCTGGTGGTTCGTAGACTCCTTTCTGACCGACTTCGTTCGGGTGGTCACCGAGGCGGCCGTTAGCGAACTTGAGAACCTCGGCGTCGGTCTCGTACAGTTGTTCGACGCGGAAGTGAGAGTCGCCGGCGAACAGCGGTGCGTCAGCGGGGAAGGACAGGGTCGTCCCGTCGAACGGGACGTCACCGACTTGCCGGGCGAACTCGACGGCGTCCTCGACACGAGCGGAAGCGGAACGGCGCATCTTCGGCTGCGCTTCCGACCAGAAGTCGCCGTCGAAGTTCGCGAGGTTCGCGGTATGACCCTGAAGGGCCAGCAGTTCTTGAGGGAACGTCTGTTTTCTACCTGAACCCATGGGGTATGCGGTCACGACCCGACGGTTCGAGCTATCGATTTGCTCGACCGTCACGTCGTCGACGAGCGGGTTTTCGTCTCGATGGTAGTCGACGACACTCGTCTCAGCGTCGATCGTCGGGTCGCGAGCGCGCTCGGGCTGAACGCGACCGAGTCGATACCCGCGGCCGTTGTAGGTTGCGACGAGTCGCAGACCGGGATAGAGTCGGTGGTTCTCGACTTTGTCGAGCGTGTAGTCGGTTTGAACCCGAGTTTTCGGATTCACGTGGAGGTAAACCCTTCCCGACGAGGCGACCGTGATGGCGCAGTCGAAGCGCTCGTGCAGGCGGAAGTTCCCGGTTCCAGCCTGAATCGGGATGGGGTCTCCTTTGAGGATCTTGTGCATCCCGTGAACGACGAAATCTTGGTCGCCGACACGTTGCTTGAATGCTTCCTCTACGAGGCGCTGGATTTGGGCTCGCTCCGCTTGGTTCGACAACTCGAGTGTTCGCTCCCCTGCTTCTTTGAGCTCTCGCACGCCCTCGCTTTCGAGGATGCCATCGCCGGGAATCGGATGGAGGGCCACGACCTCGAGGTCGCCAGCGTACGCCATCGGTGGCGCACGGTCGCCGTACTCTTCGCGGATTTCACGCATAGCGACGTACGCTCGTCGACGCCGTTCGGCGGCCGACTGCGCTTGGTCTCCTGTCGCAATGAGGACGTTATAGACGTAAACAGGCACGTCGTCGATACGCTGAGCCGCGGGATACGTGGTTAATCCGTGACCGCTGGCCGATATATCGCGCGTGTCGACAAGGGCGTCTTCAATAGCTGCGTCCTCCTCATAATCAGACCCCGTACTCTCGCTGGTGGTGGCGCTCCTCTGCTCGGCTGTCGTATCGAAGTCACTCGTATTCGAATCCGATTTTCTGTCAGTTTCCTCATCTCCACCAGCGCTCTGATCGGACCTGTACTCGTCCGGGACGCTCACGTCGAACTCATCTTCGAACGCTTGGATACTCGCCGGCGTCGGCTCGATCGTCCACGCACTGACGTCTGGATTCCAGGTACGATGAGTCGTGTCCCACGAGAGCTCATTCAGCCGATTTATGATGTTCTCGTCGTACTCGAACCTGATCGCCAGTTTTTCGCCGTATTCGTCTTCGACGATGTCGTAGGAAAACTCGGTCATGCAGCACCCTCCTTCGAGACAGGAATGTACTCAGATGGCTGTTCACGTTCCTGCGAATGCTCCTCTTCGTTTTGCTGAACGCGCAGGTCGGTGTCTTCGAAGAACGGGTCGTCCGTTTCGATCGTGACCACGTGACTACTGTGTCCCTTTAGGTTAGCGACGAACGAATCGGTAGCCAACAGACCGCCGCGAATCCCCAGCACTCTGCCCTCTCGCGATTCTCCCGCGGACAGCGAGTATTGGTTGGTCGTCAGTCGCTGGTCGAGGGCCGGTGCCTCGATAGAGGGAACGTCGACGACGGCGTCACGAACGTCTTGGCGGTCGCTGTTGTCCCAGAAGTAGCAGGGCTGGAGCTTTTCCGGGATCAACGCCGCCGTAGCGAGGGCGTCGTCTGCGAGTCGATCGACGCTGTTCTCCATCGGCTGATACCACTCGTGGCGACGGCGCTGCGGCCACTCATCGCCGATGGCCTTCTCGATAATCCCAGCAGCCTTTCGGTTAGGCGCACGAGCGAGCGGGATCGCGTGGGAGGCACCTTGTTCGGCCCAGCGACAACGAACTCGAGACTCCCGACAAATACCGACCTTGATCCGGTCGGTCGCCGCGAGGTAGACGAGATGCGTATGCGAGCATGACCGCTGCTTGTAGTCTGGGTAGGGACAGCCTTTGTACTCGCAATGGGTCGCAGGGTGCATCACGCATGTCGCGTGCGGCGGTTCTCCTGTACAGTCGGCGCAGGGGGAATTATTGGTAACTTCGCCGCACTGCGTACAGTATTGGTCTTCGGAGATCGTTACTCGAACTTCTGTCCCCACGAGTTCGGATAACGGGAGGTCTGGGCGTTGGTGAATCGGGACGCCCGGTTGGGCGAATTTGAGTGCGGGTTTGTCATTATACCAGGAGACGAAGTCGATAATCCCGGTTATCGACGCGGCATCCACTGCGACCCGCGGGGAGCTATAAGAGCCGAACGTCGCCTGCGTTCCTTCCATCTACTAACTGGGGGATGGGAACAGAACCCAATAAGCACTACGCTGACAAAATAGCATTGTTACTGATATAGCGTATTGTATCGACATTACCGAAATAACCGCATTATTCATAAAATACCACGCTAAAAGACGATTATGAGCAGCGACGAGGGCACTACGCCAATGTCCGCAGACAGCCAAAATTCGCGATCAGGCGATGAATCGGTCTCTTTTGAAGGCCTGAACGTTTCCGACCGCGTCCACATCGTTCCGTTGGGTTACGAGTACGAACGCGTCACTGTCCCAGCGATTCGTATGCGTGCAGACCGCGTGTATCTCATCTACCACGAAGGGGACGATCCCGATGAACGCCCCGGCTATTATGAGGATATTCATGGAGATTTGGCGGCAGCTGGGATTAGCGTTGACGACGACAACGTCTGCAACATCTTCGACTTGTATGATACCCTGCGAACGGTCGCCGAGCTCATCCAAGCGAATCAAGAACACGAGGTCTACGTCAATCTCGCTTCGGGAGGGAAGGTCACGGCGATTGCAGGCATGATCGCCTGTATGGTTACGGGCGGCGCCGAACCGATCTACGTGAGTGCCTCTGAGTACGGGCAAGACAAGGAGGATCCAGTGGCGAAAAACGTAACGAGCATCTCGCGACTACCGACGTACCCGATTCAAGCGCCGTCTCGCGACCCTCTCCGGTTACTTCAGTATGTAGTCGAAGAAGGACCGGTGACCAAGCAAGATTGCATCGAGTTCGCTGTCGCCGCAGGAATCGATCCGCTCGCCGAGCACGAAGGAGACGACACACGCGGCTTGTACCGTTTGCTGGACTCGCACTTGCTTGACTCGCTTCGAGAGGATCGATACGTAGAGACGTACAAGAAAGGGCGGAATAAATACGTGGAGGCGACTGAGGAGGGCCAGAATACCTTCGAAGCGTTCGCATACATGCTTAACGAAAGCTGACACGAATCTAATAGCCGATGCCCATAGACTTCACCTCTCACCTAATCAGAGACAGTTGTCAGCGGTACCGCGAGGGCGAAAAAGAGCGGAGACCACTCGAATTAGACGTTGAGAATCGATGGACCGAAGAACAAGAGATGCTACGTCGGTTCCCAGTCCGATTTCAAGAAGACAGCTGTATCGACGCCCGTGACGATTTCAAACTCCTGACGCGCTGGAAATGGCCTGGCCTCTGGTCGAATTATGCGAAAAAGAATTCTCAAAACAGAGTCAGGCGTGTAACCCAAACCGCATTCGACTGGGGAACCGAGATGCCGGAAGGAGAAACGGAAACCATCCTGCGAGATCAGATTGGCGTCCTCACCTGTTTAGACGGCGTTGACGCAGCTATGGCCTCTGTGATACTCACCTTCTGGCAGCCTGACGAGCACACCGTTATGGACGAACGTGCCCTTCTGGCCCTCAAGCAATCCGCCGATGATGAGTACCGTTGGACAGAACGGGAGGAAGCCTCTCGAAAACACTACCCTGCGTACGTCGAGATTTGCAAGCGATTACGGGACGACCTAGAAGGGAGTTTCAGCCTACGCGAGATCGACCAAGCACTCTGGATTCTGGGTGACCAAGACTGAGAACTCACTGAGCCAATTTACAACCACTTTTTACGATTACCATCCTACCCTGACATAGCTCAGGGGACGCCGCCTGCTGGCGCTCGTCGTCAGTAGAAGCGGACCGGTGTAGCAGCACCGGCCCTGGGCTGGTCACCAGCCAAGGTGAAAGCCCATGCCAAGAGACGTAACAGAGATACTTGAACGGCCCGAACCCGTTCACGACTTCATCGAGAGCGACCCACCAGCGGTCGCTTCAACCGAACTACGCGTCCTCGAAGACGCGGTCGAAAACACGCACGCTCTCCCGACAAACCGGGCAATCTCGATACTCTGCCCAGACTGTAGTAGCGAAGTGAAGCGCTACGACGATGGCATTCCCGCCCACCTGTGGCGCTTCAAGGAGAGCTGCGAGAACTGCGGCGTCGACGATCTTCGGCGTTGGAGCGTCGTCTGCGTCGCCGCCGACCATGCAGAAACCATCTCGCTCAACCAACTCGCCGTCGTGACCCAGGCATACTGGGAACGCCATTACTGGCGCGGTATCCAGACGTCCGATCGCCATCCACGCAAGGACGAATTCATCTCTGAGTACAACGGCCAAGCTGACAAATTCGACTGGGACTGGTCGCTCCATTGTCCGCTCTGTCGTCGTGCCTACCACGAACTCAACAACGGCGGTCCTGACTTCCACCACTGGTGTCGCCCTCACTTCGAAACCGATGGGGGTGCTGAGGATCCAGTTGTTCAGGATGAACATGGCGTCGTGCTCTGTCGAAACTGCCACGACGCGATCTCCGGCGGGAAAACTGACTCTCGACAGGACTGGCGCGCACGCAAGCTCGGTCTCTACGGTAAGCACTGTCTCCAGCTGCCCAGGCTGGCGATTCGCGACCTAGAGGCTGACTGCCCGTCCCAGGCCGACAGCCAGATCGAACATCTGCAAGAGCGGTTCAACCTCCCCTACCGTATTGACGAGATCCAACGGATCATCAGCCAAGCCCTCTCCAACGAAGACATCCATAGCGTCATCCACGACGACACCCTGATGCGTGGGCTCAAGGACTGACGTTCCCCTCTTTCGCTCTTCAAAACAGCTTATGAGCAAAATCAACGACGATTCCAACGACCAAACAACCGGAGACAGTGCAGAGACAGAATCAACCTGCTTCCCATGGCAGTCGCCCTCGTCCAGATCGTTCGACGATGTCGGGGGACTAGACAGCATCAAAGAACAGCTCGAGCGGCTAGTCGTCCGGCCGTTAATTGAGAATCGCGAAGAGTACGCTCGCCTCAACGTCACGGTCCCGAACGTATTGCTCTACGGCCCGCCTGGAACAGGGAAGACGTACCTGACCGAAGCCCTCGTCGGTGAAATCGGGTACCCCTTTGTCAAAATCACACCCTCGATCGTTCAAAGTCGCTTCGTCAACGAGAGCGCGGAACGCGTTCGTGACCTATTCACTGAAGCTCGAGAAATCGCAGAGCAGTACGGTCACGCTGTCATCTTCATCGACGAGGTCGACGTCGTTCTCGGCTCTCGCGACATAGCAAACGCCCACCACGAGGACCAGAAGGTTGTCAACGAGTTTCTCACCTTCCTCGAGGAGTCCGGGCAGCAGAACGTCTACGTCGTCGCTGCGACGAATCGTCGCGAACGACTTGACGAAGCGGCCGTCCGAGCAGGCCGGTTCGACAGAGAGTTCCACATCGGCATCCCCGGCGCCGAAACTCGGCGTGAGATTTTCCGCACTCACCTTGAGGGCCGACCGAACACCGTGAGTGATGACGACCTCACGTGGTGCGTGGAGAACACCGAGAAGTGGAACGGGGCTGAAATCGCCATCACGATTGACGAGGCAGCGCGGCGGGCCGTCGAGCGTGGTGGTGACACCATCCAGCACGAAGACCTCGTCGACGCGATCATCGATCAAACTTCAGAACGAGTCCCGAGTAACATTCCACTGTAGACTTCTACCAACTGAATCGTAAGGATCGCTCGTCTTCGAGGCGTCACCTTATTTTGGTGTCAATCACGATTCAGTAGTATGAATAATCGACCTCCAGAGCCAGCTGCGGGCGTAACTAATCTTCACTCACAACCGGGTGTGGAGAGTGACGGGGGACTCCTCATGCTTCAGGAAACGCTCGAATCAGAGCTCCCGGTAGAAGTGTTCGATCGGCTAACACAGTATCTTCCCGAGGAAGACATTCCTGAGGAGCCGTCAGCCGAATATCGGCAGCGTGCGTTAGAGTACGTCACTGACTGTATTTCATATCGCGAGGAAATACGACCAGACTCACTCAGCGAGCACACTGAACTCCCTGAGAAGATTAATCGTGTGACTGCCGGAGGGTGGGTCCAATATTTCAGTAAGTACGATACCGAGCATGAACGACCGGAAAGTGACGCTGATACGCACGAAGCAGGTAAATACCTCTTTTTCACCCCTGATGACGTTAGAAGTCTCGAAAACATTCTGATCGAGCAGCTCAAGCAGCGTCCATACAGTATGGCAAAAGTCCCAACGAAACTCGGGAAGAAAGAAGACTGGGTGCTCTGCCTCTATCAGGAAGATAATCGGTACTGGTACGACCTTCGCGAGGAGTATCATGACCCTCCTGGTGTTCGGTTTCGCGGGTTCAAAACGAATACAAAGACCCGGCAGGGGGAGTATTCCGACAGGTTCGAGAGTTCTCAATAAGTCCGGGATCCGCTCCGGTCGACATCTGGCGGTTACCTCGAACTAACCGCTTCAACAGCATACTAGGATACATCAAAATTTTGTCTATTCCAAGTACATCGAATAGGACAGCCAAAGGTCATTTTCGAAATCAAAGTAATGATTTGGTAGGGTGTTGATTGGGTAACAGTATGGGAGGGGTTACGCGAGAGGATCTGCTTGATGCCCTTCATCGACTTGCGGAGGAACTCGGTGAAACCCCGACGAGCGTTGAGATGAATGATCAAGGGGAGTATTGGGCATCGCAGTATCAAAATGAGTTTGGGGGGTGGAATGATGCTCTTCGTGAGGCTGGGTTGGAACTGAATCAGCCGAGGAAAGTGCCGACGGATGATTTATTGAATGAGATTAGGCGGCTTGCTAGGGAACTTAATCGAACCCCGACGAAAGAACAGATGGATGACCGGGGAGAGTATTACGGTCGAAGTTATCTAAAGCGGTTCGGGAGTTGGAATGAGGCAATTCGTCAAGCGGGGTTAGAACCGAATGAGCGAATTCCGGAATCTACGTTCCGAGAACCGCCGGACGCATGCCAGCTGTGTGGCGAGCTTCCCGACGCCGGATTGGATTTTCACCATTGGCGATATGGGGAGAACAAAGCCGGGTGTTACCTCTGTCGGGAGTGTCACGATGATGTCCATGCTGGCGGTGCGCGACCAGACAAAGATCCAGGGTGGTTGATGAACGCTGTCGAGAACTTGATCGGCTGTCACGCGAAACACTCAGAAGAAATTAGTGCCCAAGCAATCACCACTCGTTACAATATTCCTTCGCAGGGGCTTGTAGAGTCCGTGATGTCGAATATGGGAGCATGATGTAAGGTGATTAGATATGCCCACCGACCATTTGCTTGATTCGGAACTTTCGGTCCCTTGCTGGCAAAAGCTCGGCTGAAATCCCATGTTCCTCCCTTCGGCTCTTAGACCGCCCGTTCCCTCCGGTAGCTCACGACCAGTAGATTAATGTATACTAACTGATACAGACCGAGTCTGCCATCAGAGCCGTACAATAATAATAATAGTTGGATAGCTATCATCCATCAAGGTCGGTTCAGGCCCCCGCAATCATGCCCTTCACAGCGACCCACAATGGCGAACGTGTCCTCCCTCACGAAGCCAAATCTGCTGATTCACTCGTCTGTCCGGTTTGCGACGACGCGATGAGTGTCGTCGCTGAACACCGGCGACGTGGCGGCTTCGTCGCCCGACACTTCCGCCATCAGACCAACGATGAGTGCCGCGGTGAGTCGATTCCGCACCTGCGAATGAAGGCAATCGCCTTCTCCAAGCTCGTAACCACTTACCCAGACGCGGACGTCAGTATCGAGAAACCAGTCGGCCCTCGTAGAGCAGATGTTCTCGTCGAATTTCCAGAGCCGCGTCAACCGCTCGGGAAGGGAATTGCCGTCGAAGTTCAGCATCGGAATAATTCGAAGGACCTCTTCGCGACTGACCAGGATTACTACGACGAGGGATTCAGCGTCCTCTGGCTTTCCGAACAGCATTATTCCGATTACGACGTCGCCATCGATCACGTTCAGCCGGTCTGGCCGAAGGCTCTTCCTCAGCTTCGTGGATACGACGGGCTTTCGTGGCCAGTCATGGATGAGCCCTCTACTCCTGAAATCCAGGTTTCGCTTCCTCCGGACTACTTAGACCACCACCAGCCGTCGATTCGTGAGGCGTTCGAACGAGGGCAGCGCCAGCGATCAAACAGGTCTTGGACGACTCATCGGCAAGTATGGCTGAGTACGCCACGTCAGCCGACGAAACGGTCCTTACAATTTGCTGAAGCGCCGGCCGGCGGGTTCTACTTGAAGCTGAGTAAAGGGAAGAAGGGAGAACGGCCTGAGTTCGTCCACGTTCCGCTTAGTGAGGGAGACGTCGACAGCCTTCAGAACGTCCCCGAAGTGGTCAGCTCAGCCCTCGAAAAAGACCAGACCGAGGGCGAATGGCAGGATCAGGAGGTCTGCTGGCTCAAAGCTTACGACGACCCCGTGACGGCGTGGCTGAAAGTCGTTTCCACTCCTGACAACGGCTATCTCTTGGAACTGGGGAAGAAGGACGCAAATGGACAATCAGATCAAGTAAAAACGTCATTCACCCCCTCAGAGAAGTTCCAGTACAATATTCGTGACTTCTTCGACGGTCTCGAACCCTACCTTTCGAAGGAGTAGTTCCCATCTCGGGAGTCAACCAGACCCTGAGTGATTATGAGATAGACACCAATCCCTGATGAATTTCTTAGGTATGTCTGACTAGGGTTTATCCTATAGGCTTCTATATATCTGAGCATATAGAGAGTCATAAATGAGCGCAAGAGTAGCCAGCTTCCTCGATAAAGGCGGTACTGGGAAAACAACTAGCATCGCTCATCTCGGCGTTGCACTCGCTGAGCAGGGGCATGAAGTCCTGCTCATTGACCTCGCCGGCAAACAGGGTGACCTCGCAAAGGCATTCGGCGTCTGGGAAGATGTACAAACCAGCATTGAGGACGACGACGCCTGGCCGAACATCTCGACAGTCTTCGACGACGCCTGGGAAACAATCGTCGAAAAGCTCGGCGATGAGGCTGTCGAGGAACTCATCGTACAGGCCGAGGAGGGCGTTGACCTGATCCCGGCGCACCCCGGATTGGATACGCTCGACGCGGAACTTGCGAACATCGACGACGCTTCCGACCGGTACTCCCGGTTCAAGCACTTCCTTGACGACTACATCGACCAGCTCGGCTACGACGCCGTACTGATCGACCTACCAGGCATGACGACGAACGTGACCTACAACGGGCTCTGGGCGGCACAGAACGTGCTTGCTCCCGTCGAGATGGGGCCGTTCGAGGCCGAACAGGTTGGCGCGTTACGTGACGATCTCGCGAAGGTCGAGGCCAACTTCGACGTCAACGTCGACTTGGCGATGGTTCTCCCGAATAGAGTCGACTCACGCACGAAACTCGCTGGCGAGTACCAGGATGCCTACCAAGAGGAGTACCCCGACGCCATCGCGCCAGAGTACGTCCCTTCTTCGCAGGACATCCGGAACGCGACTGAACAGGGGCAGTCAATCTTCGCATTAGAGAACCCAAGTGGAACGGCGCGAGAAGCACGTGAGGCATACCGGACCAATGCTGAAGCGCTCGTCGAGCGCGTCAGTGAGGACTGATCATGGACGACGAAATTGAAGAGTTGAAACAGCAGACCAGCCAGGGGGACAGATTAGACGAGGCGAGCGACGAGCAAAGCCGCCATGCCCTCAAGACCGCGATCCTCGAAGAACTCGAGAGAATCGAGGAGGGCGAAGAGCAGAAGGTCATCAGCGTTTGGGACGGCCCGATGGCAGCGCTGGTACGGGCACTGGAGAATCATCCCGACCAACTGGAAGAACTCGGTCATAGTCTCCAAGACGAACTCGGCGTGGACGAGGGGGACGTTGATCGAAGCGAAGTCATTCGGCTCGCACTTCGACTGGGACTCCGAACTGCGTCGCCGGAGGTCGTGGAGGCAACGCGCGAAGCGGTGAGTGATCAGGCGACGAAGAACCTATAGACGCTCCTAAATTGATTCCTATAGGTTTTCATATAGCCATATTGTGTGGCGTTTGAGCGCCTCTTCTGTCTGTTTCTCCCACAATCTAAATAATACTGATAACTTGTCAGTGGGCTAGGATATTTATTAAACGAACCAGTATCTCCACCTGCGATGAGCTCCCAAAACTCATCGGCCCCAGCTGACGATCGGCCCTCGCATAATGATGGAGCGGCCCTCCAGCTGCCGGTCGAGCTTGACGCTACCGAGACCGAGTACAGCCACCCGAATGCGCCACAGTACAAGATCCAGGGTCTGATCCCGGTTCAACGGGGAGACGATCTCGTCGTGGATCTGTCTGACCTCACGCAGGCCGGCGACTGGTACGTAGACACCGACGTCGACCTCTACATCAGAGGCAAGCGCTACACGCAGGGAACTCCAGACAGCCGCTACGTCAAGGTCCAAGCGATAACCACCGAACGACCGGGCGTCGCCTCAATTGGCTCGAGAACGGACCTCGTGTCCAGTACCGACCTCGAAGAGAGTCTCGAGGAAATCGAAGTGTCAACCGACATCCCGGAAGCAGCGGTCACCGACCTCGTTGATTCCTACGCGTTCAGCGCAACCGAGGTTGTTAAGCACACGCTGCTTGACAGTCATCGCGGGATTGTTGACCTTTTAGCCCACTCGGACGGCACGCGTGTCAGCGTCGATGTCCAACAGCCCTACGAGGGGTGGAAACACGACGTAAGTCGAATCAAAGACAAACATCAAATCGAAGCGCTCGATCCAGACAAAAAAGAGCACATGCGCGCGATGGTGCGGCCGGTTCTGGGTGCCGCTTGGGGAGACGGCGAGTATGAAGCGAGAGTTGAAGCACCGGATCCAGACCTTGACCGCCTGTACGAACTCGCAGACGGCGAGGGCTACACCGCCCTCACACGGGTCTGATTGCACAGTCTTTTATTCGTCCGCTACTCTCGAAAGAAGAGAGTTAATACTCCGGTTTTGAGCCGTGGAAATCTGCTCGGCTAGCCCAGCGACTGATAATCCGTTTTCAGACTGACAGACACCGTGCCGACTTCGACATCGACTTCCTCTTTTAGTGAGGATTTGACGTCGCTCCGCCACACTTCCCTCGCTTCTTCATCCTCAGCAGCTGGGAAGCTAACTAAATTCTCACCGCGCGCCTCAATGAATGCTACTGGTTCGATGTGCAGCGGTTTCGGTGACATCTCAGACGGGTAGGAGTTGCCGGACTGAATAGTGTAGAGTTCGCCTGAAACGGACGAAGTGAACGCCGGCAGGACCCGAATCACGACAGTATGGTTGAGGTCTGCCCTATCGAGATTTCGTTCGTATGCCTCTACGATTGTTTCTGAATCGACCCGAATCGTTTCGATCGCCTCGGCAGGGTGATCTCCCGCTTCTGGTTCTGACCTTTGCACAAGATGGAATATTCGGCTTGGTGCCGATAAACCCTATCCGTCTAACAATCGGGATAGAAACTATTCTCTCGATTATGTCATCCAGTTTCTTTTGAGGTACTATCGGAATTTCCCCCGGAAGACTACCAAAGAATAATACGCCGACGGAAAATGGTTCTTGTCAATGCCTGTCGATTTCCTTGAGTCGGAAACACCACGCCCATGGACATCGGACCGCGTGGGTGCCGACTGTGACCTTTATCTTGGAGAGGGATCCAACGGCCTCGAAATCGTCGTCACAGAACGTGATGATCGCCCCCAGAAGAGTTGGCTTCAGCGACTCTACACCGACCGTCGGAACCAGCGCATCAACCCGATCTTGGTTGTTGTGCTTCGAGATGGCGGCCAGACAGTCGACATCATCGGCCCTGCGGGCGAGGACCCGGATGTCAAGCGCGACCTCGAGCCCTCGCAGGTAGAGAGGATCTGTGAATCTGCACTCGACCGGCCCGACCACCACGCTGCACAGCGCTTCCTCAGCGCCGTCTTAGCCCAGATCGACGAAGAGCTGGTCGGTCTCCGTAATCAGGGTCTTCTCTCGACACACGAACTGAAAACCGGTGTGCCCGACCGTGACGACTGGAACGAAGCAGTCGGCCAAGCTGAAGGGCTGCTGGATGAAGAAGGTCGAGACTTGGTTGAGGGTCTCGGCTACGAGATTGAGCGCCTTCAGGATCATAGCTACATCCTCAAGGACACCAGCGACAGTCGAGAACAGGCGGTTGCCGTCTTCCTGAACGAGGACGAATCATTCGACCACGCACAGGACCGCTTCACTGGTCAGACGCCGATTTCGTACGCGCTCAGCGAAGCAGACAAAAAGAACCTGGACTACGTCATCGCTAGTTCAGAGAGCCGTCTACGACTCTACACGACAAACCCCGACGCTGGGTTCGGCTCTCGTGGCCGGACGGACACCTTCGTTGAGGTCAATACCGATCTCCTTACTGACGACAACGCCGGGTACCTACCACTGCTGTTCTCGTCGGGCGCTCTCCAAGACGAGGGGTCGCTCCACGAGATCATGGCCGATTCGAAGGATTATGCTGCTGAGTTGGGTCAACGCCTTCGAGAGCGAATCTACGACGACGTCATTCCCGACCTTGCTGAGGCCATCGCCGACGCTCGCGACCTCGAGGATCCGACGAAAGACGAACTAGACGAGACCTACCGGATGGCGCTGATCAAGCTCTACCGGCTTCTGTTCATCGCATACGCTGAGGACGAAGGGTTCCTCCCGCGGCATAATCCTCGGTACGAGCGCCGTTCACTGAAGGCAAAGGCGCACGAACTTCATGACCTTCGGCAGGAGGGGATTGAGTTCGATGAGCAGTCGACGGCACACTGGGACGATGTGATGGAACTCTCCCGATCTATTCACGACGGCCACTCAGAGTGGAGTCTGCCCGAGTACAACGGGCGGCTGCTCTCCTCTGACGAGGACATCTCAGAAGCGGGGGCTAAACTGGCCGAGATCGAACTGACCGACAAACAGTTCGGGCCTGTATTGGCGAACCTGCTCATCGACGAGTCCGAGGCCGACGACATTGAGGGGCCGATCGACTTCCGCAACATTGGTGTCCGGGAGTTCGGCGTCATCTACGAGGGACTGCTCGAGTCTGAACTCTCACTCGCCGATCAGGACCTAACCGTCGACGAGGAGGGACACTACACGCCGGTCGACCCCACAGGCCAGCAGCAGTTAGGCGAGAACGACGAGGACATCGTCGTCGAAGAGGGTGAAGTGTATCTCCACGGCCAGTCTGGTGAGCGGAAAGCCACCGGCACGTACTACACGAAGACTCGGTTCGTCGAGCATATTCTCGACCACTCACTCGAACCGGCGCTAGACGATCATCTCGAACGCCTGGATCGACTGCGTGAGGAGGAAGGTCGTACGGCAGCCGCGAAGGCCTTCTTCGACTTCCGAGTTTCCGACATCGCGATGGGATCGGGACACTTCCTCGTTGGTGCTGTCGACCGCATCGAGAACCGCCTGATGAAGTACCTCACTCGGGACGATGTCCACCTCCCGCAGGTCGAAGAGGAACTTGACCGTCTACGTGACGCCGCCGAGGATGCCTTCGAGAGCAGTGAGGAAATGCCCGAAGTTGAGCGTAGCCAGCTTTTGCGACGGCAGGTCGCTCGTCGGTGTATCTACGGCGTCGACGTAAACGACCTCTCTACAGAACTGGCGCGTCTCTCGCTGTGGGTACATACGTTCGTTCCGGGACTCCCGCTGGCATTCCTCGACTACAACCTTACCACGGGCGACTCTCTGGCAGGAATCGGTACACTGGACGAGGTGAGCGACATCCTCGACGTCGACCAGACAAATCTGGGGATGTTCATGGGTGGCTCCAGCGTGATGAACGACATTGAGGATGCCATTGACGAGCTGGGAAGCTTTGCGGACGCTGACGCCCAGCAGGTTGCTGAAGCTCGGGAAACGCGGGAAAAGATTCAGGAGCAGCTTGAGGAGACCCGAGCGGCATTCGATATTCTGGCAGCCTCACGAATTGACGATGAAATTGATCCCGAGGTGGTCAACGACGATGGTGTGAATCTTCTCGACAGCGACGAGTACGGAATGGCACAAGATGCTCTGGAAAGTACGAACCCACTACACTTCCCGACTGCTTTTCCCGAGGTATTCGGTAGTGAATCCGGCACAGGGTTCGACGTAGTCGTTGGAAATCCCCCTTGGGAGAAAGCAAAAGTTGAACGTCACGCATTCTGGTCTCGACACTACCCTGGATTGCGAGGCCTAACACAAAGAGAACGAGACAACCGAATTGAGGAACTGGAGGAAGAACGTCCCGATCTCGTCACCGACCTTAGACAGAGGCAGTTGGAAGCCGAGAAACGAGCCACCATCCTCACTAATGGTCCATACGAAGGGTTGGGTTCTGGAGACCCAGATATGTATCAAGCGTTCTCTTGGCGCTTCTGGGACGTTCTTTCGGAAAACGGTGAGATGGGACTAGTGCTCCCTCGTGAGGCCTTCATGGCCAAGGGATCGGAAGCATTCCGTAGAGAAACCTTAGAGAACGGGACCTTCGAGGACGTGACGTTCGTCAAGAATAAAGCACGTTGGGCGTTCCAAATGGAACCCCGCTACACTATTGGCTTGACCGCAATCCGAAAATCCAAGCCGGGTGCGGAGGAAACGGTCCCAATACGTGGCCCCTTCGCAGACCCTAAAGAGTTTGATGAAGGCGTGGAATCGGAACCATACCGGTTCACAGTCGAAGAAGTCAACTCGTGGACTGATGTTTGTGCCTTCCCATTACTTCCCCCAGAAGATGGGTCTGTCAGTGCCTTTGGCCAATTGCAGGAATCTCCTCGGCTGATAGCTGATGAGGGAGACTGGGACGTAGTCCCCTATCGGACAGGAATCACATCCAGTGATTGTCTTTCCATCGAATCACCCGAGGACACCGATAATGAGGTCTGGCCAGTCTACAAAGGAGAGTCGTTCGACGTCTGGGAACCAGACACGGGTTCCTACTATGGTTGGGGTGACCGAGATGATCTCGTCGAATACCTTGAGGACAAGCGAAGCCGAAGTCGAAAGTGGCCAGATACGAACCGTGAACTCCCGTGTTTCCGACCCACAATCGGATTCAGGCGGGTGACAAGAGCGACCGATAGTCGAACGGTCCGTGCCTCGCTCATCCCACCGAAAGTGTTCATGAGGGATGCAGATCCTATCGTTCTCTGGGCACGAGGTGAAGAACAGGACGAGGCCTATCTGATCGGGGTACTCTCCTCGATCCCGACAGACTGGTATGCTCGCCGCTTCGTCGAAAAGCACCTAGACTACTACATTTTCAACGGTATCCCCATTCCACGCCCTGGCCGCGATTCCAATCTTCGCCAGCGCGCTGTCGAACTTTCGGGTCGTCTTGCCGCCGTTGACAACCGCTACGCCGACTGGGCCGACGAGGTCGGTGTCGACTACGGTCCGCTGGACGAAGACGAGAAACAGGAGAAGATCCATGAACTCGACGCCGTCGTCGCCCACCTCTACGGCCTGAGCCGCGAGAACCTCCAGATTATCTTCGAGACGTTCCACGACAACTGGGACCACGAATCCCGGTTGGACGCGGTACTGGAACACTACGACGAGTGGGCTGAACGACTGGAGAGTGAAGAATGACCAGGCCAGAGTTTATCGACAATCGGGAGGGGAACACCCTTGCCGTGGCCATCAACGAGTACATCGACGACCTGCGGGAGAAGATGGGGCCCGAGCCCAACCTGGACATCGCGACGGGCTACTTCAATCCCCGTGGCTACTTCGAGGTAGCCGACGCCCTCGACCAGGTCGGCGAGGTCCGTCTCCTGCTTGGGGCACAGCCGGACCAGAAAGACACCGAGCGTTGGCGCCAGCCGGGCGAGCCGCGTGGTGAGGACTACAACCAGAAGCGCCTCGAGGAATCGCTCAAGACTCTGGATCGGAACCTCGACCAGGACCGGGACCTGTTAGGGTTCTCTCGACGAATCGACAGCCGTCTACAGCAACTCGTCAACTTCCTCAGGAGCGACGACGTCAAAGTCAGGCGCTACGAAGAACGGTTCCTCCACGGGAAGGCGTATCTCTTCTCGCACGACCAGGGTACTCTGGTCGGTTCCTCCAACTTCACGGGTGCGGGCCTGACGTCGAACATGGAGTTGAACGTCGGCCAGTACAGCCCCTCTGTGACAGGACAGGTCAACGAGTGGTTCGAGGACATCTGGGCCGAAGCCGAGCCCTATGACTTAGCGTCGATCTACGAGGAGCGGTTCGAACCGTATGACCCGTACCTCATCTACCTGCGCGTCCTCTACGAACGCTACGGCGACGAACTCGAGGAGGAAGCCGAGGACGACGGCGCGATCAACCTCACCAACTTCCAGCAGGACGGGGTTCGCCGAGCCGAACGGTTCCTTGACGAACACAACGGCGTGGTCGTCGCAGACGAGGTCGGCCTCGGGAAGACGTACATCGCTGGGAAGCTGCTTGAGAAGACGGTCAACGAAAACCGCCAGCGAGCGCTGGTGGTGGCACCTGCCTACCTGCGGGACGGGATGTGGGCATCGAAAGCCCCTGAGTGGGGCGTCCAGTTCGAGACGCTCTCGTACTCAGAACTCCGGAACGAGCGCCAACTCGGCGGCGACCGCGCGTACTTGGACCTGGACAAGGAAGAGTACCAGCTCGTAATCATCGACGAGGCCCACGCCTTCCGGAACCCCGGCACACAACAGGCCGACGCGCTCAGACAGCTCCTGCGCGACGACCCGCCGAAGGACATCGTGATGCTCACAGCGACGCCGGTGAACAACTCGCTGTGGGACCTCTACTACCTCCTGTACTACTTCATTAAGAACGATGCAGCGTTCGCCTCGGAAGGAATTCGGTCACTGCGTGACCGGTTCAAGCATGCGCAGTCCGAGGACCCGTCTGATCTGAGTCCTGACCTCCTGTTCGACGTCCTCGATGAGACGACCGTTCGCCGGACTCGACGGTTTATTCGGGACCACTACGAAAATGCGACCCTCCCTGACGGCGAGGGCGGTGAAGTCAGGATCACGTTCCCCGAGTCCAAACCGCGCCGTATCGATTACGACTTCAGCGACACATTCGGGGACGCGTTCTTCGACGACGTCGCAGAAGGGTTAGCAGCTGGAGATCGCGACGAGTCAGACCTCACACTCGCCCGATACCGACCGTCGTACTACCTTGAGGGCGAAGAAGACGCCTCGGAACTGTCCCTCGTCGGGCTGCTCAGAACTGGGCTACTGAAACGCTTTGAGTCCTCAAGCAAAGCGTTCGCCAACACGCTGGATCGAATGATCAACCAGAACCGCGCTGCACTGGATCTGCTCGACAACGGGATGTTCCCCAAGCCGGACGCTATAGATGAGTGGGTCGAAGCCGACAGTGACGAGGTGCTTGACGACGCCTTCGATCAAGCCGACGAGAATACAGTATACAACCTCGGTGCGACGGAAGCGGAAGTCGAAGAGTTCCGCCAAGACCTCGAAACCGACTTAGAGATCCTACAGGGCTGGTACGAGCGCGTGAGCGTCGTCACACAGGACGACGACGAAAAACTCGATACCTTAGGCGAGACGCTCATCGGCATCGCCGAGGACGCCGAAGAAGATGCCGAGACAGACCCTGAGCTCGAGAAGGAAGAAGCGTTCCGGCAGAATCGGAAGGTGGTCATCTTCTCCTACTACGCTGACACGGTCGATTGGATTCTGGACTACTTGGAAGAGCGCGTCCAGAACGACGAGACGCTCGCCTGCTACGAGGGCCGAATCGCTGGCGTCACAGGTAACGGTTCAGTACGGGGAATAACGAGAGAAGACGCGGTTCACGGCTTCGCTCCCGACTCGGCAGATGCGCCGGCAGGCGTCGAAGACCAGTACGACATCCTCGTCACGACCGACGTACTTGGCCAGGGGGTCAACCTCCAGCAGGCCCGGAACGTCATCAATTACGACCTGCCGTGGAACCCGATGCGTGTCGTCCAGCGAAACGGTCGAATCGATCGCATCAACTCCCCACACCCCGAGATATTCCCAATGACGTTCTTCCCCGAAGACCGCCTTGACGACCTGCTCGAACTCGAACTTCGGGTTCGTCAGAAGGTAACCCAGGCGGCCCGATCCGTTGGCCTTGACAGCCAGGTCATCCCGGACATGAACACGATGCAGCAGAACTTCTCTGACCGGGTCGAGGACATCGAATCGATTCGCAATGAAGACGAAGAGGTCTACGAGAAAGGTGGTGGCCAAGCAGCGGCGTACTCAGGTGAGGAGTACCGTCAGGAGCTGCGCGAAGGCCTAGAAGACAGAGAAGACCAGATCACGTCGCTCCCGTGGGCGGCAGGGTCTGGACTCCGCGGCGAGAATCCCGGCTACTTCTTCTGTGCCCGGGTGGGAGAAGAATCGTTCATGCGGTTCGTCCCGGACGACGATGAAAGCGATATAATCGACGACACGCTCACCTGCCTCCAGCGGATCGACTGCGACCGCGATACCGACCGCGAACTCCCGAACGAATTCAAAGAGGGCGTGTACGGTGCGTGGGAGGACGCGAAAGAGGACATCTGGCAGCAGTGGCAGGAACAGACCGATCCACGTGCTGTCCAGCCAGACGTTCCGAAAGCATTTCGCGAAGCAATCGAACACGTGCGGGATCACTGGCCGTCAGACCTGACCCAGAACCGGCAGGAGGAGTTAATCGACTCGCTGGGGGCACCGTGGCCACAGCAGTACGAGCGTGAGATGCGAGAGGTCGTTCGCGATGGGGGACTAGATGGCGAAGAGAAAGCACGGAGAATCGATGAGAAAGCAGACGACCTCGGACTCCAACCCTATGACGCACCCGAGCCGCTTCCACCAATCCGGGAGGAAGAGGTCAAACTCATCTGTTGGATGGCTGTTGCTCCAACACAAACAGATGAAGACGAGGGCGGTCCCTCACTAGTCTCCCAGACAACGCTCTAGTAATCAACACATGCAACAATTCGAGGTTGGCGATAGGGTGCGAATAGACATCCCGGACGAAACAGACCCAGATTATCAGTTACACGGGGAACACGGTACGGTTGCCAAGCTCCTGAGTGACGACGCTGGGGAACTGACTGGAGACACGCGTGACTCACAGATGTACCGTGTTGAGTTGGAGTCGGGACAGACTATCGATTTGCGCTGGCGTAGTCTGCGGCCGCCGATAGACGACTGAGCAGCGGTTTATCAAACTGAGGATAGCTCTCAAGCGAACTACTCAGCCTCAACCAAGGAGACATTGGGGTTCTCTTCAAGGATGCGTTTAATCCCAGACGCATGGTGTCCTCCCGTAATCAAGCACGCAGTCACGGTTTCGTGACTAACTGCGTACTGTTCAATATCTCGAGCCATCTTGGCGTTTCTTGATTGGAGGGTACCGGCAAGGAAGAGAACGAACAATCCCAGGCCGGTAAATAGAGTAAGTGTTAACAACTGCATCCAGAGGGTCGTGAACGTAAACAACCGGTCGACAAACTCGGGTATTGCAAGTGCGGCAAGCAAGACTACGATTCCGTGTCCAATAACCCACAGATGGCGGCTCTCCACGAGTAATCGGTGTACGTTCTGATCAGTATGAACGACTTCAGCCCCGTGTGCTTCTGAGAGGTGTGTCACGACCTGTTGGTCGTCTTTTCCGACCAAGGCTGCCCAAACAGTTAGAATACCGACCCAGAGATACATCGTCATCACCAGAACAGGAACAGAGAATAGATTCCACATGACTGCCTTGATACCCGGACTATCTGAGCGGGGAGCTTCAACGAACACGACATCGACGTCACCAAGAGCTTCTTCAATCGCCTCAATTCGCTTCTCGGGGCGGGTTATGTGATAACCTCCAGCGATGTAGAGACGCATTCGATGGTCACTTACTCCTCGCTCATATTTACTGAACTGCTGGGTCGGTCGGCCGTTTTACGTACTTGTCGACGAGGTAGTCTCGGATTTGCTCCTCGCGGGCCTCAACAAAGTCTGTATAATTTTCTTTGTTCGGTTCGGTGTCCGGGAAGCAATTGATGCGGCGGTACTTTTCGATCTCGGCCTCGGTGAGTTCATCGAACCATTCTAGCGGCAGTTTATCACCTTTTGAATTATTGACGTCTTTTTCGAGAAGCTGAAGATTGCCGATGCGGTGGACATCGACGGAATCGTCGACGGCAGCCTCGTAGCTGTCTTGTTTGGATTTTGGGTAAATGTGGTCGAGTTCCAAGCGGCCAACGCTCTGCTCGGTGTATGATTCTTCAAGCAGACCAAGAATTGCTGCGACCTGCTTACTCCGGAAGACGCCCGCTGAACTGGTTGATGTGTTATGTGAATCCAGAATTGCTTTCTCGATGTGCTCGATGGTCATCACCTCGCCCATCCGGTCAAGTAACTCGTCAGTGGGGAAGACTTCGAGATCGCCCTCGCTGTTATGAATCCGGGATAGTTCGACGGACATACCCCGGGCCTGTGATCCGGTCAGCGACTGCAATAATGTGACCTTCGCCAGGAATTCGAAGATAGCTCTTTGATTTGGCTCAGAAACTTCAGCGTCCTTGTTTTCGTAGTAGAATTTTGCGAAGAGAGCGACTGTGAGCATACTCGGTAGAGTCGATGCCGAGAAGCCGAGCGTTTCGACTGTCTCGAAGGCGTTGTCGACGGCTTTCTCAAACCTGCCGTGTGGGTTCCCAAGATCGCCTTTAGCGTACCACAGCTCCCGAAGTTCTTCGATTTCATCGTCCTTTTCGAACGACTCAACCGTGTTCTGGAGAAGATCCTCATTGATAAGATAGACTAAACAGCGAGTGATAAATTCAATGTCGATGGCATCCTCAAAGCCTGGATAACGACCTGTAAGTCGCTCGACGAAGTCAGCGGTTCGTTCTCGGGGGAGGAAATCGCCGTCATCAACGTACGGAGCGTGCGACATCAACAGCGACTGGACGTACTGGTAGGGTTTTGGGCGGGAGCCGTTCAGATTAATTCGCTTGAAAATTTCGTGGACGTCATCCGAGGCGTAGGTGTCCTGAGTATTCGGCAATTCGTATTCTAAGACGCTCCGTTGGAAGTCAGTGGAGACATGTGTGACAATTTGTTGGAGCATGTTTCGTTGATCTGCTGTCGCATCAATAGCGGTCTCCTTGAGTAGATTGTTCACTTTAGCTGATGCTTCCGCATCTTTGAGCGGCACGCGGTCCTCGTCAAGGAACTCGCTCAGTGGGATCCAAAGCCGGTGGGTGCCATTGGTAATGGTGTAGTTGTCTGCCTGAGTACCGTTCAGTTCTCCAGTGGGTCGGAATTCAAACTCGTAATTGCCAGCCAGGTTGAGACCCTCTGCTTCAGGATAGGACGGACTACCAAAGAGGTTCAGACACAATTCCCGTTCCTCCCAGTGGCGTAGCCGGTCTTTCTCGCCACCCCGGCCACCTGTGTACGCTGCGATGGAGCCACAGAGCCCGAGATAAGCGGAATTCACGCGCTGTTGGCCATCAATGACAAGATAGTCACAGCCGTTGTTTTCCTCGATGCGGGTGTTGGTCCGTTCGAAACCTTGGTCGCGGAGGTCATCGGGAAACCTGCCGGTCCCGCTCAGGTGCTGCTCAATGAACTGGTAGGTGGTGTATTCGTTTGTGTCGCGGACTTCCCAGAGGGTTACTTGGCCGACAGGGTAGTCCCGCATGAACGAATCGAAGAGAGCAGTGATCTGATTTTCTGTCCAAATAAATTCGCGTTGTAGGCCGGGGAGCATGACTCGGCCATTGACGCGGGAAACATAATCCGACAGCGTATTCAGCATCTCTAAAGAGTCTTATTTAGCACAGTCAAATAAGGATGGGTGCGTCGAACTATAATCGCGAACGACGTCAACACACCAGAAGTCTACTACCATATACGTTCAGTGAGGGCAAATAGGTACATTGCTCCACTACCCGCATCACGAAGCATCACTCCATCCTCCGTAAGCGCCCGGCTAGAGTTGACTGTATCATCAGCCGGCAGGACCAATTCTCGGAAAACGGGAGATATTGAACATGCCACTTGATCTCGGTAACTAAGCCAGGCCCACCCAATCTTCAACACCGCCTATACAATAACCGAAAATATGGGGACACAGGTGGGCGAACAACTCTCGACCCTCAACCAGGGTGACCTTGTCACTGTAACAGCAGCGGAGACCCACTACCGTGGTGAAGTCGTTGGGGTCAATCGCCAGCAGTGCGACCTCGTTGCAGGCTTTATGGAAGACGGCTACATTGGCGTCCAGTTACGCGTAGACAACGAGTCGCTCAACCGCAACGATCTTGCGACCGAGTATCTGCTGGTGAGCGCTACTGAGGAGGTGCCACGGTCCTGGAGTCAGGCCACGATGTCGATATACGATCCTGTTGAAGACACAGCTATCGAGGCCCTTGGGGCTGTTTCCGAGATTGAAACCCACACTGACTGAGGGTTACGATTGGTCGCTATCGCTTGGGCTGAAGTGGGCCTAGGAATTCGCCTACTGGCTCTGTTTCGAAGACTGTCTGGTAGGATTGTTCGAAAACCTCGTTCAGGACAGTCAGAAGGTCGGGGTTGTTGACGCAAAACTGTCTGAGGGCGGAGTCTAGTTGTTCAAGATACGACCCGGCTAGGTTCTGCGGGTCAAGTGGGTATTCCTTCGAACAGAGCGTGGACGCACTACCCAGGCGGGTCTTATCGATGTCTACCGCCGCGAGCGCGTCGTCAAGTCGGCTTGCATACTCAGTAGTCGCTAAGGAAGTAAACACGTCGTTGAATGACTGGCCGTCGCCCTGCGGGGTCGTGTGAACGTTTCGATGTGGAGGGAGGCGGAGTCTGAAGGTGAGGGTCTGATTCCGGAGGGAGTCAGTCGTCGGCGAGTGGCGGAAGTAGAGCCGAATCGTACTAGTTCTGTTGAGTGGGTCCTGGTCCCAATAGGCCGGGAGCAGGCCCTGCCACTTCGCATTGCTGGACGGTGAGGTGAGCCATCGAGACTCCTCGAAGTCATACGATTCGCGGAGTCTAGACTCCCAGTTGGATCGGAGGTACTTGCTGAGGTTCTCGAAATCGCTCTCGAACTGGCTGTTTGCCTTCTCCACTTGTTCAATGAGGTCGCTGTACTCGAAGTAGAGGTTGAGTCGCTTGCTAAGCTGCGATTCGTCGAATGGTGAATCCATGTTTTCGGTCTCCTTAAGTGACTGTATGAAATCGGTGAACTGCACGACGCTCCGGTGGGGGTAGTCGAACAACGAGCCCTGTTTGCGGTCGAAGGTTGCGACGATGTCTTTCCAGGCCACCGATTGGAAGCTATCGGCGGTTGCGTCCTCAGCGCTGTCACGCTTGAGGTACGCGTAGTCAGTGTTAGTCAGTCGATCGACGGCAACCTCATCGGAGTCGAACCAGCTGAAGTTCCACCGGTCGGCCTCGGCGTATGCAGGTGTCTGGTTCTGGCCTTCTGTGGCGCCTACCTTCAGTTCAAGGAAGACTGCCCATCGTGGGTGATCGCTGAGCGCGCTGCCCCCACAGATGACTAGGTCGATACGGCCATCTGAGCCGACGTCGCCGATTTGCACCTCGGTCTCCATCTCGACGTGCTGGCCCTGGATATTGTGGTAGTGAACGCCGAGACACTCCAGAAACGCCTCCAGCAGTGTTTCGTCGAATCCATGGGGTTTCTGCGGGTCCAGAAAGTACCGAAGGCTGTCCTGATACTGCTTTTCGCGAGGCCCCGAGAGGACGGAATACAAGCCCTCGGGCCGCTGAACCTTCCGATCGAGTTGTAGGTACTCCTCGATGAAGGCTTCTAGAGCCCCGGGTTCAAAATCCGGGACATTCTCGGTCATAAGCTGAGGATTTGGCGGCTGGACGCTTCAAACTATGTCGTCTAACTGAACAACACCTGCTATCGAACGATTCCTCTTATTGTTTGTTGATGGCTTGTGATATGCTACCACTTGTTTGACCTCTAGGAAAATGATCTATTTTTGGTAATTCTCGCGAGAGTCATACTGTTTTCTGGCGCGTATACGAGGTCAGAACCGAGATTTATGTCCCTGGGCTGTCCAGTAAATCCTGGCGAATCGCAGGACAGCAGGGACCCCCGTTCGATAATCGAATGAAATCAAGCGCGTGAACGACGGTCCGTTTATAAATGATGTACCGCCGTCTTGCGAATGTGATCCGTTCGAAAAACGAATGGGCGCTGCAGGATTTGAACCCGCGACAGCTTGGTCCGAAGCCAAGCACTCTATCCAGACTGAGCTAAGCGCCCCTGTATTCGGTACTTGCTGTGGTGGTGTTAAGTCCCGCGATTTTGTGTGGATTCCAGCCGAGCGGTGTCGATCGCTCCGGTCATCGCTGGCGATCAAAAAGAATATTATTCGTACTGGGGATTGTTCCTGTAGTTAGATGTGTCTTGGTCGTACGGCGTCACAGCCGAACGAGCGGCCCGAATTTCTTCAGCCGTCCCTGAGGTGCGCCCATGTATGACCTGAGGCCCCACTTCGAGGAAGAAGTGGAACTCGGCACGAATCTTCTGTTGACCGGACCGCCACTGAGCGGGAAACGGTCCTTGATGTTAGATATGTTGGCAGACGGAACCGACGCCGGCGACGGTGCCATCGTCGTCACGACCAAGGACGGAGGCGAGCGCGTGCTGAAAGACTACGCGAAGCGGACGCCCTACGAAGGCAAACCCGTCGCCGTCGTCGACTGCGTGACTCGCCAACAGGGCGTGAGCGATCCGGGTGAGTCAGACCGGATCAAATACGCGTCATCGCCCGTCGACATGACCGGGATCGGTATCAAACTCTCCGAGTTCTTACAGGCGTTCAGCGACCGCGGTATTGACCGAAACCGCGTGATGGTACACTCGCTGTCGACGCTTTTGATGTACTCGGACTTACAGACCGTGTTCCGGTTTCTTCACGTGTTCACCGGTCGAATCCAGAGCGTGAACGGACTCGGGCTCTTCAGTATCGACTCGACCGCACACGACGATCAGGCGATGAACACGATAAAACAGCTCTTCGACGGCGTCATCACGCTTTCAGAAGACAGCGAACCCGAGATCCGACTCGCCTGAAACGCGGACGCGGCGGGTTCGGAGACCGGATCGGAAGATGATTTACGGTGTCCCAGCGCGTACCCTGACGCATGCCGATCACTAACGACACCGCGCTCGATGCCGTGTTCGATGCCGACACGATCGCCGTCGTCGGCTGTTCGACGACGTCCGGTAAGGCCGCCCACGAGGTGCCGGCGTACCTCAAGCGGCACGGCTACCGCGTGATTCCGGTGAACCCCTTCGCCGACGAGGTGCTCGGCGAGACCGCCTACGACGCGATCGGCGACATCGAAGCCGAAATCGACGTCGTCGACGTGTTCCGGCCGAGCGACGAAGTGCCGGAGATCGCCGCGGCCGTCCGCGATCGGCACGCGGCGCGGGGTGACGTCGAAACGATGTGGCTCCAACTCGGTATCAGTCACGACGAGGCGGCAGCCGAGACGGAGGCAGAGGGGATCGACGTGGTGCAGGACCGCTGTATGAAAGTCGAGCACGAGCGGTTACGCGGCTAACGACCCGGTCGGCGAAACAGCGGATCGAACACACTTATGCCGTTCGTCCGGCTTCGGAGAGGTATGAGCGAGACCGATGCGGAGGCCGACGACGCGGCCGTGGTGACGGTCGTCCTCCCGGACGGATCAGAACTCGACGTGCCGGAAGAGGCGACGGTCGAAGACGTCGCCTACGAGATCGGCCCCGGACTCGGCCGCGACACCGTCGCGGGAAAGATCGACGGGGAACTCGTCGAAAAGCACGCGACGGTCCACGACGGTGCACAGATCGAGATCGTCACGGACCAGTCCGACGAGTACCTCACCGTGTTGCGCCATTCCGCCGCCCACGTGTTCGCGCAGGCGCTCCAGCGGCTCCACCCCGAGGCGACGCTCACCATCGGTCCGCCAACCGACGAGGGGTTCTACTATGACGTGACCGACGTCGACCTCGACGAGGACGACCTCGACGCGATCGAAGCCGAGATGGAGGCGATCATCGAGGCCGACTACGAGATCGAGCGCGAGGTCCGCTCGCGCGAGGACGCCAAAGCGATCTACGCCGACAACGAGTACAAACGGCAGATACTGGAGGAGGAGGCCGACGACGAGGAGGTCACCTTCTACGTGCAGGACGGCTGGCGGGACCTCTGTCAGGGGCCGCACGTCGACTCGACCGGCGAGATCGGCGCGGCGACCCTACTGGAGGTGTCGGCCGCCTACTGGCGCGGCGACGAGGACAACGACACCCTCACTCGCGTGTACGGGACCGCGTTCGCCTCCGAGTCCGACCTCGAAGAGCACTTGGAGCTGCGCGAGCAGGCCAAAGAGCGCGATCACCGGAAGATCGGACAGGAGATGAACCTCTTTTCGATCCCGACGGTGACCGGTCCCGGACTCCCGCTGTATCACCCGCCGGGGAAGACGGTGCTCCGCGAGCTGTCGAACTTCGCGAACGAGCTGAACCGCGAGAACGGCTACGAGGAGGTCGAGACGCCGCATGTGTTCCGGACGGAGCTGTGGAAAAAGTCCGGCCACTACGAGAACTACAAAGACGACATGTTCCTCCTCGACGTCAACGACGAGGAGTACGGCCTGAAGCCGATGAACTGCCCGGGTCACGCGACGATCTTCGACCAGCAGTCGTGGTCGTACCGCGACCTCCCCCAGCGCTACTTCGAGAACGGGAAGGTGTATCGGAAAGAACAGCGTGGCGAACTCTCCGGGCTCTCGCGGGTGTGGTCGTTCACCATCGACGACGGCCACCTGTTCGTGCGGCCCGACCAGATCCGTCAGGAGATCGAGTCGGTGATCGAGATGATCTTCGAGGTCGTGGAGACGCTCGATCTTGAGGTCGAGGTCGCGCTGGCGACGCGACCAGACAAGTCCGTCGGCGGTGACGAGATCTGGGAGTCCGCCGAGGACCAGCTCCGCGACGTGTTGGAGTCGGGCGGCTACGACTACGACGTCGAGCCCGGCGACGGGGCCTTCTACGGTCCGAAGATCGACTTCGGCTTCGAGGACGCCCTCGGCCGCGTCTGGGACGGGCCGACCGTCCAACTCGATTTCAACATGCCGGAGCGGTTCGACCTGACCTACACCGGCGAGGACAACGAGGAGCACCAGCCGGTGATGATTCACCGGGCGCTGTACGGCAGCTACGAACGATTCTTCATGGTGCTCATCGAGCACTTCGACGGGGACTTCCCGCTGTGGCTCGCCCCGGAGCAGGTCCGCATCCTCCCCGTCTCCGACGAGACGCTGGGGTACGCCCACCGCGTAAAAAACACGTTGGAAGACGCCGGCTTCCGCGTCGAAGTCGAGGACCGCGACTGGACGGTCGGCCGCAAGATCCGCGCGGGCCACGACGACCGGCTCCCGTACATGGTGATCGTCGGCGACGACGAGCAGGAGGCTGGAACCGTCTCCGTACGCGACCGCTTCGAGAACCAGCGCGGCGACGTCGCCCTCGACACCTTTGTCGACCATCTCGTCGACGAGCGCGATGAGAAGCGGACGGAGCCCGACTTCGTCGACGCGGACTAGCCTCGTCTCGGCCGCCCCCGTGGTCCGGTGTGCCATGGGAACGCTCGTTCCGCTGAACTTTTGGCGGTCACCGCCGCGATATCGGGTATGAGCGAAACGCCGCAGATCGACCCCTCGATCGAGGCAGCGCCCGAGGTCGACGAGCTGACGCCGCCGGACCGAACGCTTTTGGGTCCCGGCCCGAGCGACGTCCACCCCCGCGTGCTCAGAGCGATGAGCACGCCGCTCGTCGGCCACCTCGACCCGACGTTCATCGAGATCATGGACGAGGTACAAGACCTCCTCCGATACACGTTCCGGACCGACAACCGGTGGACGATCCCCGTCTCCGGTACCGGTTCCGCGTCGATGGAAGCCGCGATCGGCAACCTCGTCGAACCCGGTGACACGATGTTGGTTCCGACGAACGGGTACTTCGGCGGTCGGATGCGGTCGATGGCAGAGCGCGCCGGCGGCGACGTGGTCACGGTCGACGCGCCGTGGGGCGAGCCCCTCGACCCCGTCGACGTCGAGCGCGCGTTCGACCGCCACCAACCGGACGTGTTCGGGTTCGTCCACGCCGAGACCTCGACGGGCGTGTTACAGCCGAACGTCTCGGAACTGACCGACATCGCCCACGCCCACGACGCGTACGTCATCGCCGACTCCGTCACGTCGCTCGGCGGGGTCGAACTGCGAGTCGACGACTGGGGGATCGATGTCGCGTACTCCGGGCCGCAAAAGTGCCTCTCGTGTCCGCCCGGCGCGAGTCCGCTCACGCTCAACGACCGAGCGATGGACAAGGTGCTTGACCGCGAGGAGCCGACCAGGTCGTGGTACCTCGACCTCTCGCTTCTGGAGGGGTACTGGGGCGACGAGCGCTCGTATCACCACACCGCGCCGATCACGAACGTGTACGCGCTCCGTGAGGCGCTCCGGCTGGTCGCCGAGGAAGGCATCGAAGCGCGGTGGGACCGTCACCGTGCGGTCGCCAGCGAACTGAAAGCGGGGGTACAGGACCTCGGCTTGGAGATGAACGCGGCCGACGAGTACTGGCTCCCGAGCCTGAACGCCGTGCGCGTTCCCGACGGCGTCGATGACGCCGCGGTCATCGACCACTTACTCGCCGAGTACGACGTTGAGATCGCCTCGGGACTCGGCGACCTCGCGGGCGACATCTGGCGGATCGGCTGTATGGGACACTCCGCCCGGCGGAAAAACGTCGAGTACGCGCTGGCCGCGCTGGAGGACGCGCTCGCCGCGCAGGGACACGAGGCGTAGGGCTCTCAGGTTCCGCGCCGGCGACGCGTCCGAGCCGGAAGCTTTTGTCCGCGCGCCGCGTTCGACTCGACCATGGGTGAGTCGGCCTGTGACCGACGGTTCTGTCCGGTCTGCGATCTGGCCGTCTCGTGTGAGCGAGACGTCTGTCCGGAGTGTGACGCGCCGATTCGCGGGTGAGTCACTCCAGTCGGTCGGCCAGATCGTGGAAGTCCTCGATGACGATGTCCGGCTCGGGCCCCAGTTCTTCGGTCGGAAGCTCCTTTCCGGGACGGGACACCCACGCCGTCGACATCCCGGCGTGTTTCGCGCCCCACACGTCGCGCATTCCGCCGCCCGAGGCGTGTAAAACCGCCTCGATCGGCGTCTCCGTCCGCTCGGCGGCGTGCTCGTAGATCGCCGCGTCCGGCTTGTACGTCTCGACCTCGTGAGCGCTTATCGCGTCCGTTACGACGTCGCCGAGACCGGCGGCCGCGACCAAGTGGTCCAACATCTCGGGCGAGCCGTTCGAGATGATGTATACCTCGTAGCCCGCGTCGGTGATCCGCTCGATTCCCGCCTCGACGTCGTCGAAGATGGACAGCTCGTCCTCGTACACGGTTCGGCGGATCTCGTCGCGAGTGGCCGCCGGTACGTCGTACCCGTTCGCTTCGAGGGCGTAGCGGAGGCCCTGACCGATGAGGTCCCAGAACGGTTGGTACGCGTCGATGTCGTTCGCGATCATCGAGTACTGGAGGTACTGGGCGCGCCACAACTGCGAGACCGCCTCCGCGTCGTCCAGCCCGTCGACGTGGGCTTCGAGCACCGCCTCCTGTGATCCGATATCGACGAGCGTGCTGTACGAGTCGACCGTGACCGTCGAGATGGAATCGTAGTCCATGCGGACGCTACCGCGTCCCACATCATAACCGTGGCGTCCGCGGCTGTCGCCACGGTTTATACCTCCCGGACCCGAGGTGCGGGTATGGACTACAGACGGCTCGGGAACACGGGACTATCCGTCTCCGAACTCTGTTTCGGAACGTGGCGATTCGGACGCGAGGCGAACGGCGTCGTGGAGACGGGCCGCGAGGAGGCCCACGAACTCCTCGACGCGGCGGACTCCCACGGGATCAACTTCATCGACACGGCGAACGTCTACGGGACGCCGAACGGGACGAGCGAGGAGTACATCGGCGAGTGGCTCGGAGAGCGCGACCGCGAGGACTACGTGATCGCCTCGAAGGTGTACTTCCCGTTCGACGGCCGCGGCGATCCCGGCCCCAACGACTCGGGGCTCGGGCGCAAGCACATTCGGGCACAGATCGAGGGAACGCTCGACCGGCTCGACACCGACTACCTTGACATCTACTACATCCACCGCTTCGACGAGGAGACGCCCGTCGAGGAGACGATGCGCACCCTCGACGAGCTGGTCTCGGCGGGGAAGGTTCACCACCTCGGCGCGTCGACGATGGCGGCGTGGCAGCTGACGAAGGCGCTGTGGACCGCCGACGCCAACGACTACGCGGGGTTCGACGTGGTCCAGCCGCTTCACCACGCCGGCTACTACGAGGATGTCAAAGCGTACCTCGACGTCTGTATCGACCAAGACATCGCCGTCTGTCCGTACTCGCCGCTGGCCGGGGGGTTCCTCACCGGGAAGTACGAGCGTGCCGACCCCGACGATCCGGAGCAGGTGATCGCGCCGGACGGGTCGCGGGCGACCCTCGACGACCGGTTCGAGCGGTTCTACCTCTCCGAGCGCGGCTGGACGGTGCTCGACGCGGTCCGCGAGGTCGCCGACGAGTGCGACGCGACGCCGGCGCAGGTCGCGCTCGCGTGGCTCACCGAGTGGGACGAGTTCACCTGCGTCCCCATCGTCGGCGCGCGCACGCCGGAACAACTCGCAGAGAACGTCGCGGCGACCGATATCGACCTCTCGGACGCACAGTGGGACCGGATCATGGACGCGCGGTACAGCCCAGACGGGACCCTCTGGGGACACTGAGCCGCGGCCGACGACCGCGGTGCGGCGCGGGCTGCGGGGATCGCTACTCTCCGAAGTCCGGTAGATCGTCCGGCGCGTCGAACTCGGCCTCCCAGTCGATGTACTCCGATTTGAGCGTCTCACAGACGATCTGGCCCAGCTCCGTGAGTCCGGCGTTGATCGCAGAGACCGTCCCCCACGAGTTCAACTCGGGGTGGAGGTCGCGCTCTTTCCAGTCTTCGGGTAGCCCCGGCGCGTGGTAGCCCACGCGGTCTGCGAAGTCGTCCCAAAAGAAGTCGAACCGAGAGACTAAGCCGAGGTCGACGGCGATCCGCCAGTCGTCCTCGTCCATGTCGCTCGTCGCTGCCCACTCGCCGAACGCCTCCTCCCACGCGCCCTCACGGAGGAACGCCTCCAACTCGTCGCGGCGGTACTCGCCGCCCGCGACCTCCGCGTCTTCGTACTCGTTCGGGTCGACGGCGGCGAGTTCTGGCGGGTCCGGTGGGTCGACGTCGAGGGTCATGTACGGCGATCCGCGCCGCCGACCCAAAACGGTGCGGGTCGTCGTCGCCCCGCGCGGTCCCCGCGGTCGCCGCCGATCCGGGCCTTTTACCGCCGTGCCGGTCCGACACTTCGATATGGAGATTCGAGCAATCGCTCGCCGGACGGCGATCGCCGCCGCCGTCGTCACCGTGCTCGTGCTCGCCGCGCCGTACGCGATACTCGCGGGGTCGGGCGCTTCTGACCAGCTCGCCGCCTACTACGCGTCGGGGACTGTCGGCGGTGCTGGAATCGTGCTGTTCGCGCTCGTGAGCGCGGTCGTCGTCGGATCGGTCGAGCAGGGGAACCTCGATCCGGGAACGCTTGTCGGAGCCGCGGTGATGCTCGGCGTCGCAACGACCGCGAGCGCGGTGTTTTGGGCGCTCGCAATCGAACCCAGCCCGCTGTTCCGGGAGAACCTCTGGCTCGTGTGGCACGCCCGCGCCGTCGTCGCGGCCTCGGTGCCCGTTCCGGTCGCCGCCGCGGTGTACGCGCGCGAAGTGGTGTCGTAGCTCGAATCGGACGAACGAAAGGCCCTTAAGGTGCTGTCGTGTACTCTGAGATGGACTAGGTCGGGCGGTTAGGCCCCGCTCGTCACCCGTGAGGTAGTCTTCAGCGGGGACCGAACAGCGGGCGCGTCCGGTCAGACCGGCACGGGCCCCGAGAGCCAACGTGGAAACCTCGTCCGCCGGGGACAGCGGTCCACGACGCCCGCTCGCAGGAGCGGTCCGTCGCGGTTCGTCGGCGACACCGGGTCAGGCGCGGAAGCGAGCAGCCCACCGCCGAACGCCCGTCGCTCGTCGGGTCGCGGGGTGGAGAAGGCAACCGGGATACCCCGTGACGGAACGCCGGGCCACCCCGCCCGTCCACCATTCATACGCGTCGAGCCGACTCGAACGAGCGTAGCGTCTCGCTCGTATGCCGGCGGTACAACTATACAGATCCATCTCGACGTTCCGGTGGAGTCTACTATGGAAATCTCGGAGAAGCTCCTTTGTCTGTTCAGCGCCGATGTTCGCGAGGAAGACGGGGAATACGTGGTCGACGTGCCGCGCCGCGAGGTCGAGACCGGATCTCTCGAACCGGGTGAGACGTACCGCGTCGCGCTCGTCGCGCGGTCCGAATCCGACGAGTCCGCCGCGGCGGACGACGGAGACGGCGACATCGCCGCCTCCCGGTCGGACGACGGGCCGCAGCCGCCGGTCGAGCCCGGCGAGATGCGGTACGTCGAGATCGAAGACCTCGGGAAGCAGGGCGACGGGATCGCCAGAGTCGAGCGGGGATACGTTATCATCGTGCCCGACACGGAGGTCGGAGAGCGCGTAAAAATCGAGGTGACGGAAGTGAAACCGAACTTCGCGGTCGGCGACGTCGTCGACGACGCGGTGTAGCCGCCGGCGTCCGCGCCTCGTTCACGAGGTCGTGTCAGATGCGTCGACGGGCGGACGACCCTCTTCTCGGTCACCACCCTGCGGGATTCGCGCGTCCCAGTACGAGACCGACGCGACGTAGTCGCCGGGGATGGTGTTGCCGACGAGCCTGTCGAGCACGCGGAACGGCTTCGCGATCGGGCCGGGAAGTTCGCGGTAGAATCCGTACGGGAGCACGAAGTCGTGAGACTCGCCCGCGAGCGTGAGTCCCGCCTCTCGGAGCATGTCGGCCACTTGGTCCTCGGAGTAGAGCCGCGACCCCATCGGGAGCAGCCACGTGTACAGCGTCCGCAGGCTCCGTCCGTTGAACGTGTCGAAAAACACCTGGTCGGCGCTGACGCGGCACAGTTCTTCGAGGAACGGCGCGGGGTCGTCCATCAGATGGAAAAACCGCATCGCGATCACCGTATCGAAGTGGTCGTCCGGGAACGGGAGCCGCGAGGCGTCGCCGCGGACGAACTCGACCGTGTCGGAGAGTCCGGCTTTGGCGGCCTTCGCGCGTCCCTGTTCGAGCATCTCCCGGGAGATGTCGAGGCCGACGATGTCGGCTCCGCGGTCGGCGAGCATGGTCGTGAACCGGCCGGTTCCGCAGGCGACCTCCAGCACGCGGTGCCCCTCTTCGATCGGCCCGAGCGCGGAGAGCACCGCCGCCTTCTCGCGCCGATCGATGAGTTCGCCGCCGCCGGAGAATCGCACGTCCTCGTACTCTTCTGCGACCTCGTCGGCCTGGTACCAGTCCTGTCCCTTCACGTTGCCCGTACTGAACGCCGGACCGACAAAACCGTACTGGATGCGACCGAGACGCGGCGCGACCCGAGCGCGCCGCCACTGCCGAACGAGACGACGGCGTCCGCGAGCGACTCGCATCGTCGGAGCGACAGAATATATTAATTATTCGTGAATGATTGGAGAGCGATAGGTGATATTAACACATTATATTGTTCCAATCGGATTCCCCTATATGTAGCTAACCTTTACCACTAAGAAGGGGATTGATAGGAGACATGAGTACCAGTCACGCGGAGGCCGCCGACCAAGACCGTCTTTCGGAATCCGAGTACCGCGACCGCTTGCGCGAACTTCCGCCGAGCGCCAAGCTGGTCGCCAAGGTACTGGAGGGCGACGCGCCGCTGTCTCAGGGGGGGCTCGCCGAGGAGTCGTTGCTTCCCGACCGGACCGTCCGCTACGCTCTCAACAGGCTCGAAGAGGAAGGCCTCGTCGACTCGCGGTACAGCTTCAAGGACGCGCGCAAGCAGGTGTACTACCTGACGGTCTAGACCGGTACTGACCCGCGCCGCGCGCACCGACACGACGAATCCACGCTCTCGCACGGAGCCCTTTTTATCCCTCCGCCCGGTATCGACGGATATGGATCTCTCGGTTGTCGTACCGACCCTCAACGGGCGGGACCGGTTGGCCGCCTGTCTCGACGCGCTTTCGGCACACGCCCCCGAGGCGGAGGTGATCGTCGCCAACGGTCCCTCCGCCGACGGCACGACCGGGATGGTACGCGACCGCGACGACGTGGACGTGTTAGTCGAGATTTCCGACCGGACGGTCAACGTCGCCCGCAACGCGGGCATCGAGGTCGCGACCGGCGACGCGATCGCGGTCGTGGACTACGACCACCGGATCGGCGAGTCTTGGGCAGACGGCGTCCGGAGCGGACTCGGGGCGGCCGACGTCGTGACCGGCCCGGTGACGTCGGTGAACGCGCCGACGGCGGACGGGAACGACGACCACGACGGCGGCGTCTCGGACGCGACGGACGCTCCCGGCGCGTCGCCTGCCACCCCCGGAGAATCGCCGGACGGTCCCGAGCGGCGAACGATCGCGGGGCACGACGTGACGTACTTCGAGAGCGGCAACGTCGCCTTCCGGAGCGAGACCCTCCGCGATCTCGATGGCTTCGACGAGTACCTGCGCACCGGCGGGGCTCGCGACGCCGCACACCGGCTCGCGCGGATGGGCTGTGCGGTCGCGTGGCGCGAGGATCTCGCGGCGGTCAAGCGACTCCCGAACCCGACTGCCGCGGACGGGGGGCGGACGGCCCGCGAGTGGGGCTGGAAGTACCGCGCGCTTTCCTACCGGCTCTGTAAGAACTACGGGGTGCGCCCGACCGTGCTCGCGCGGGCCGGCTCGCACGCGCTGACGGACGCGGTCGGCGTCGCGCGCGAGGTCGTGCGCGGCGAGTCCACCCCGTCCCGGTGGATCGCCACCGGCCGCGACGTGCTCCTCGGACTCACGGGCGGAAGCTCCGACGGGCTCGTCGCCCGTCGCCGCGACCGAAGCCCCGCGCGGAATCCGAACGGGATCTCGACGCGCGCCGACCGCGCCGTCGCGCGGTACGACGGGCGAGACGCCGACGGGGAGTGAATTCCCGCGCATTTTAACCCCGGGCGACGTCAACTGCCGGCAACAGATGGGACTCACGAAGCGGATCATTCCCTGCATCGACGTCGACCTCGACGACGACGGGGACGCGGCGGTGTACACGGGCGTCAACTTCGAGAACTTGGAGTACACCGGCGACCCGGTCGAGCTGGCGAAAAAGTACAACGCCGCCGGCGCGGACGAGTTCGTCTTCCTCGACATCACCGCGAGCGCGGAGGGCCGCGAGACGATGCTCGACGTGGTGAACGCGGTCGCGGACGAGTGTTTCATCCCCCTCACGGTCGGCGGCGGCATCCGGACGAAAGCCGACATCAAGGAGACGCTGCGGGCCGGTGCCGACAAGGTCTCGATCACCACCGGCGCGCTCGACCGGCCCGAACTCATCGAGGAGGGCGCGGCCGCGTTCGGCTCCCAGTGTATCGTCATCTCCGTCGACGCGCGACGGCGGCACGACGACGCCGGCGACCACTTCTACGAGGACGCAGACGGCGAGGAGGTGTGGTTCGAGTGCACGAAGAAGGGAGGCCGAGAGGGAACCGGCATCGACGCCGTCTCGTGGGCGAAAGAGGCCGAAGAGCGCGGCGCGGGCGAGCTGTTCGTCAACTCGATCGACAAAGACGGGACGAAAGACGGCTACGACATTCCCCTGATGACGGCGATATGCGACGCCGTCTCGACGCCCGTCATCGCCTCCTCGGGCTGTGGCGGTCCGGAAGACATGTACGAGGTGTTCACCGAGGCGAACGCCGACGCCGGCCTCGCCGCGTCTATCTTCCACTTCGGCGACTACTCGATAGAGGAGACGAAGGCGTACCTCGACGAGCGCGGCGTTCCGGTTCGGCTCTGAGTCGTCGGACTGGGGCGGTGCGTACGCTCCGAGCGTCGTGGTAGTCTCGGATGGAACTCACCGTTGTCCCGCTTTTTAGTCCCGAAATCAACAGTTATTATGCGATTGCGATCGAAGTGGCACGTATGTCCACGTCACCGACGCGTGTGCGCGCCGAGCCTCCAGAGCTCGTCTGCAAGCGGACCGACGACGCCGACGCCGACGGGGAGGTGACGTTCTTCGAGCGAGAGCGCGATCCGGACGACCGGACGACGCGCTGGATCACGGTCCGGGAGTCCGACTGCGTGCCGCGGTCGGAGTGGCGGTAGACGCACGCAGCGGCGACGGCGAGGGACCGGCCGTCCTCCGTTGACCCGTTCGGCCACCCTTAAGAGCGCCCCGCCCGGATACGTCCCCATGCACCCACGGGATCTCTCCGATCACTCGCCGTACGTGCCCGGCCGGGGCGTCGAGGAGGTGGCCCGCGACCGCGGCCTCGACCCCGACGAGCTTATCAAACTCTCTTCGAACGAGAACCCCCACGGACCGAGCCCGGCGGCCGTCGAGGCGATCCGTGAGCACGCCGACCGGGTTCACCAGTACCCCAAGTCCTCGCACACGGACCTGACCGAGAAGCTCGCCGAGAAGTGGGACGTCACGGCTGAACAGGTGTGGGTCTCGCCGGGCGCGGACGGCTCTATCGATTACCTCTCGCGGGCGACGCTGTCACCCGGCGACGAGGTGCTCGTCCCGAGTCCCGGCTTCGCCTACTACGCGATGTCCGCGCGGTACCACCACGGCGAGGTCGCGGAGTACGAACTGGATCCGGCAGACGGGTTCACACAGGACGCGGAGACTGTCCTCTCCGCGTACGGCGGCGAGCGGATCGTCTACGTCACCTCGCCGCACAATCCCACGGGCTCGACGATGCCGCTCGCGGCGATAGAGACCGTCGCGGACGCGACCGCGCCGGAGACGCTCGTCGTCGTCGACGAGGCGTACGGGGAGTTCGCCGAGGTCGACAGCGCGATCCCGCTCGTCGACGAGCGCGACGACGTGGCCGTCCTCCGCACGTTCTCGAAGGCGTACGGGCTCGCCGGGCTGCGGATCGGGTACTCCGTCGTCCCCGAGGAGTGGGGCGCGGCGTACGCTCGCGTCAACACGCCGTTCGCCGCGAACGAGCTGGCGTGTCGGGCCGCGCTCGCCGCGCTCGACGACGAGAACCACGTCGCGGAGGCGGTCGAGACGGCGCGGTGGGCGCGCAGCCACATCGCGGACGAACTCGACGCGCCGACGGTCGAGTCCGCCGGGAACTTCGTACTCGCGCGCGTCGGCGACGCAGAGCGCGTCGCGGACGCGGCACAGGACCGCGGCGTGATCATCCGCGATTGCACCTCCTTTGGACTCCCCGAACACGTCCGGATCTCGACGGGCACTCGCGACGAGACGCGGGAGGCGGTCGAGACGCTCAACCGAGTCCTCGCCGACCTCGACCTCGGTGTTCGCGCGTGACGGGTGACACGGAGGGAACCGACGGAGCCGACCGCGTCGCCGTCACCGGAACGCCCGGGGTCGGGAAGTCGACGGCGACGGCGCTGCTCGAAGACGAGTACGACGTGATCCACCTCAACGAACTGATAAAGAACGACGACGACCTGTGGACCGAGCGCGACGCCGACCGCGACACGCTCGTCGCTGACATCGAGGCGGTCCGCGAGCGCCTCGGCGACTGGTCCGGCGTCCTCGACTCGCACCTGGCACACCGGTTCGACGCCGACCGAGTCGTCGTGTTACGCTGTCATCCCGAAACGATCGAGCGGCGGCTCCGCGAGCGCGGCGAGCCGCCGGCGACCGCCGAGGAAAATGCGGAGAGCGAGGCGCTCGACGTGGTTCTCACGGAGGCGATCGCCGAACACGGTATCGAGAACGTCTACGAGGTCGACGTGACCGACGCCGATCCGGAGTCGGTCGCCGCGGCGGTCCGCGCGGTGATCGACGGAGAGCGCGAGCCGAGCGCCGGCACCGTCGATTTCATCGAGTACATGGGGGACGGCGAGAGTCGGACGGACGGATGACGCTCGATAAGTACCGCTCCGTCGCGGACCGCCTGCTCGGTCCCTGGGTGACGGCGGCCGCGAAGCTCGGGCTCTCTCCCGATCAGGTGAGCGTCGTCGCGTTCGGCGTGGCGGTCGCCGCCGGCGGCGCGTTCGCGGTCGGCACGGCGACGTTCTACGTCGTCGGTGCCGCCTGCGTCTTCCTCAACGGGTGGCTCGACCTCGTCGACGGCGCGCTCGCGCGCCGGCTCGACGTCGCCTCCGACGGCGGCGACCTCCTCGACCACGTGCTCGACCGGTACGCCGATATCGCGATCATCGCGGGGTTCACCGCGGGCGTCGACGCCTACGCGCTCGGCTTCCTCGCCGTGACCGGCGTGTTAATGACCTCGTACATGGGAACGCAGATACAGGCGGTCGGCATCGGCCGCGAGTACGGCGGGCTGCTCGGCCGCGCCGACCGCCTTGCGCTGATGGGTATCGTCGGCCTCGTCGCCGCCGTCTACGCCGCGCCCGTCGTCGCCGGCACCTCTGTCGTCGGGCTCCTCCTCGCGCTGTTCGCCGCGGTGGGGCACCTGACCGCCGTCCAGCGGTTCCTCGGCGCGTGGCGCGACCTGTGAGCGGTCGCCGTCACCGGCGAGGGAATATTTAAAAGGGTCCGGCCGGAACGGGGGGTATGCCCACCTTCGAACTCAACCTCTCCGACGACGTCTACGCGGAGTTCCAACAGCTCGCAGAACAGGAGTTCGTCTCCGAAGAGCAGGCCGCGGAGGACCTCATCGCCTCCGGGATCGAGGCGTACAACGTGAGCGTCGTCGACGACGACCCCCGCGACGAGATGCTCGACGGCGCGGAGAACAACATGTTCGACACCGCACAGGACCCCGGCAGTCTCGAAGACGACACGCTCTAGCGCCACCGGCCTCCGCAGCGCTGTTTTCGGATTAGAACCGCCCGCCGAGCAGCCGGTTCGCTACCAGCGCGCTCAGTGCGAGCGCCATCACGCCGGCGAGCAGGCCGAACGCGGGTGCCCATCCCACGGTGTCTGAGACGTAGCCGACGACGACGCTTCCGGACGCGCCGAGCGTCATGTAAACGGTTCTGACGAGTCCGAACCCCGCGCCGCGTTCGGTGTCCGAGAGCAGGTCCATGAACCGCGACTGGACCGGGGCGCCCCACGACATCGCGACGCCGACGAAGCCGACGGCGGCGACCGTCGGCGCGAGGCCGAGATCGAAGCGCGCGGTCGCGACGAGCAGTCCGTAGCCGACGACGCCGGACCCCATCGTTATCATCGCGGTCGCGTCGCGACCGATCCAGTCGGACAGCGATCCCGTCACCGGCTGCGTGCTACCGTGGACGACGAAGTACAGCGAGAACAAAAGCGCGGACAGCGCCGTCGACAGCCCGCTGCCGACTTCGAGGAACGTCGGGAGGAAGGAGGCGGTGGCCTGCCACGAAAACGCGCCCATCGTCGCGAGTGCGGTGGTGTACCGTATCGACGGCCGCGAGAGAAGTTCGCGGAGGGGACCGAGCGCGAGTCGGTCGCTGACGGGCTGGTTCGGGTTGACCGGCGACGTGGGACGCACCCGCCACGCAAACAGCGCGAAGACGGGCACGGCGACGGCGGTTCCGAGGAGGATGCCAGCGCGCCACCCGTACCGCGACCCGACGAGCGCGGCGAGCGGCGGCGCGGCCAGGCCGGCTATCGGCCCGCCGGCGACGTGGACGCCGATGGCGCGCCCGATATCGTCGAACTGCCGCGTGAGGAACGTGGTCGCTACCGAGTAGTGGAGTCCCGCGCCCGCGCCGAGCGCCACCGTGAACAGTGCGAAGACGTGGATCGTCGGCGCGACCGCGATGAGCACCGAGGCGACGGCGGTGGCACCGACGGCCGTCAGGATGACCCGCCGCTCGCCGTACCGGTCGCCGAGGAGCCCAGACGGGAACTGCGCGAGCGCGTACGCGAGCCACATCCCGGAGAGCGCGAGCCCGACGGTCGCGTTCGTCACGCCGAACCGCGTCGTGATCGCCGGGACGAGCGGGCTGATGACGAGACGGGCGACCATCGTCGCGGTGAACGCGAGCGTACAGAGCGCGAGCGCCGTGTGCTTGTACCGCCAGTTCACGGTCGACGTGGGACGCCCCGCCGAAAGCCGGTTCCGATCGCGGCCGCCAGATCCGCCTTTCCGTGGACGCCGGAGCGGTCGTTTTGCGGCGGTCCGAGCCGGCCGGGACGGCGCGGCCGGTCCGACGACTCGGACGACGCCCCGGACGCCGAACCGTGCGACTGGGCGACTAGACGACGAACTCGACCGGGTAGTCGGTGCAGTTCTCGTAGCCGTCCTCGGTGACGACGACAAGGTCCTCGATCCGGACGCCGCCCACGTCGGGGTCGTAGAGACCGGGTTCGACGGTTATCACATGGCCCGGCTCCAGTTCGTCGCCGCCGCTTGCGAGCCGGGGCGACTCGTGAACGTCGAGGCCGATCCCGTGGCCCGTCGAGTGGATGAACCCCGTCTCCGTCTCGGGGTCGGTTCGGAACGTCGGCTCGCCGGCCGCCTCGTACACCTCGCAGGCCGCGGCGTGCACGTCCTCGCCGGTGACGCCCGGTTCGACGGCGTCGAGCGCGGCCGAGAGCGCGCGCTCGGTAAGGTCGTACCACTCGCGGAGCGCGGCCGGCGGCTCGCCGACGCAGAACGTCCGGGTCATGTCGGCGTTGTACTTCGTCGCCTTCGAGCGCGGGAAGATGTCGACGATGATCGCCTCGTTCGCGCGGAGCGGACCGGAGCCGCGGTCGTGGGGGTCCGCGGCCTGCGCGCCGCCGGCGACGATCGTCTCGTCGAGCGCGCAGCCGTGGCGCAACAGGGTGACCTCGATCTCCTCGGCGACGCGCTCGCTCGTGAGCGGTTCGCCCTCGTGGAGGAGCGTGCCGGGGTCGACATCGGCGGCATCCCGCGCGCCGTCGGAACCGACCGAGCCGTTCCCGCCGCCCGCCACGTCGGCCGCGGCGAGGAGGTCCTCGGCGGCTCGCATCGCGGCCTCGTTGGCGCGCTGCGCCTCGCGGATCGCCGCTATCTCGTCGTCGGTCTTCACCGCGCGGACGTCGCCGAGGCGGTCGTCGCCGTCGACGGCGACGTCGATCCCGCGCTCGCGGAGCGCGTCCGCGGTGCCGAGGGGCGCGCGCGACGGCATCGACACTGACTCCACACCCTTGTCGCGGACGAAGGCGGCGTACATGTCGAGACGCGCCTCGCGGCCGCCGTACTCGTAGTCGTAGTCGGCATGGCGCTCGACCGTGTCGGCCGCCGACTCGGACCGCGCGCGGCCGTACTCCAGCCCGGAGACGAGCAGGTGGACGTTGCCGTCGGCGTACAGCGTCAAGAACGGGTCGGGTCCGGTGAAGCCGGAGAGGTACAGCTGATTGGCGTCGTCCTGATCGGCGTCGAGGAGGTACCCGTCGGTGTCGAGGTCGGCGAGACGAGCGTCGAGTCGCGTGCGGTTCATACCGTCTTTGTTCGTCCGACCGCCAAATCGGTTGCCCCGCCGAAGGGACCGAAACGCTGCACCGCTCCGCGAAACCTATTTATATCACACCGCGGTTCTCTCAGCGAGGTCAGCGGCCAGCGAGACGGCGACTCTGTAGTGCACAAGAAATCGGACAAACGAGACGTACAGCGTGTTCTGCGGCGTATTATCGCCCGTGGTATCTCGGGCGAAGAGTTAAATGTGTCGAGTCCGTATCCGCGTGTGAGGACACCTAACCGAGACGCGTCTCTCGGTCCCCTCGTTCCCTCCACTTACCAACCCAATGAGCGAAAACGTTCGAACGTATACGGCGGAGCAGGTACGCGACGAGTCGGAAACCGAATCGGCCGACGAAGAGCTACGCTGTCCGGAGTGTGGCGGCCAGCTCGCGACCGACACGGAACACGGCGAGACGGTGTGCGTCGATTGCGGGCTCGTCGTCGAAGAAGACGAGATCGACCGCGGGCCGGAGTGGCGCGCGTTCGACTCCAAAGAGAAGGACAGCAAGTCGCGGGTCGGAGCCCCGACGACGAACATGATGCACGACAAGGGGCTCTCGACGAACATCGGCTGGCAGGACAAAGACGCCTACGGGAAGTCGCTGTCGAGCCGACAGCGCGAGAAGATGCAGCGGCTCCGCACGTGGAACGAGCGGTTCCGCACCCGCGACTCGAAAGAGCGCAACCTCAAACAGGCGCTCGGCGAGATCGACCGCATGGCGAGCGCGCTCGGCCTCCCCGACAACGTCCGTGAAACCGCGAGCGTCATCTACCGCCGCGCGCTCGACGAGGACCTGCTCCCCGGCCGCTCCATCGAAGGGGTCTCGACGGCGTCGCTGTACGCCGCCGCCCGACAGGCCGGGACGCCGCGAAGCCTCGACGAGATCGCCGCCGTCTCGCGGGTCGAGAAAGACGAGATCGCCCGGACGTACCGGTACGTCGTCCGCGAGCTGAAACTGGAGATCCAGCCCGCAGACCCCGGTAGCTACGTCCCACGGTTCGCGAGCGACCTCGGCCTCTCCGACGAGGCCGAGCGCCGAGCCCGGTCGCTCCTCGAAACCGCGAAGTCCGAGGGGATCCATTCGGGGAAATCGCCGGTCGGCCTCGCGGCCGCCGCCGTCTACGCGGCTTCCCTCCTAGTGAACGAGAAGGTGACCCAAAGCGACGTCAGCGATGTGGCGAACATCAGCGAGGTCACCATCCGGAACCGCTACCACGAACTGCTTGAGGCCGAAGACGGCGTCGCGCTGAACTGAACCGCGACGCGCTCCTCTCCGCCGTCTCTTCGCCGTCTCTTCGCCGTTTCTCGCTTTTCGGGCGTTTCAGGCGGTCCGACGTTTCCCACCCCTCGACGTTTCAGGCGTCCCGGCATTTCGGGCGTCTCGACGCTTCATCAGCGACGCGTCCGACCGAAACCGCGAAGAGCCGTCCGGCCAAGCGGGCGTATGGAGACCACGCGTCACTTCACGGCGACGACGTACGTCGTCAACGGCGGTGCGACAGCGCTCCACGCACACGATCGGCTCGGCATCCGCCTTCCGCCCGGCGGGCATGTGGACCGCGACGAACTGCCGCACGAGGCTGCGCTGCGGGAGGTGCGCGAAGAGACGGGGCTCGCGGCGGAGCTAGTCGCGGACGAGTCGTCGGTCACGGGACCCAACACCCGGGGGATCCCGGAACCGGCACACCTGTTGCTTCACGACATCAACGTACACGAGGGCGGCTCCGTGGGACACCAACACGTCGACCACCTCTACTTCGCTCGCGTCGACTCGCGGGAGATAACACCCAGCAGCGACGGCGAGGTCGACGCCGGCGAGTGGCGCTGGTACACCGCGGCGGAGCTTGCGGCGAGCGACCTCCAGCCGGACGTGGTCGACCTCGGCCGCGAGGCGATCGCGGCCGTCGAAGACGCGTAGCGGCGGCGCGATCCACCCGTTCCCGGGCGTCAGACGAGTGTCTCACGGTCCGGAAGCTATATGGGTCAAAGCGGGCGACGTACGCCCAAGATGGACGCACAGCGAAGATCGGAGATCACCGAGTGGGACGCTCGCGAGTTCTCGGACGGGTTCGCCGGGCTATCGCGTCTCGTCGACGGGGAGTTCTCCGGCGCGGCGACCGACGGTATGGCGTGGCTGTTCCTGTTCGAGGGGCGCGTGGTGGGCGTCGCCGACGGCGATCTCGACGGGTTCGCGGACGCGTCCGGGACCGTCTACGAGGCCCCACACGAGGTCCTTCCGGTCCTGTTCGCCATGCAGGAACGGGGCGGCGAGCCGCGGGCGCAGTACTACACGAACGACACGTCGCTCTCGGAGGCCGACCGCAAGCTCTCACAGGGGGGGTTCACCGGCTACGTCGAGCTGTCTGAGAACGTGCTCTCGGGCGACTACTACGTCACGTACACCGCCGGGGAGTCGATGGCCGCGGCGTACGTGGGCAACTCGCGTCGGCTCGAAACCGGCGACGACGCGTTCGAACTGGCCGACGACGAGGTCGGTATCTACACCGTCTACGAGGTCGAACTCGACGTCCGCGACCTGCCGTCGGGCGGCGACGCGTCGGGCGGCGCGTCGGCCGACGAGGTAACGGCGTCCGGGTCGGTCGGGAGCAAAGAGGAGACGACCGTCGGCGACGCTGAACCGGCCGCGGGCGACGCGGAGGCGACCGCGGCGGACGACGCGCTGAGAGACGCCGGGGTGGTCGACGACGCACCGGCGGACTCGGAAGACGCGACGCCCGATCCCGTCGTCGCCGATCCGTCGGACGAGCCGACGGGTGACGCGGGGCTCGACCCCGACGAGGCGGACGACGACGCCGACACCGGGGGCGATAGCTCCGGCGACGACGAGGACGGGCGCGACGATGGCCTCGACGGCGACGAGGACGGTCGCGACCACGTCAGTGCGGGGCCGAGACGAGCCGCGGATACGGCCAGTGACGCGTCGGCCGCGCCCCCGGAGTCAACGCGTGAATCGGACCGGAGCGCGACTGGACCGGCGCTCGACGGCCGGGAGCCGGATAACGGGTCCACGCCGGCGCGAGGCGCGTCCGCCGAGCGCGCGGAGACCACCGGCGACGCATCGGCGTCCCCGGCTGACGGCCCGGCGTCGCCCGCAGACGACGACGTCTTTTCGGAGGAAGAGCAGTGGCGCGAGCAGAAGTCGATCCCGGCACTCGACCCGGACGAGGCGAGTCCGCCGCCGGATCGCGGAGCGAAGTCCGACGAGACGAACGGGAACCGGAGCCGCTCGGCCGACCGCCGGTCGACGGACCGATCCGGACCGAACGGCGCAGCGGTGGCACAGCAGTCGGAACGCCGGGGGGCGAACGCACCGACGGCCGAACGAGCCACGGCGCGAATCCGGGAACTCGAAGCCGCGCTCGAAACGGCGACGGAAGCGCGTGAGTCGCTGGCGGAGGAACGCGACAGGCTCGCCGCCGAGCGCGACGAGATCGCGGGTGAGCGCGACGACCTCGCCGCCGAGATCGACAGGCTCGAAACCGAGGTCTCGACGCTCCGCGAGGAGCGAGACCGGCTCCGCGAGGAGCTGTCGTCCGTACGCGATCGGCTCCCAGAGAGCGACCGGAGCTTGTCGGCCGCCGAGGCGCGCAAGGGGACGAACCTCTTCGTCCGATACGACTCCAAGGGCGGCGCGACTCTCGAAGACGCGCACGACGGTGCAGTGGACCGAGACGCCCTGAGGGAGAACCTCCGGATCGAACACCACACGAGCTTCGAGACCGACGGACTCGCCGTCGAGGGACGCCCGTACGAGGAGTTCCTGCGGGAGACGATCGAGTACGGATTCACGCGGTGGCTCGTCGAGGATCTCCCGTTCGAGGTGATCGAGACCGGCAGCCAGAGCGTGCTTCGCGACCTGTACGACGCGCTTCCCGAGATCGACCGCGCCGAGATCGGCGGGTCGGTGTCGATCGCGGTCCGGGAGGGCGGCGAAGAGACCCGCGAACAGCGCTCGTTCGACCTCGTCTTACGCGATCGGATGGGGAACCCGCTTTTCGTCGCCGACCTCAACGACAGTCGCGACCCGACCGCGGAGGGAACCCTGGAGTCGATCGTGGCGAACGGCCGGGACATCGCGGAGTCGAACGACTCGTTCGCGGCGGCGTTCGCGGTGACGGAGAGCTTCTTCGAGCCGGGCGCGCTGGAGACGGCGAGCGACGCCGTCGGCGGCGGACTGTTCAGCCGGTCGAAGCGTGCGAGCTTCGTGAAGCTCTCGCGCAAGCGCGGCTACCACCTCTGTCTCGTCGAGGCGCGCGACGGCGGGTTCCACATGACCGTGCCCGACCTCTGAGACGGAGAACGAGAAAGGAGACGCCGGCGGTGACGCAGAAATCGAGACAGCGCGCGGCAGTCAGGTCAGTTTTCCAGTTCGGCGGCGTCGTCGATCCGCATGGAGCCGAGCTTCTCGACCGTTTCGTCGAGCTTCTCGTCGAGTTCGTCGACGAACTCGTGAGTCCGCTCGGTCGTGATCGCGCCCTGACTGGACGGTTCGATGAGGTTCTCCTCTTCGAGCACGCGGAGCGAGTAGCGCACCTTGTGGTGCGGGTAGCCCGTCTCGTTCGACATCTTCACGATGCCGATCGGTTCGTTTTCGATGACCATCCGCAGGACCTGGAGGTGTCGTTCCAGCATGTCTACCTCCTTCTCTAGTCGATCTATCATGGCACATGTTAACTTGTCATGCCCCCGTTTAAAAGTTGCTGTCGGGAGCCGCCGCGGACCGCTCGATCCAACGCTTTGACGTGGGGGGAGTTAACGTGTTCGGTCGCGGGGTTCGGCGAGAGGGGAGAGGCGCGTGACGTTGACGTCACATGCACTGCCTCAGGCGTGCACAAACGGGGACACAATTGGAGGTGACAGTGACTAGTGATCCACCGTTGTGCAATGCGTTCGTCCGCGGACCGTAATCGGTTTTACCCCCCGAAGGGAACACAGCGGTCGTATGACACTCACCATCGTCGGCTCCCAACTGGGTGACGAGGGCAAGGGCGCGCTCGTCGACCGGTGGGGAGGGGACGCGGACGTCGTAGTCCGTTATCAGGGCGGCGACAACGCCGGCCACACCGTCGTCGAAGGGGGCACGGAGTACAAGCTTTCGCTCGTACCGAGCGGCGCGGTCCGAGGCACGGTCGGCATCCTCGGAAACGGCTGTGTCGTCAATCCGCGCACGCTGTTCACGGAGATAGACGACCTGCGCGAGCGCGGGCTCGACCCCGACGTGCGGGTCGCCCGCCGCGCGCACGTCATCATGCCGTATCACCGCGTGCTCGACGGGATCGAAGAGGAGGTCAAAGCCGACGACGACGCCGGCGACGAGGTCGGTACGACCGGCCGCGGGATCGGCCCCACCTACGAGGACAAGGCGGGCCGACGGGGAATTCGGATCGCGGACCTCCTCGCGCCCGACGTGCTCCGCGAGAAGCTCGAATACGCCGTGCCACAGAAGCGCGCGCTCGTCGAGGACGTGTACGGACTCGACCTGGCTGAGGACGACCGCGCCGAGGCGTTCGACGTCGACGCCCTCCACGAGGAGTTCACCCGTATCGGCGAGCGCCTCGCCAACGAGGAGATGACGGTCAACTGCTCGGATTACCTCAACCGCCGCAGCGACGCCGGCGATCGCATCCTCTTCGAGGGCGCACAGGGAACGCACATCGATGTCGACCACGGCAACTACCCGTTCGTCACCTCCTCGAACCCGACGGCTGGTGGAGCCGCGGTCGGCTCGGGGCTCGGGGTCACGACCGTCGGCGGCGGCGAAGTCGTCGGCATCGTGAAGGCGTACCTCTCGCGTGTCGGCTCGGGGCCGCTCCCGACCGAACTCGACGGCGACGCCGAAGAAGAGGCGCTCGCCGACGACATCCGTGAGAAGGGCGGCGAGTTCGGGACGGTCACCGGTCGCCCGCGGCGGATCGGCTGGCTCGATCTCCCGATGTTACGGCACGCCGCGCGCGTCTCGGGGTTCACTGGCGTCGCCGTCAACCACGTCGACGTGCTGGCCGGGCTCGACGAGCTGAAAGTGTGTACGGCCTACGAGATCGACGGGGACGAACTGGACACCGTCCCCACCACGACCGAGCGGTGGGAGCGATGTGAGCCGGTCTACGAGACGCTCGACACCTGGGAGCCGTTCGACTCGGGCGCGGTCGCCGAGGCGGGATACGACGCGCTGCCCGCGGCGGCCCGCGAGTACCTCGCTTTCGTCGCCGACGAGATCGACACGCCGGTGTACGCCGTCGGCGTCGGTCCCGACCGCGAGGAGACGGTCGAACTGACGAACCCGTTCGACGAGTAGTCCACGCGGATCCGTTCTACTGCGGATCGATCCCGTTCAGCCCTATCACGTCCTCGTCCGTCAGCGCCAGCCGCGCGACTCGGAGATTCGATTCGACGTGGTCGACGCTCGACGTTCCCGGAATCGAGAGCGCCACGACAGAGCTGGCGCAGCCACGCGAGCGCGACGTGGTGCGGACCACCCGCCGTGCCGATCGGCGATGGACCACCCGCCGTGCCGATGTCGGCAACCTTTATTCGGCCGCGACCGAACGCTAACCCGACTATGGCAGACATCGAGACCACCACCGTCTCCGAGGACGGGTACGCCTGCACGAGCCAGGTCGGCGACTTCGACCTACAGATCGACGCGACCGACGAGACCGGACCGAACCCGAACGCCGCGCTCATCGCGACGTACGCCTCCTGTTACCTCCCCGCGTTCCGCGTCGGGGGCAGCCAGCGCGGCGAAGACGACCTCGGAAAGGTACAGATCGACGCCAGCGCCGACCTCGACGACGACGACGATCTGGAGGCCATCGCCTTCGACGTTCACGTCGAGGCCGACCTCGACGAGGAGACGGCCGCCGACATCGCCGAGCGCGCAGAGGGAATCTGTCACGTCCACAGCGCCCTCCGCGAGGACCTTCACGCGGAGGTCAGCGTCTACCCGAACGCGTTCTGAGCGTCGGCCGCTGATCGCGCAGACCCGCGTTGCGCTCCGATCCGGTATCTCACTTTTTCGGCCGCGAACTACGGTCGCTCCACGCCGGTGAACTCGAACCGAGCGCCGCCCGACGCAGACGTTGTCAGCGTCACCTCCCACCCGTGTGCCGCGGCGATGCTTTCGACGATCGCGAGCCCAAATCCGGTTCCCGCACCCGACGTCGAGTAGCCGCTCTCGAAGACAGCCTCCCGACGATCGTCGGGAATGCCGGGACCGTCGTCTTCGACGTAAAAACCGTCGGGGAGGTCGCCGATGACGACGCGAGATCCGCCGTGTTCGGCCGCGTTCCGCAGGAGGTTGCCGAGGAGCCGTTTGAGGCGACCGGCGTCCGCGAACAGCGTCTGGTCGGCCTCGACGGTGACGTCTATCGACACGTCGGCGTCGGTACCGGAGTCGCCGTCTGTCGCGGGTCCGTCGGCGGAGCCGTCGATCGGCGCGAACTCGTCTGCGGCGTAGCGGGTCGCCAGTTCGCCGAGGTCGATCGGCTCCGCGTCGTCGACCGCGTCACCCTGCCGCGCGAGCGTGAGCACGTCCTCTATCAGGCGCTCCATCTCGTCGAGCGCGCGCTCGCACCGCTCGTAGTAGTCGTCGTTGCCGGTCTCCATGGCGAGGTGCAGATATCCGGAGAGGACGTTGAGCGGGTTTCTGAGGTCGTGGGAGACAATGCTCGCGAACTCGTCAAGCCGCTCGTTCTCGCGCTCGATCTGCTGTTCGTACGCCTTCCGCTCGGAGATGTCGCGGCTGCTGGCGAGGAACCGCGACTCCCCCTGCACGTCGATGCGACGGACGTGGACTTCGACGGGCAGCGACGTGTCGTCGGCGCGGCGAAACGTCGTCTCTAACCGGACCGTCTCGCCGGTCTCCAGCCCGTCCCAGATCTCGAACGCCTCCGTCTGGTTCATCTGCTCGTCGACGTCCCACACCGCGAGTTCGGTGATCTCGTCGTGGTCGTAGCCGAGTTCGGTGAGCATCGCCCGGTTCGCGTCGACGATCCGCCCCTCGTCGTCGTGGATATCTATCATGTCGGGAGAGCCCTCATAAAGCGCCTCCAGCCGCGCCGAGGTGCGTTCGAGTCGCCGTTGACGGCGGCGCTCCGTGGTCACATCGCGGGAGATACTGAGGATGCCGTCGAACTCGCCGTCGATGAGGAGCCGCTGCAGCTCGTAGTCCACGATCGTTCCCGGCTGGTCCGGCAGGTCGAGTTCCACCGTTCCCGAGAGTCGATCGCGGTCGCCCGCGACGAGTTCGTCGAACGGGTCGCCGTCCGCCGTCTCGCGGATGCGGTCCACGAGGAGGCTCGGCTCGCCGGTGAGTTCGTCCGGCGACACGCCGTACTCCGATGCGACGTGATCGTTCACGAGCGAGAAGCGACCCTGTTCGTCGTACTCACACACGCTCTCGGGTAGCTCGTCGAGCAGCCGCCGGTAGCGTTCGAGCGCGCGCTCGCGCGCCTTCTCCTCGGTCACGTCGATGTGAATGCCGACGGCGCGCAGCGGCTCGCCGTCGTCGTCGCGCTCGACGACGCGCCCGCGGTCGCGGATCCACCGCCAGTCGCCCTGTTTCGATCGCATCCGGTGGTCGCACTGGTAGTACTCGGTGTCCCCGTCGAAGTGCGCTTGTAACGCCGCCCACACCCGGTCGATGTCGTCGGGATGGACGCGGTCTTCCCACTCCGAGAGATCGAACGCTATCTCCGAGGGATCGTAGCCGAGCATCGCCGCCCAGCGGTCGTCGAACTGCACCTCGCCGGTGCGGACGTTCCAGTCCCAGACGGCCACGTCGGCACCCTCGACGGCGAGCTGGAGCCGCTCTGACAGCTCTTCTAACTCGCGTTCGCGCGCTTTCCGCTCGGTCACATCTCGAAAGTACGCCGACAGACCGGTCGGCGAGGGGTATACGTCGATCTCGAGATCGGCGTCGATCAGGTCGGCGCGGTACTCGAAGGTCGTCGACTCCCCAGTCTCCATCGCGGAGCGGAGTTCCGATTCGAGAGCCGTCCCTTCGAGTCCCGGGAAACAGTCCCAGATCCGCCGGCCGAGGAGGTCGTCTGCGTCCCGACCGAGGAGTTCGATCGCGTGGTCGTTGAGATACGTGAGTCGCCAGTCGTCGTCCAGCCCGCAGAAGGCGTCGGTCATCCGGTCGAGGTGGTCGGTGAGCCGTCGTTCCGCGCGGGTCCGCGAGACGGCGTCTTCGATCCGAGAGACGAGCGTTGCAAACGGGTCCGAAAACTCCTCCTTCGGTACGTACTCGTCGACGCCCGCAGAGACGGCCTCGCTCGCGACGGTCCCCGACCCGTCCCTGACGAACAGGACGAACGGCAGATCGCCGTGCCGGTCGCGAACCGCTTCGAGGAGGTCGATACCGTGCCCCTCGGGAAGATCGTGTTCGCTGACGACGCAGTCGACCGTTCCGCTATCCAGCGTCCGGAGCACCTCGTCGCGGTCCGTCGTCGCCGTGGCCGTGACACGGGCGTTACGCCGGACGATCGCCGTGGCGATCGCGTCTGCGGCGCGGTCGTCTCCGGAAACAACGAGAACGTCGATCGGGGCTTCGGCCGCAGCCCCCGCGCCGGCTGACGATCCCGCCTCTCGTTCCGTCATTCGATAGTGCTCACGGGACTCAATATGATAATCGTTCGCATATCGCTGCCCGCGAGTGTCATCCGCCCGCGTAGGTGACCACCGCGCTGGAGGCGGCGTAGCCGATGGCGGCGACGACGCCACCCGCCGCGAGCGCGAGCACGAAGTCTCGCCCGAGCGCGTACGCCGACAGGAACCCTACCATGCCCGCACCGTTCGCGCACAGGAGGCGGAGTGTCCGGTAGTTCGGTGTCCGAGAACTCACGCGTTCGCTACGCGGCACGACGACAAAAACACCGCGCTGCGGTCTGCGGTGCGTGTCCCCGGAGGCCGCGGAGCCGGCCACCGGTCCGAGTCGGGGACCGTGACACACCGGGGATCTGTTTAGGGGGGATGCCGCGGCCACCCCGGGTATGCGACGCCAACGAAGCGCCGACCGGGACCGAGAGATCGGCGGACGGTCGGCGCGCGGCCAGCGGCGAACACGCGGCCGAGGCCGGGCGCGCGGCCGGCGGCGAACACCCGGACGACAGCGGACGACCGACCGGATGCAGTCAACCGACCGGCGACCCCGGAGCCGGCCGCGACGGTCGCGCCGGTCCGATCGCTCGCGGCCGCGAGAGAGACGGATCGGCGGCGGTCGGCGGCGTCGATTCGTCCGAACTGCGGCGGGCGCGGTCGTCGCGATCGGGGCGTCGATCCCGCCAGCCGCCGGCCTCGCTGCGGTCGCGGCCGCCGTGTTGGGAGACGGAGATGGCCTGATCGAAACGGCAGGTGGGTCGGACGCGATCGCGGTGGGGCTCGGTTCGGATGTCGTCGTCCCGGCGGCGGCCTCCGCGATCTGGACTGCCGGCGGTGAGTGGACGCTCCTCGTCGCGGCCCTCCTCGTGTTCGGCGGCTGGGTGGTGTCTGCGGCGACGGCGGTGCGGGTCGCCGCTCGGATCGCCGCGTTGCGCGCGTGAGCCCCCACCGGCGTCCGTCGCGACGGGCGCAAGCGAACGGTTTTTGCATCGACCGACGGGAGGAGGCGTATGGACGAGGACACCCCCGGCGACGGCGGGACAGAGCGCGCGGACGCCGAACCGAGCGAGGACGTCGCGCTCGACCCGTGGGGGTCGGCGTCGGTCGGCGACTACGCTGACCTGTTCGCGGAGTTCGGCATCGAGGCGTTCGACGACGTCGCCGACGACGTGACCGACCCGCACTACCTGATGCGACGCGGCGTCATCTTCGGCCACCGCGAGTACGACGCGGTCGCGGAGGCGATGGCGAACGACGAGCCGTTCGCGGCCCTTTCCGGGTTCATGCCGACGGGTGATCCGCACATCGGCCACAAACTCGTCTTCGACGAGATCATCTGGCACCAACGGCAGGGCGCGGACGCCTTCGGGCTGATCGCGGATCTGGAGGCACACTCCGCGCGCGGGATGTCGTGGGACGAGATCGACGAGCACGCCCGGAACTATCTGCTGTCGCTCTTGGCGCTCGGCTTCGACGCCGAGGAGGGCGAACTCTACCGGCAGTCCGACAACCGCGCGGTCCAAGATTTGGGGTTCGAACTCGGCTCGAAGGCGAACTTCTCCGAGTTCGAGGCGATCTACGGGTTCGACGGCGAGACGAACATCTCACACATGCAAAGCGTCGTGACCCAGACGGCCGACATCCTCTACCCCCAGCTCGTCGACGAGCCGAAACCCACGGTGATCCCGGTCGGTCCCGACCAGGACCCGCACGTCCGGCTCACTCGCGATCTGGCGACCCGGGTGCGGTACTTCAAGGTGACAGAGGCGTTCGCGAGTTTCGAGCTGGACGACGACGAACGACGGCTCGTGCGGGCGGCGTACGACGCGCTCGCCGCCGACGTCGACGACGCGGAGACCGACGTGCGGTGTGCGGAGGCCGCCGACTGGCTCGCGGAGTACGAGCCGCCCGAATCCGGAGACGACGACGCTCCCCTCGCCGACGCGAAGCCGAGCGCGCTCGACAAACTTCGCGCTGGCGGGAAAGAACCGCTCCGTCCACGAGTCCGCTTCTTCGATCGAAACGCCACCGACGAGGCGTTCGAGGCGCTCATCGAGGCCGTCGACGGTGAAAAGCGCGTCTTCGAGGGGCACGTCGACGCCTTCGGTCTCACTCGCAGCGAGGCCGAGTCGCTGGCGCGGGAAGTCGAGATCGAGACTGGCGGCTTCGGCTTTCGGCAGCCCTCCTCGATCTATCATCGATTCATGACCGGGCTCACCGGCGGGAAGATGTCCTCTTCTATCCCGGCGAGCCACATCTCGCTTTTAGACGACCCCGAGGACGGCTACGACAAGGTGAAGGCGGCGGCGACGGGCGGACGCGACACGGCCGACGAGCAGCGCGAAAAGGGCGGCGAGGCCGACGAGTGTCCCGTCTACGAGCTGTACGCCTACTTGCTCGCCGGCGACGACGATGGGCTGACGAAGACCGTGTACTCCGAGTGCGTCAACGGCGAACGCCTCTGTGGCGGCTGCAAGGAACAGGCGGCAGAGCTGATGCGGGAGTTCCTCGAAGAGCACCAAGCGAAGCGCGAGGAGGCGGAGGCTCTGCTCGACGACCTCGACATCGATCTCGACTCGGACCGGCGGGGGACCGGCGGCGAGCACTGATACTACATTATTTCGAAACGGAGTTGTTTACGTCCACTCCGTAGCGAGGTCGAATAAACCGACGGATTACTCACGCCGTAGTTAATTCCAATCCCCGGTTCTCGAAAACATTATGCGGGACCCCGCTCGAATGGGAGATATGACACGCGTGGGCGTCAACGGGTACGGCACGATCGGCAAGCGGGTCGCGGACGCGATCGCGGCCCAACCCGACATGGAACTCGTGGGCGTGACGAAAACCAGTCCGAACTACGGTGCGGAAGCGGCGATCCGACGCGGATACGACTTGTACGCCGCGATCGACGATCGCGTCGGCGAGTTCGAGACCGCAGGGCTCACCGTCTCGGGGACGCTCAGCGACCTGCTCGACGACATCGACGTGATCGTCGACTGCGCTCCCTCCGGGATCGGCGAACAGAATCGCCCGGTCTACGAGGCGCACGACGTCCCCGCCGTGTATCAGGGCGGCGAGGACGCGGACATCGCCGACGCCTCGTTCAACGCCCGCGCGAGCGGCGACGAGGTCGTCGGCGCGGACTCCCTTCGCGTCGTCTCGTGTAACTCTACCGGCCTCTCGCGGATCCTCGCTCCGCTCGACGAGGAATTCGGCGTCGACAAGGCCCGCGTCACGCTCGTCCGCCGCGGCGGTGATCCGAGCGAGACAGACCGGGGGCCGATAAACGACGTGATCCCGGACCCGGCGACGGTTCCCTCACACCACGGTCCGGACGTCAACGAGATCCTTCCCGACATCGACATCGACACCGCGGCGCTCAAAGCGCCCGTGACCGGGATGCACACCCACAGCGTCAACGTCACGCTCGAGTCGGAACCGCCGGCCGCGGCCGTCCGGGACCTGCTCGCCGAGCAGTCTCGGGTGTTTCAGATCCCCGAAAGGGCCGGTATCGACGGGGCGGGAACACTCAAAGACTACGCCTCAGACCTGGGACGACCGCGGGGCGACCTCTGGGAGAACTGCGTCTGGGAGGAGTCCGTGAGCGTCGAGGGTCGGGACCTGTACCTGTTCCAGAACGTCCACCAGGAGGCCGACGTGGTCCCCGAGAACGTCGACGCGGTCCGCACGCTCGCGACGGACGTGTCCCGCGCGGAGTCGGTCGCTCGCACGAACGAGACGCTCGGCGTGGGGCTCGACAGTCTCCTCTCCGACGGTGGCGCGGTGCAAGCGCCGATGGCGGCCGACGACTGACCCGCCCTCCTCTGGACCGTCAACTGGTCACGACCGATGTTCGCCGGAGCGTCCGCAATCGACACCTGTGTCGTCGTCGCGCTACGCCGTCGGCGTCGTGACGAGGAACGCTCGGCCGCCGCGCCGCTCTAAGTGGACTTCGCTTCCACGGACGCGGTTGGCTCTGATCCGGTCCGCGATGCGATCGGTTCGACAGTCGGTGACGTCTACACGCGTCGCGGTCGCGTACCGCGGTCGGTCATCGCTGCTCGCGCTCATATTGGATACGAGGGACCCACCACCAGTATAAGCGAGCCATCCGCGGAGTGAAACTGAAAGTGGTCGCGCCGTCTCTCGGCGGTATGGGCACCCAACGGACACCCGTGGCCGCCGGCTATCGACGGGGGTCGCCGTCCGCGACGACCCGGACCGCGAAGTAGTCGTAGCCGCCGTACGCGACGTCGAGCGCCCCGATCCACCAGTTCCAGCGATCGACGACCGACGACCCATCGGGCGCGTCATCGAGGTTCGCAACCACTTCGGGGACAGTGAGCGCGTGTCCGCGGTCGCGGGAGGGCCGTCCCGAGTCGGCGAGATCGGTCGCGGCGCGGGCGACAGCACGCCTCGCTTCCAGAGTGCCACCGAACGCGTCCGCCAGTTCCCGTTCGAGCCGGCGTCTGTCCATGCGGCTGCTACGGTGGGACGGTACTTGAGTCACAGCCGCGCCGCGAGTGCGAGAAACAGGAGGCTGAGGGGTGCGGTCAGGAGAGCCAGAAGCAGCCCGGCGGCCCCCTCGTCGCGATGGTCGGCTCGTTCGGATCGACGCGCACCGTCGTCCCCCCCGGAACGCACGAGGTGGGGGAGCACGAAAAGCACCGACGCGAGCGGCCAGAGCCCACCGACCACGCCCCTCGGAACGATCACGAACAGACCGACCGTGGCGATACAACCTCCGAGAACCCACCGCGGACGAAGCGACGAGAAGTCTATCGCCTCGCGCAGCGACCCCGACTCGGGCACCCACTCCGAGCGCGCGACGGCCACGACCGGCAACAGCGAAATCACCGTCGCTGCGACCAAGAGAACGCCGAGTGCGATCGGGGACCCGCCGGACGTGAGCCCTGTCGCGAGGGCGAGACCCAGCGCAGCGAGCGCTGTGACGACCGCCGCGGCGATCACGGCGGCGACACCGAGGGCCGCAGAACGGGATCGATCGTATCTGACTGGACCCCACTCGACCGTGCCGATGGCCGCGCCGTCGACCCCGGATATCTCGTCACGCGACGTTTCGGCGGAGCCGGTTCGCCCGCTCGTCGGCGGGGCGCTCCGTCCGGAGGGCATACCGACCGCTTCGAGTCGGACCGATACAAATCGTCGTCGGGACGTCGACAGTGAGCGGCGGGGGCGTCGACGCGCGACTGCTGGACCGTGAGAGGCTTTTGTGCGCGTCTCGTAGGTATCCGTATGACCAACTGGCGCGCGGTCGGCTACGGGTTCGTCGTGATGATAATTGCCGGACTGCTCGCGACGTTCGCTCCGATCGTCGGTCACGTCGGAGCGGGACTGATCGGCGGCTTCGTGGCCGGCTACGTCGCCGGCGGCGGACTGGGATCCGGGATCTGGCACGGCCTGCTCGCGGGCTCCGTTGGCGGTATCGTCGTCACGCTGACACTGGCCGTGATCGGCGGCCTCGTCGGACTCGTCGGCGGACCGCTCGGGAGCCTGCTCGGCGGTGCCGGCGTCCTCGTCGTGGGACTCTTCGTGACCCTCCTGCTCGCCGTCGACTCGGCGCTAGCCGGGGCGATAGGCGGCGTGCTCGGCGACTAACGGCGCTCGCAGAGAACCGAGAGCCAAACCGAGGCCGTTGGCGTCCGCGTCGTCTATCGGTGACGGTGGATCGGCGGTACTGCTGGCGATCGCTGCCATCTTTCCCGCGCTGAAGCGCGAGGCGTCCGCCTCGACCTCCGTAATCTTCTGATCCAGTATCTATCGATCCGGGGTTGAGAACGCAAGACTGCATATGCCTAGTGATATTTTCCACACGCACACCCGGTTCTGCGGGTACTACGACTGCCAGCCACGAGCACGGGCCGCGAAATCAGCCTGATCGAGGAGGACGAGGGCGGTTGGTCGGCGATCGAACTGATCAGGAAAGCCCACGATACGGACACGGACACACCGAGATCAGACGCTCCCTGAGACGATGGGGCACTCGAAAAAGCGTTTGTGCGTGATAGTTATATATCTTATATTAAACATGATACAACCCATGATTTATCAAGTCCTCTTTCTGTTTTGGACTATGATGACAGATACCGCCCTTGGGGGATTTCAAGGGGCTATCGATGAGCCGGATTTTATCCCCACTATTGGGAAAGAAGTCCAGATCCTCCACATCGATGACGATCGCGATTTCGCTGACTTGGTCTCGGTGTTTCTTCACCGTGAGCGAGATTACTTCGACGTCGTGTCAAAAAACGACCCGAGAGACGGGCTTGACTATCTGAACGAAGCCGACGTGGACTGCATAGTTGCTGACTACGAGATGCCGATATTAGACGGGCTGGACGTGCTCGACCGGGTCAGAGACGATTTCGCAGATCTCCCATTCATTTTGTTCACCGGGAAAGGAAGCGAAGAGATAGCCAGTGAAGCCATCTCTAACGGAGTCACTGAATACCTGCAAAAGGGCGGCGGGAGGGAGCAGTACGAGGTGCTGGCCAACCGTATCGAACAGGCCGTGGCGCGACACCGAGCAGAGCGACAGGTGACACGGGGGTTTCACGCGATCGAGACGGCGCTCGACGGTATCAGCCTCCTTGATCGAGAGGGTCGGTTTATCTACGTTAACAAGTCGTACGCCGACATCACCGGGTATGATCGCGGAGAGTTGCTCGGCGAACAGTGGGAGATTCTGTACCGAGACGAGGAGATAGATCGTGTCCACGACGAGATGCTCCCCCAAGCGCGGGCAAACAAGTGGGAGGGACGGACCGTCTACGTGCGTAAGGACGGTGATTTGGTCGAGGTCGACCACCGCCTCACCTACACGAGCGATGACACGATGATTTGCACTATCTCCGATAATCCGGAGGCGGAAGAGGTTCGTGAGGAACTCTCGTTGAAAGAACAGGCGATCGATAAAGCGCCCGTCGGGATTACGATTACGGATCCCAGCAGGGACGACAACCCAATTATGTACATAAATGACTGGTTTGTCGAGCTGACCGGATACTCCCGCGAGGAAGTCCTCGGACGGAACTGCCGGTTTTTGCAAGGCAAGGAAACGCAAGAGGAGACGAGAGCAGCGATGCGAGACGCGATCGCCAGCGCCGAACCCGTCACCGTCGAACTGCGGAATTACCGGAAAGACGGCGAGATGTTCTGGAACCGCGTCACTATTACACCGATATCGGGGGAGGACGGAGAGATCGAGCGCTTCGTCGGCTTCCAGCAGGATGTAACAGAGCGACGGGAGAGGTGATCCGACCGGTCGATACGTGTGACCCTGTGCTGATCGATCACTCTCTGTCGCAGATCAATCTTGGTTCACACCGCATTCGCGTGTATCAGCAGGGTACCTCCGACATCGACTGAGAATGTCGGTAAAGCCGGCCATCAAATCGCGTTCGCTGAGAATACGCGCCGCTCACGACGCTGCTCGCGGCGCAAAATCATAGACTCGCGGGGGTCTCGTGAGCGAAGCGAACGGGACCACGCGAGGGAACGAACGAAGTGAGTGGACTCGCGGGGATTTGAACCCCGGGCCTTCCCCGTGCCAGGGGGATGATCTACCACTGATCTACGAGCCCTTGTACGCACTCGTCAGTTTCCGGGTGAATATATTAAGGCCTTCGACTCGATGATGAAGGTCGCGGCCATCGTGAAGTGAGACGCGTCGGATCAGATGCGCTCGGAATCTACGTACACGTCGAGGTCGACGTCGCGCGTCGATCCCTCCAGATCCCGAACGGCGCGCTCGACGACGCGCTCGGCTTCACCGCGGATGAGCGGGATCGCCTTCGTGAGTACCCAGTCGAACGAGACGAGCCGTGGGAGATCGAGCGCGTCCGGGCTGGCGGAGTCGGGATCGAACTCGACTTCGAGGGCGACTTCACAGGAGTCGTCGTGCGGCGTAACCCGCCAGCACCCACCAGCGTCGATGTCTTTCGTGATCTGCCAGTCGATCCGCTCCGGCGGCTCGACGCCCGTGACCTGCGAGTGGGCCGTGTACGTGAGCTTCCACCACGCGAACGTCAGCGCGTAGCGGGTGCCGGGACCGCCATCGCCCGACGCGGTCCGCACGTCGCGGAGATACTCCGTGTAGCGGGCGTACCGGGGAAACTCAAGCAAGAACTCGTACACGTCCTCCGGGTCGGCGTACACGGTCGTTCGTACGACGAGTTCGTCCACACTACCAGATCGGGTTGCAAGCGGTTAAATCCGCCTGTCACGGGTACCTGCACCGCGAACCCCTCGGTTAGGTGTGGCTACAACCGGACGGATTGCTCTTCTAGGCCGGCCCAGACAGTATGTCCTCCGAACGCATATCGAGACGCGGCGTACTCACGACTGGCGCGGGAGCCCTGCCGACGTTGCTCGCGGGCAGTTCCACAGGGAACGAGAATCGCGGCGAGAGCGAAGACACCGGCGAGGGTTCGACCGAAGTCACGCACAGCTCCATCCGCTCGTCGAACCGCCTTCGGTGGCGCATCGACCGAGGCTCCGCGGGCCAGCCGATCAGTCGTCGCTCGACACCTGCTCGGTCGCGTCGGCCGCCGAACCGGGCGCGGCTTCCGCCGGCTCCGGCGGATCCTCGCGCACGTCCTCGCCTCTCCCCTCCGCGATGACGTCGGCGTAGGCGTCCGGGAATACGCGGACGAAGTCGTCGAGGGTCGCGCTCCAGTCGTCGAGCAGTTCGGCCGCGCGGTCGCTGCCGGTGTACGCGCGATGGTTCTCCACGAGCCGTCGGAGCATCCCCTCGTCCGACTCATCGAGCGTCCGCGAGACGGATATCATATCCCTGTTCACGCGGTCGGCGAACCGGTCGTTGGGGTCGTACACGTACGCGACGCCGCCGGACATCCCGGCCGCGAAGTTCCGTCCGGTGTCGCCGAGTACGGCGACGACACCTCCGGTCATGTACTCGCAGCCGTGGTCGCCGACGCCCTCGACGACGGCTTTGACGCCCGAGTTGCGGACGCCGAACCGCTCGCCGGCGACCCCGTTGACGTACATCTCGCCGGAGGTGGCCCCGTACAGACAAACGTTCCCGGCGACGACGTTCTCTGTCGGGTCGTACCCCGCCTTCTCGGGCGTGTTGATCACGAGGCGACCGCCGGAGAGCCCCTTGCCGACGTAGTCGTTCGCGGCACCGGTCAGCTCCAGCGTGATGCCCGGCGCGAGGAACGCGCCGAAGCTCTGCCCAGCGTAGCCGTCGAATCGGCAAGAAATCGTGTCGTCCGGAAGCCCGTCACCGCCGTGAGCGGAGACGACGCGGTTCGAGAGGGTCGCCCCGATCGCCCGGTCGACGTTCTCGACGTCGCGGGTGAGCGCGACGGGCGCGCCGTCCTCGATGGCCGGCGCGGCCTCGTCGATGAGGTCCCAATCGAGCAGGGCGTCGATCTCGGCGTCGGTCTGTTCGCTGGTCTTCGTGCGCGCGTCGCCCGCGGGGTCGGCGATGACCGCGGACAGGTCGAGGTGCTTCGCCTTCTCGTGGTCGGTCTCGCGCTGGGTGAGCAGGTCCGGCCGACCGATGAACTCCTCCACCTCGGTGTAGCCGAGTTCGGCCATGATCTCCCGCAGCTCCTGCGCGATGAACGTCATGTAGTTGATGACGTGGTCCGGCTGGCCGGGGAACCGCTGTCTGAGGTCCTCGCGCTGCGTCGCGACGCCGACCGGGCAGGTGTTCTCGTGACACTGTCGAGCCATCACGCAGCCGGCGGTGACGAGCGAGGCCGTGCCGAACACGTATTCTTCGGCACCGAGCGCGGCCGCGACGGCGACGTCTCGGCCGGTCTTGAGCCCGCCGTCGGCCGTCACGCGGATGCGGTCGCGGAGGCCGGTCGCACGGAGCATCTGGTTCGCCTCGGCGAGTCCGAGCTCCCACGGCAGCCCCGCGTTCTTGATCGAGGTCTTCGGCGAGGCACCGGTCCCGCCGTCGTGTCCCGAGACGTGGACAACGTCGGCGTTCGCCTTCGCGACGCCGGCGGCGATGGTGCCGATCCCGGCCTCGGAGACGAGCTTCACATTGACGTCGGCCTCGGGGTTCGCGGCCTTCAGATCGAAGATGAGCTGCTTGAGGTCCTCGATCGAGTAGATGTCGTGTTGCGGCGGCGGCGAGATGAGCCCGACGCCCGGCGTGGAACACCGGACGTGCGCGATCATCTCGTTTACTTTTTCGCCCGGGAGGTGACCGCCCTCGCCGGGCTTCGACCCCTGTGCCATCTTGATCTGCAGTTCGTCGGCGTTCGCGAGGTACTCGGAGGTGACCCCGAAGCGACCGGAAGCGACCTGCTTGACGTTGCACTCCTTTTCGGTGTCGAACCGCTCCGGCGGCTCGCCGCCTTCGCCCGTGTTCGACTTCGCGCCGAGTCGGTTCATCGCCATGGCGTTGTTCTCGTGCGCCTCCGGCGAGATGCTCCCGAGACTCATCGCGGCCGTCGAGAAGCGCTCGACGATTGACTCGACCGGCTCGACTTCTTCGACCGACACCGGATCGCGGTCGGATTCAAACTCGAGGAGCCCGCGGAGCGACTGCAGCTTCTCGGACTGGTCGTTCACCAGTTCTGCGAACTCTCGGTACTGCTCGTAGTCGCCCCCGCGGACCGCCTGCTGGAGCGTTCCGACTGTCTGCGGGTTCCAGCCGTGTTTCACGCCCGACGAGCGGTGCTCGTACTCGCCGATAGTCTCCAGTTCCGGGTCGGCACCGAACGCCATCGCGTGACGGGTCCGAAGGTCGTCTTCGATCTGTTCGATGCCGATGCCCTCGGTGCGGATCTCGGTCCCCTCGAAGTACTCGGCGACGAAGGCCGAATCGAGCCCGACCGCCTCGAATATCTGGGCTCCCTGATACGATTCCATCGTCGAGATGCCCATCTTCGCCATCGTCTTCAGGAGGCCGTCTTCCAACGCGCCGCGGTAGGCGGCTAGCGCCTCCTCTTCGTCCGCACCGTCCGGTCCGGCGACGACGTCGGCGATGGACTCGTACGCGAGGTACGGGTCGATCGCGTCCGCGCCGTAGCCGACGAGCGTCGCGATGTGGTGAACCTCGTGCGGCTCGCCGGACTCGACGACGACGGCCGCCCGGTTTCGGAGGCCGTTCCGGACGAGGTGGTGGTGTACCGCGCCGGTCGCAAGCAGGCTCGGCACCGCGAGTCGGTCGGTGCCGACGGCGCGGTCGGAGAGAACGACCACATCTGCGTCCGCGCGGATCGCCGCTGCGGCGTCCTCGCGAACCCGGCTCACGGCGTCGACGAGCGATCCTCCGCGTTCGTAGGTCGCGTCGACTACCTCCGAGGTGAACGCGGGACCGTCGCTCTCCACGGGCTCGCCGGAGAGGTTCTTCAGCGCCGCCGTCTCGCCGTCGGTGAGTATCGGCGAGTCGGAGACGATCTGTTGGGCGTGTTCGGGCGTCTCGTCGAGCAGGTTTCGCTGGTTGCCCATCCGGGTCTCCAACGACGTGACGAGTTCCTCACGGATGTAGTCGATCGGCGGGTTCGACACCTGCGCGAACAGCTGTTTGAAGTAGGTAAAAAGCGGCCTGTCGACGTCTGTGAGCACCGAAAGCGGTGTGTCGTCACCCATCGATCCGACGGGGTCTTTCCCCTTCTCCGCCATCGGCTCGACCAAGTGATTCAGCGAGTCGGTCGTGTATCCGAACGCCGCCTGATGCGCGCGGACGGTCGCCTCGCCGCTGTCGTCGTTGCTACTGTCAGCGTGAGCCACGCCTGATTCGTCGCCGTCTGCGTCGACGGAGGCCGTCACCTCGTCGAGGTCGACCTGCTTCTCGTCGACCCACTCGCCGTACTTCTCGTCCGTGAGTTCGTCGAACACCTCGTCGTCGGGGACGATCCGACCCTCTTCGGGGTCGGCGACGAAGATCTCGCCGGGTTGGAGCCGTCCACGGCGCGTCACCTCGGCGGGGTCGGTCGGAAGCGCACCGACCTCGCTGCCGACGATCAACCGCTCGTCGTCAGTGACTTCGTACCGGCAAGGTCGAAGCCCGTTACGATCGAGGACGCCGGCGACGCGGTCGCCGTCGAATCCGATGACCAGAGCAGGACCGTCCCACGGCTCGACGAGCGAGGCGTGGTAGTCGTAGAAATCCGCGCGGGCGGCGTCCATCAGGTCGTCGTCGCGGAACGCCTCCGGAATGAGCATCCGGAGGGTGTGCGGTAGGTCGCGGCCGGCCTGCAAGAGGAGTTCGACCGCGTTGTCGACGCTCGCGGTGTCGGACTGGTTCGGATCGTCGATCACCGGTTTGATCGTGTCGAGCTCCGCGCCGAACGACGGATGATCGAGGTCGTTCTCGCGGGCGCGCATCCAGTTGACGTTCCCGCGGATGGTGTTGAACTCGCCGTTGTGGACGATGTTGCGGTACGGGTGCGCGAGGTGCCACGCGCCGAGCGTGTTCGTTGAGAACCGCGCGTGGACCAGCGCGACGTGGCTCGCGAATCGGTCGTCCGTGAGATCGGGATAGTAGTCGGCGAGCTGAGAGCCCTTCAACAGGCCCTTGTAGACGACGCGCTGCCGGTCGAGCGAACAGACGTAGAAGCGTCCGGCACTGTCGACGTCATCGACGGCGTTTTCTATCTCCCGACGGGCGGCGTACAACGCGCGGTCGAAGCCGAGTATCCCTGGGGCGACGTCGCCGTCCCGGTCCGATTCGTCCGTAAACCGCTCCGCGAGCCCCGCTCCCTCGACCGGCGCGGCGAACAGCTGTGCGACTTCCGGTTCAGAGTCGAGCGCCGTCTCACCGAGGTCCGCGTTGTCGGTCGGAACCGAGCGCCACGCGAGTACTTCCAGACCGTAGACGGAGAACACCTCCGCGATGACGTCGTGTATCTCCGCCTGTACGCTCGGTTCCGTCGGCATGAACACCGACCCGACCGCGTACTCGTCGGGGAGGTCAGCGTCGACGACGTCACGGAAGAACGCGTCCGGGCGGGCGACCATGATACCCGCACCGTCTCCCGTGTTCTCTTCTGCACCGGTCGTTCCACGGTGTTCGAGGTTCTCCAACAACTGGACCGCGTCGGTGACGGTGTCGTGGCTCGGCGAGCCGTCCAAGTCAACGATGCCGCCAATACCGCAGTTCGATCGCTCGTCTGATACCTCCGCAAGTCCCCCAGCGTGGCCCGAAGAGTCCGCGCCAGATACCCCCCGGGTGTTACTACGTGGCTCAGTCATGGCTCATACTCACAGGGTGGTGTTTAAAGATATGACCCTGATAGGGGTGGTTATCATTGTACACACATTAGGGAATATAATGTAATAATCCATCAGGGGTATGTACCCAACGCATTACAAGACGTTCGATGAAAACCAGTCAATAGAACTGAACTGTGCCGGTAGTACTCACTCACTTCCGAATACTTCACTAAGAAATTCCGGCTATCGGTTCCGGAACCACATCTGCGTGGCAAACGGAGAGAACAGAACGATTCCACCGGCATCGCCACGTCTCACAAGCCCATAATCTCGCCGAGTTACTCGCGGCGGATGTCGATCGACCGCGATCAGGACGATTCCGACGCCTCGATCGGCGTGAACGAGCCGTTGATGTCCCACTCGTGGATACAGTACACCTCGCCGGGTTCATCTGCAATCTGCCAGCCGTCGCGATCGTCGTCCCACCGCTCCGTCCGACCGCACAGCTCGCACTCGCGCTCGCGCGGCGGCGTGATGGTGACGCTCATAGTATAAGGGAGGCACCGACACAGCAAAAGGATACCGCTGTCCGGGTCGGCTACCCGAACAGAGTCACCGTTCGAACGCCCGTCGACGGGCAGCGAGCCACCCGGTCAAGATGATTGCCACGAGCGCAAGGAGTGGACCGAAACCTGCGACGTCCTCTGCTGTCGCCCGAATCGGGGCGTTCTCGTACGTCGGAGTCGTGATGCGCCTCACCGAATCCGCGGGCTTCTCGGGGTTCGGCGTAGCGATGTCACCTGGCGTCGCAGTACCCCCCTCGACTCCGGAGGCGACGCTCGGGTCGCTCGCCGCGGTTCGGCCGGATTCAATCATCGCTGTGAGGGCTGGCATCGGTAGCGGCCGCGTCTCTGATACGTCTCGGACGTCCGCCGCGGGACGAGTGCCGAACCGATCTCCGTTTTGAGAGGGTAACTGCCACCGCATGGTCCCATCTAACGACCACGGATGACTGACTCCACCCGAGCGGGTACTGCCGCCGCCCGATCCGGTTGTACCCCGGACGCTTCCACCACCGCCACCACCGCTACCTCCGCCACCGGCAACGCTGCCTCCGCCCCCGCCGCCACCACTGCCCCCCGCGGCACCGCCACCACCAGCGGGACCACCGCCCCCACCGGTGACGCCATCGGGCGCGTCGCTTCCGTTCGCTTCGTCCGGGCTGCGGACGGTGTCTACCGTCTCGAACGTCACTGTCGTCGAGACCGTGTGAGTGGCATCCGGATCGGACGTGGCGTCTCGCAAGGCGTCGTCCGTGACGCGAAACGTGACGGTGAACGACTCGCCGTCGTCCGGCGTGGCGTCGGTCGCCAGTGCTTCGTCACTCCCAGCGACGACAAGCAGTCCCTGGCCGTCGAGGTACACGGATGAGTTGTCGGGCACGCTCCCGACGTCGTCGGTTTCGGCCGCCGTACGCACTGCTTCAGCTGGTGTGACCCCGAACTGAACGCCGTCGAGTCGATCGAGGTCGCGACCGGTGGCGAGAGCGACGTTCCTCGCGGCGGGCAGTCCGGTGAGCCCCGACGCGTTCACCGCGTATACGACGGTGTCGGTCGGCCGGATCGTCGACGATGACGTGACCGCCCCGGCAGCGATCGCACCTCGGACTGCGGCGGCGGAATCGAACTCTGAAGAGTCGAGATCTGTCGTGTACGATGTCACGCTCTCGGTCGATCGATTTTCAAGGGCTACGGACGTCTCGTCTGTCGTGGTGACCTCCCCGTATTCGGAGCGCACCGCGATCTCGTAGGTGCCCGGTGAAAAGACACCGCCGCCCGTCGAGACGTTCACCGATTCGACGGTCGCTCCCGCCCCCGCTGTGACCAGCTCATCTGTTAATGACGCGTTTCTCGCAGCGTACGTGTTGAATCGGATTGGCGTTGTGCCGTTACTTGGAGTCGAAAGTTCGACAGTTGCGACGGTTTGAAAATCCCTCTCTACTTCTAAAATTGATTCGCCATATGTCCCAGACAATTCAAGCAAAAAATTTGATCCGACCTCAATTTTGTTTTTCTCATCCGACACATTAACACCTAAATCACGATGTTCAATCACATCCAGTCTTCGATATCTGGTTTGATTCGAGTCAACGTTGGTTATATTTAATTCATATGCGCCAGGAGCAGGTGGTGAGATTACTTGTTCAAGCTGCGTCATGTTGTTTATGTCAAATTCTCTTTTATGAGTGAGTGATGAATTAATTTCAGAATACGTTAATGTAATATGGCTATCTAATGCATCAGAATTGAATTTTATTACTTGCTCTTCAGTTGTCACAGTACTTGACATTTCAGGATCAAATGAAGTATTCATCAATTTGATTTCTTTCTTGTCAAAAGTTGAACCACTATTAATTATATAATTTCCCTCATTGGTCTGAGAACTATTGAACACTGAGATGTTTTGTGAGGCGTATGCCGGAAAAACAGGCAGATCACCACGAGCAAGCTCAATATCATCTATATTATTTGTTTCCGAATAAAATCCAAAATTTGTATTCTCTGGGACAGATGTATTTTCGGGGGAATCAACTAGTTGGCTGATTCTGATTGGGACATAGTTTCTTTTGGAAGTGAACTGACCACCAGTATTTGACGTGATATTCTCTATAGAAACATCGCTAATGTGTGGCTGCTCAAAACCAGATGATTCTGTTGTATCTAAAAATATTTTTAATTTGTTTTCGTATATTTCATATTTGTTAAGACTTTCTGAGATTTGGATTACTGAGTGTGGATGATCAAAATACCCTACCGTCACAGTTCCGTTATTGCCGCTTAGGTTTGTATTAAACTCAAATAATAGAGTATTCTGAGGTCGGGAGCCTTCGCTAGGAGTAGTCTGGTAATATATTGGCTCTTGCGTGATCTTAAGCGGGATTGGCGCTGTTATTGTAGCGGTTGACATCGCATATATCGTCTGCTTATCAGGTCCAAGATTATCTGGGTGAGCAGTGATTGCGATTTCTGTTGTCCCCTCAATTAAACTATCATTTATTGTAATCTCCGTTTTTCCACCCTGAACCTGTCCAAGCAGTGTATCCAAATTCCCTTTAGAAGACAAATTCCATACCAGAATGTAGTCAGATGTGTTATTAATTAATCGCACATTTTCTATGGTAACTGACCTATTATTTCGGTCATATAATTGAGGGCCGGTTGTGATCTCAGCGGAAGAATGAGTTTTGAATGTAATATCTTCTTTTTGTCCATCCTGCTCGACTACATATCTGATCGCACCATCGATCTTGGTGGTATCAGCCCGATATTTTGAGATAGGTGTGCTATCAATATCAGTTATAACCACGTCAAATTTATCTAGGCTAGTGATTGCAGAACTTTTGATAATTATTGTAGCATCTGAACTATTTGGGCTTTTTATAAATACTTCCTCAGCCTTTGTCGGTTCTCCATTAATTAACTTATACGAAGAAGGATCTTGAGAGAGTATAGCACCCCGTTGAGCTAATTCACCAACGTCGATCTTAACATCGTGTGACGTACTGTAAATATTAATTCCGCTAATGGTTTGTTCTTCGTTTGATGAGATTGTGATGTCATCAACTCCATCTACGCTCCACAGAAATCCGGATGCGGGTGTTGTAATAATACCAACCAACCCAATAACCACAACGATAGTCAAGGTGCCAGCTAGGAAGATCGGCGCATACCGTGGTAAATTTGTCAGGTCCATATTGTTCGTGTAGTGCGACTGGACCTGCAGCTAAGCGACCGTAGTGCCGGAAGTGTGGCGTCACGGGTCAATCACGTAACCGAAGTCTCACGTCGCGGATGGTTGAACTCGGTTTGATAATTTATATATCAGTTGCGAATGATAACGTTTCGCTCATCAAAAACAACCGACTCGATTGGTGCGAGCGGTGGTGTGGTATCAGGACTCTCGAAGCGGCCGAAGGCACAAAGTTCACGTTGTCTGGCGCGCGAGGTGGTGCAAATGGAACGCCGAGGACAAACGGGGCTGGTGGAAGCGCTCCTCCTTGATGTAATCCGGCTCCACGAGACGTGGATGGAGGTCGTCTTCCCGAGGCAACTGGACCCGAGCACGGTGTTGGGGAAATGGAAGCCGGAGACGACCGTACAGACCATCGGGTACAACCTCTGGGCCGTGATCGGCGCACCGCTCGTGGCGATCGCGTATCCGCTCCTCCTCGTCGGATTCGCCACGCGATACTACGCTGCGAAGCTCGACTCAGCGGTCGCGCGGTTCGGCGTCGCTGGCGCGGTCCTCGTTGCGACGGTCGTCTGGGGCTCGCTCACGCTCATCGCGCACCTCCAGCTTCCGACCGACGTGATGCTCGGGATCGGGGGTGCCAGCATCGTTGCGATCGTCTCGGCCGGCCTCGCAGCCGGGTTCTCGAAAGTCGGCGGGCGATACGTGAGCGTCCTCCTCGCGTATCCGTTCGCGATGACCGCGATCTTCCTTCCGCCGGTCGTTGCCGGGCTGCTTACGCCGTCGATTTCGGACATCGTGCTCGATCCGAGCTACGAGCTGGCACGGTGGATCCTCGATACGTTCCTCGCGATAGGCGGGATCAACGAGACGCTCCGCGGCGCGTTCGACCTGGAGACGTTCGGCGCGCAGTGGGGCATCCCCGGGCTGGGATACGTTCTGATGTGGGTCGGAATCTCGATCCCGCTGGGGTGGTTCCTCGGACTCCTCGTCTCGTTTGCGAACCTGATCCGTCCGAAGCCAGACGCGTAGCGACGTCGCTAGGCGTCTTTTTCCGCCGGTTCAGGCCTCATTCTCCGAGACGCTGGTCACCCGTCCGACTCATCCCGTCGCACGGTTCGATCGCGGCGCTCGCTCGCTGTCTCGAAGGGTGACTCCGACCGAGTCTTGCGCCGTCGCCCCTCCCGCTCCGCGATCGCCTCGGGATCCGGACTCGCGTCGTCGTCGATCCGTGCGAACGAGCGATGGACTTTCGTGTGACACCAGCGACAGAGGGCGACCGTGATCTCGTGAGGGCCGGCGTCGGGGTCGTTAGTCCCCCCGCTGTCGTCCGTCGATTCGCCCCCAGAGTGCCCGTGTTCGGCGTCCGTGCCCCCGTACGACAGGTGGTGTTCCTCGACGAGCGGGCGAGCGTCGTCGTGTGCCAATCGGACCTCGGACAAACCGCACCGCCGACACTCGCGCCCGTCGGTCGTCGACCGGTAGTGCGGACAGCTCTTCCACGTCCGGTCTGAGCCGACGTGGCACGCGTACTCGTCTGCACGCCTGTCCGCAGCGAACTCGGGATCGTCGCCGGTCCGATCTAACGCGAAGCGACAGCGACCGTCGTCGGTGAGGTGATCACAGACCCCGGCGACTGCGTACGGATCGTCGACGCCGACGGGCGTTCCGTCCGGCGTGTGTTCCATGTCGTCGTAACCGCCCGCGGAATACTTCAACCCTCGCGGTCGGTGGAGATCGGTATGCGTTCGAACGGACGTGCAGCGTCCGCGGCCAGTATGGCTATACGAGGCTCGCGCCGTCGAGGTCGGTCCGCCCGTAGTCGACGTCGAGGAGCCGGAGGAGGGTCGGTGCGACATCGAGTAAATCCGCGTCCTCGACCTTCGCGTCCGGATGATCGACGAACAGCCCGGCGTCTTCGAAGGTGTGCATTCCCGTCCGTGGGCCGTCGGGGTCGAACACGCGGTCGTGCGGGCGGAAGCCGGACTTGAGATCGAATCCCTCGTTCGGGATGACGACGAGGTCCGGTGCGATCTCGTCGTGGTCGCCGCGGAACACCGTCTCACGCTCGACGACGCGTTTTGCGACGGGGTTCCCGTTCGGACCCTCCCACGTTCTGAGGTCTTCTTGGAGTTCGGCGCGGACCGCTTCGTACTCGGAGGCGGGAACGGATCCAGTTGGCTCGCGGCCCTCCAAATTGAGGTAAAACCGGCCGGGAACGAGCGAGTACGCCCGGGTGTCGTCGTCGATGTCGGAGAGCGTGTCGTGCTCGTTGTCGTCATACGAGAGCCAGCCCTCTCGTTCGAGCCACTCGTTGCAGTACACGTCGTGTCGGAGTCGCGTGAATCCGTGCGTGGACCCGACGACGAGAACGACATCGTCCGGAAGACGGCCGCGAATCGCTCCGATGTGGTCGTCGAGGGCGGAATAAAACGAGAGGAAGTCGTCACGGTACGTTCCGCCGTCGGTGTAATCGTTCCACAAAAAGTGGTTCACCCGATCCGGTGCGGTGAACACGCCGAAAAACAGGTCCCAATCGTCCTCGGCGAGATAGTGTGAGAAGGCATCGTAACGAGCGTCGAGCGTTTCCCGGGCGTGCTTGATGAAGTCGGTCTTATCGGATCTGTGCCCGAGTTTCGCGTTGACCGAGAGTCGATAGTCGCTCTCGGCGAGGTGTTTGCGAAGCTCGTCGGGGTGAGCGGCCGAGTCGATGTCCGGCGAGAGATAGCCGGAGACCATCCGCTGGACCGTTCGCTGTGGCGGGAAGGTGACCGGAGCGTTCATGACCGTCGCGTCGAGCCCGGCCTCTGTGGCGCGGTCCCACACGCGGGTCGCCTGCACGTCGCGACCCATCGGCACGTACGTGTCGTAGGATCCGATCTCACGGTCCTGAAACCCGTACACGCCAGTCTCTCCGGGGTTGACCCCGCTCGCGAGCACCGGCCAACACGCGCTCGAATCTGGCGGGACGGTGCTGTCGATCTGTCCCCCGTCGCCCTCGTCGGCGATCGTCGACAGCGTCGAGAACGTGTCCGGGTTGTCGACGACGAGACCGTGCGGGAGGCCGTCGATCCCGAGGAACGCCACTCGCGGAGTGTCGTTCCCTCGCAGCCGGTCAAAGAGACCCATACCGATCCATCTGCCGTTGAGGCCAAAAGGGTTCACATCGACCGCCGATACGAGAACGTGACGAAACGACGGCAGGTCGCTCCTTGAGAACGACGGCAGGTCGCCCCTCGGGAGTCTTTTGGGTCCGGCCGCAGAGGTGCACGCATGGAGACGCGACGCGCGCTGCTCGTCGACGCATTCACGGACGAACCGCTGACCGGGAACGTCGCCGGAGTCGTCCCCGACGCGTCGGGGCTGAGCGACGGCCGGATGGCACAGATCGCCGCAGAACTCGGTGCGTCAGAGACCGCATTCCTCGTCGGCTCCGGCGACCGAAGGAGCGATGATAACGAACGAAACGGCGACGAGAGCGGCGAGAGCGACGGATCCGACACGGCCGACGAACAGGTCCGGTATTTCACTCCCGCGACGGAGGTGGACCTGTGTGGCCACGCCACCATCGCGAGCTACGGGGCGCTGTACGCGGACGGGGCAGTCGACGCGGGAGAGCGAACGCTCCGGACGAACGTCGGCGACCTCGCGGTCCGGATCGGTGACGACGGGACCGTCTGGATGCGCCAGAAGCCCCCGACCGTCGATGTGGTGGGCACAGAGACGCTCGACGCGGAGCGACTCGGAGGCGCGCTCGGCGTCGACCCGGCGGCGCTCGCCGACATCGGTGCAGACCTCCCGGTCGCCGTCGCGTCGACCGGGCTTCCGTGGCTCGTCGTGCCCGTGAATTTCCTGCAACGCCTCGGTGAAGCCGATCCAGACTCATCCGCAATCAAGCGGATATCGGACGAGTTCGACGTCGCCGGTGTGTACGCCTTCACGTTCGACACGCTGGAGGCCGAATCGACCGTCCACGGTCGGGCGTTCGCACCGGCGCTCGGAATCGAGGAAGACTCCGTAACCGGAACCGCGAGCGGAGCCGTCGCCGGCTACCTCCGCGCCGTGGAGGCCTTCGACGGCGATTTCCCCGAGGAACTGCGCTTCGAACAAGGCCATTTCCTCGACCGGCCGGGACACGTCAGAGCCCGCGTCGACGGCGACGAGGTCCGCGTCGGTGGAGCTGCGACGATCGCCGCAGAGGTCGAGCTCAGGCTGCCTGCGGGCGATGCGGACAGCTCCGACGAGATACTCGAGGCGTGATCGCGTCGTCCGGTCGCTCACCAGCCGAACCCTTAGGGTCACGCACGCCCTACCACGCGTATGAATTTCGACCTGCCACGCGCAGCCGCGCTGCTGCTACTGACCGTCGCGATCGGAGCCGGCGGTCTGATCGGAGCCGGCATGATGCCGCTTCAGACGACCCTGATGATGGTCGTCCCCTCGATGCTCGTCTTCGGGGCTGTCGCGTTCGCTATCGGCGTGAAACACGGGCAGTTCCGCGCGACGCAAGTCTGAGACCGGGTCGGTTCCGGGACGACCGCGGTGAGATCGGGCCCGCCACGGCGCCACGCCGGAGCCCGGAACCGCGACGCTTTTTGAACGTCGTCGAGAACCGGGAGCCGTGCCTCTCGGCCCGCCACTAACCGAACTCCTGTTGCTCGCCGGCGGTGCCGCGCTCCTGTACCTCGGTGCCGAACTTCTCGTGCAGGGAGCGAGCGACCTCGCGCTCGCGGTCGGGCTGAAGGCGTCGACCGTCGGCGTCACCGTCGTCGCGTTCGCGACCACCACGCCCGAGCTGTTCGTCTCGCTTCTTGGCGCGATCACGGTGTCGACGGACACCGGCTTGGGCGCGATCGTGGGATCGAACGTCGCGAACGTCGGTCTCGTGCTCGGCGTCTCCGCTATGATCCGGCCGCTCGACATCTCAGAGACTGTGCTACGGCGACACGTCCCCTTTATGGTGCTCGCCGCGCTGCTGCTCGTCGGGCTCGGCTGGGACGGACGCATCGGGGCGATCGACGGCATCGTCCTCCTCGCCACACTCGTCGGGTTCACCGTCGTTATCATGCGACGGATCCGCCAGACGCAGTCGACGATCACGGACGCGGAGCGACAGGGGATGCCCGACGCGAAGCTGCGAGATGTCGCCGCGGTCGGGGGCGGGCTCGTCGCGCTGGTCCTCGGCTCTCGCTGGCTCATCGACGGTGGGCAGTCGCTTCTTGCGGCTGCCGGATTCTCCGACCTGTTCATCGGACTCACAGTGCTCGCGCTCGGCACCTCGCTGCCGGAACTGGCCGCGAGCGTCGTCGCCGCCATTCGCGGTGAGGCCGAGTTCAGCGTCGGCAACGTCGTCGGATCCAACATCTACAACATCCTCGCGGTCATCGGCATCGTCGCGCTCGTCACCCCGATCAGCGTGAGTCCCGGCGTCCGCGGGTTCGAGTTCCCCGCGCTCCTCGCGTTCACCGCGCTGGTCGTCGGGTTGATGTACCGTCACGAGAGCGTCTCTCGGATAGACGGAGGTATCCTCACCGGCGGGTATCTCCTCTTCGTCTACCTCCTGTTGCCGTGAGGCAAGGTCACTTCCGCGCGACGATCCTGAGGACGTCCTCGTCTGCGAGCTCGTGCCCTTTCCCGACCTGCTGGTCGTCGTGTTTCGCGCTTGGGCCAGAGACGCGGGCGAACTTGAATCGCTCGTCGAACTCGCCGCCGATCTTCTCACAGGCGTCGCCGACGGTGTCGCCCTCGAAGAGGACGAGCGGCTCCTCGTAGTCGACGCCGCGACCCGGCTTATCCATGTAGATCCGGATGAGCCCGAGCTCCTCCCAGAGCCGCTCTTTGAGCCCGTCGAGCCCGAGCTCCTCCTCGGCAGAGATGAAGATGACGTCGTCGGGGTCGAGGTCGCGCTCGCGAAGCTCGGATTTGACCGTCGGAAGGTACTCCTTATCGATGAGGTCGGCTTTGTTCACCGTGACCATCGACGGGAGGTACTCGCGGTTGTCCATCACGGCGTCGACGAGTTCGTCGATCGTGAGATCGTGGGGGATCGTCACCTTGGCGTTGACGTAGCCGTACTCGCGGAGCACCTGCTTGACGGTGTTCTCGTCGAGGCTCACGTCGTCGCTCATCGTCACCCCGATGCCGTCTTTGTGCGTCTTCCGGATATTGATGTTCGGCGGCTCCGTGTCGAGCCGGATGTTGGTGTTGTACAGCTCCTCACTCAGCCGGTCGTACTGTTCGATCTCGAAGACAGAGAGGACGTACACGACCAGATCCGCGGTCCGGACGACGGAGAGCACTTCCTTGCCACCCCCGCGTCCGCCCGCTGCCCCCTCGATCAGTCCGGGGACGTCGAGGATCTGAATGTTCGCGCCGCGGTACATCAACATTCCCGGATTGACGTCGAGCGTCGTGAACTCGTAGGAACCGACCTCGCTGTCGGCGTTAGTGAGGGCGTTGATGAGCGTCGACTTGCCCACACTCGGGAAGCCGACGAGCGCGACCGTGGCGTCGCCGTGCTTCTCGACGGCGTACCCGTGACCGCCGCCGGCGGAGGACTGGTTCTCCAGTTTCTCCTTTTTTTCCGCGAGCTTCGCCTTCAGCCGCCCGATGTGTGCCTCGGTGGACTTGTTGTAGGGCGTATCGGCGATCTCCTCGCGGAGGTCCTCGATCTCTTCCTCCAGTCCCATTGGCGAACAGTCGGCCGCTCGGCTCGTTAAAGGTGTTCTTTCTGCCCGCCGGGCGGCGGGGGTCTACATTGACCGCGTCCATCGATGACCGTCGTCGTGTAGATTTTTCGACACGATCATATTCGCTCCGGTGGATCGCTCTGCACGCCGAATGCCCGACCCGTCGAGCCTCCGTGACAGCACGCAGATCGTCCTCCCGCGTCACGCACTCGATGGTCGCCGTGACCGACTCCGCGAGCGATTCACCGTGACGGTCGTCGAGTCGGACGAGCGTTCCCGCATCATCGGAAGCCCAGTCGAGATCAAGGCGGCCAGCGACTACCTCGCGCGAAACGGCGTGGCCGTCGCGTGATATCGACCGCAGAAGAGAGCCCCAGTTCGATGTGTCGTTGTCGGATTGCTACGACGGCTTCGACCGCTGTGGAATTCCGATAAAACGGTGGTCCGGCATCAGCCGATGATACCGACGAGAAGCTGCACGACGATGACGACGAGGAACACCAAGCCGGTCGCGAACGACCCGGCCGCGACGCCGTGTGCGTTTCCGAGCCCGCGTCCGCGTGCCGTGAAGTACGCGCCGAGGAAGACGAATCCGGCCAGCAGTAGTCCGACGGCGGCATAGACGAGCGAGAGGAGCGTCCCGGCGAGCGCCTCGGGGACGCCGAAGCTGCCGACGGCGAGCAGAGTGACCGCGCCCACGCCCACGGCTATCGCGAGGAATCCGACCGCCCAGACGACCGGCGTTCCGGCGACCTCTTTCAGCGCCTCCGTGACCGCGGCGTACCGGTCCTGTTCGCCCGCGCCGGGGGCCGTTCGTTGCGCGCCGATCCGTGCCACGGCGAGGAACGTGGCGACGACGAGCAGCCCCATCAGTGCCGTGCTCAAAAGGGTGAGTGAGACCATGGTGAGTTCGTTGTTGTCTCGTCCGTTCGCGCGTACAAATAGCCTTCGACACGTTCGGTTTCAGGCCGGCGAGCGTCCAGCCACCAACTTGCTACACAAGAGCTAAGTGTGCCATCGCCAAGGAGGGTACAAGAGCAGACAGACGAACATGATAGATACAGTGATACTGCAACAGGGAACCGGCTGGCGCGCACAGGCGGAGGTCTTCGACGAGATCTTCTTCGTCTTCCTCGCGCTGGGTACCCTTATCGGTACGATCGTCGTCTCGTACACGCTGTGGAACGTGTACAAATATCGCGACGACGGCGGAGAGCCGAAAGACGACTTCGACGCGCCGGTCGTCGGCGAGCTCCCGACGGGACAGGGCGGTCCAAAAGCGAAGAAACTCTTCCTCTCGTTCGGGCTGAGTGCCATCGTCGTCATCAGCCTCGTCGTGTACGCGTACGGGATCCTCCTCTACGTCGAAGAGGGTCCCGACACGGGTGCGGAAGGCGACATCGAGATTCTCGTCGAAGGATATCAGTTCGGTTGGCAGTACGAGTATCCGAACGGGCACACGGAGACCGGTGAGATGATCGTTCCGGCCGACCAGCGGATAGACATCGAGGTGACGTCGAGAGACGTGTGGCACAACTTCGGCTCCTCAGAGTTGCGGATAAAATCGGACGCTATCCCCGGAGAGACCAACAGCAACTGGTTCTCCGTGAGTTCTGAGGAGGTCGAAGCACAGGGCGGCGAAGCGACATATACGGTCGAGTGTTTCGAACTCTGTGGTTCGGGGCACTCAGCGATGAAGGGACAGATAACCGTGATTCCACAAGATGAATGGGAAGAATGGTACGCCGGGACCGGAGAGGAGACCGCGTCTGACAGCGAGAACGCAGCCAGTATCGACGGCACGGCTGCTGGGGGTGTTCCCGCATGAGTGAGCTACCGCCGACGACCTCGGTGAAACGCTGGCTCGTCACGACGAATCACAAGGACATCGGTATCTTATACACGATCACCGCGCTGTTCTTCCTGCTTTTCGGTGGGGTCCTCGCGCTGCTCATCCGCGTGCAGCTGTGGGACCCGGCGAATCAGATCCTCTCCGGGCTCGCGTACAACGAGGCCGTCACCGCTCACGGGTTGATAATGGTGTTCTGGTTCCTCTCGCCGTTCGGTTTCGGGTTCGCGAACTACTTTGTGCCCCTGCAGATCGGCGCTGACGACCTCGCGTTCCCGCGCCTGAACGCGCTCTCGTACTGGATGTACCTGTTCTCGGGTATCCTCCTCGGAATCAGCTTCTTCCAGGGCGGCACGCTGAACGCGGGGTGGACGATGTACGCACCGCTCAACGTCCCGATGTACACACCAAGCATCGGGTCGACGGGGGCGGTGCTCGCGCTCGCGATGTTCGTCATCGGTGTCACTGCGTCGACGGTGAACTTCCTCACGTCCATCCATCACTCCCGCGCCGAAGGTATGGGTATCATGGACATGCCGATGTTCACATGGTCGATGCTCGCGACGGTGTGGATGATGCTGTTCGCGTTCGCGGCGCTTCTCGCCGTTGGCCTCATCCTAGCCTCTGACCGCGTGCTCGGGAGTGTCTACTTCTCCGCGACGGAGGGGGGCTCGCTCCTGTGGGGCCACCTGTTCTGGTTCTTCGGTCACCCAGAGGTTTACATCGTGTTCTTCCCGGCGCTCGGTGCGATGTTGGAGCTGTTCCAGACGTTCTCCGGGCGTCGGCTCGTCGGCCGGAAGTGGGTCATCATCGCCATCTGCCTGATCTCGGTTCAGTCGTTCCTCGTGTGGATGCACCACATGTTCCTGACGACGATCAACCTCGAGATCAAGACGCTGATGATGGCGACGACTATCGGCATATCGCTCCCGTTCGACCTAGTCGTCTTCTCGCTTATCTACACGCTGATTAAGGGGCGGATACAGTTCACGACGCCGTTCCTCTTCGCGTTCGGTGCGCTGCTTCTGTTCATCCTCGGCGGCATCACCGGCGTCTTCCTCGGCGCTATCGTGCTCGACTACGAGTTCCGCGGCACCTACTGGGTGGTCGCACACTTCCACTACGTGATGTTCGGCGGCGCGACGGCGCTGTTCGGCGCGGCGTACTATTGGTTCCCGAAGATGACCGGGAAGATGTACGACGAGCTGCTCGGGAAGATCCACTTTGTGATCTTCTTCATCGGGTTTAACGCGGTGTACTTCTCGATGTTCCTCGGGTGGGAGACCCCGCGGCGCGTCTTCGAGTACAACCCCGCATTCCAGATCTACCACCAGATCGGGACGATCGGGGCGTTCATGCTCGGGTTCTCCTTCTTTATCATGTTCTACAACTTCGCGAAATCGTACGTCTCCGGACCCGACGCCGGCGCGAACCCGTGGGACTACTCGCGGACTGCGGAGTGGGCCGTGCCGTCGCCGCCGCCGCTCGAAAACTGGTCGAACCGGCCTTCGTACGCGTCCGGGAAGCTGGAGTTCGTCAAAGACTACGTGCCGGACGGTGGTCCCGCGGTGAAGACCGACGACAACGGCGACGTTGCCACGGACGGCGGCGACAGCCACTCGGCGCACATCACGGAGTACCCGTACTGGGACAAACACCCGAGCCACGCGAGCATCTGGCCGCTCGCGCTCTCGCTCGCGCTCGGCGTGCTGTTCCTCGGACTCTCCGGGTTCCACGACAACGTCGTCTTCGAACTCGGCGAGTCGCTCGCGTCGACGACCGTGACGATATCGAACCCGGTCTACCCGATCTTCACCGTCGTGGGACTGCTGGGCCTCGTCGGAAGCGGCGTGAAGTGGGGGCTCGAAGACTTCTACGCGCCGCCGACCGAGTTCGCGGAACGCTGGCCGTTCAACGGCGTCGAGAAGGTCAAGCTGGGCATGTGGTTCTTCCTCGCCTCTGACGTGATCGTCTTCGGCGCGTTCCTGTCCGCGGCCATCTTCGTCCGTTACAACGCCGGCTGGCGCACGTGGTCGCCGCTGACCGAGTCGCTGCCGGGGCTCATCAACACGTTCGTGCTCATCACGTCGTCGTTCACCGTCATCCTCGCGCTCGTGGCCGCCCACCGGAAGAGCCGGCAGGGGCTGCTCGCGTCGCTCGGGGCGACCATCGTACTCGGGTTCACGTTCCTCGCGATCAAGCTGTGGGAGTGGCACCACGAGATATTCGAGGTGGGCGTCACTATCGCACAGAACTCCCACGGTGACCCGATCCAAGCGTCGATCTACTACGTGACGACCGGGCTCCACGGGATCCACGTCGTCGGTGGTCTCCTGATCGCAATCTTCCTATTCGTCAGGGCGTATCAGGGACACTACATGGAAGACGAACGCCCGATCGAGTACTTCGGGCTCTACTGGCACTTCGTCGACATCGTCTGGGTGTTCATCTTCCCGCTGTTCTACCTCTTCTGAGGGGATCGTCCCCCTTGTCGCATCGTATTGGATGCCGGACTGTGACTCGGTGCGTTCCGTCGTCGACTGCGGTTCACTGAGGTGATTCACAACCCAGTGACGGCTGTCGTGCTCGGTGCGTTTATGTGGCGCAAACGCCGAGAAGGTGTATGTTCGGAGTGCCGACAGGCGAGTTTCTGTGGGGCGTCGCGTTCGCGGTACTCGGGGTCGGATCGTGGGGGCTCGGGTTGGCGATCGCGTATCTACTGTATCGTCGGTGGCGCGGAGACGGTCCACGTAGCGACGACTGAGGGCGAGATAACAGACGGAGCTTGCGGTGTGCGATAGAAGACGAGTCGGCACCACACCGGTTGGCGGGCCTGACGTCCAACAGATCGTATCGAGCGGCGGCGTGGCGAGTCAGTACGCGGCGTCCCACCGAGACGGCTTGCGGCGGTTCCCGCAGCCCGCACACTCCATACGGTCCATGGTGTCGATGGCGATATTGGTTCCCTCGCAGTTGCCACAGAAGTAGCCGTACCGCTGGTCTCTATCGGGGTCGGCGTACGCGACGTAAAACGGCGCGAGCGACCCGCGCTCGCTCTCGTCGAAAGCGACGTAGATGCGCTCCCCGTCGTCGGTCTCGACGACACCCTCGGAGATGCCAGTCAGGCGACTGAGCTGTTTTCGGTACCCCCGCTCCTCGAACGTCTCTTTGCCGATCTCGACCGCGCGCTCGTCCACCAGTTCGTATCCTTCAGACTCGTAGAACACGGTGCCGGCCTCGTTGGTCGCGAGGACGCGTGCCTCGATCCGGTCGACGTCGGCGTCTTTGAGCTCCGATTCCACGAGCGCCAACAGCGCGGAGCCGATCCCCGACCCGCGGTGGTCCGGGTGAACGTGAAGCCAGTCGATCTCGCCGACGCGTTCACGGCGGCCGATAACGTAGCTTTCGGCGAACCCGACGACCTCGTCGTCGACGATGGCGACGGGGCACACCGTCTCGTCGTCGTCGATGTCGTCGTCGAGGTCGGCCGGGTCGTACCACTCGTCCACCGCCTCTTCGAGGAGGGGCCGGTCGACCGCGTGCTCGTAGGAGGCAAAAAGCGACTCGCGGGCAACTCGTCGGATGGCATCGATGTCGTCGGTGGTGGCGGCTCGTAGTTCCATACCGCGATGTTCGACCGCGACTACAAAAAACACGCCCGAACGTGTCAAATCTCTCGGTCGAACCGTCGTCGAGTTCGACGGCGTGGCCCCGCGCCGACTACGAAATAGAGTACGTCGCGGCGGCCATGAGAAGCATGGTGAGCGCGAGCGCGAGCGCCATCACGTAGGTCAAAGAGCGGTTCTCCCAGCGGAGGTGCTGGAAGTACGCCACGATGAGGAGCGTCTTGACGGTCGCGATAACGAGCGTCCCGCCGACCGCTTGCGCGTACGTGAACGCGAGGAAGTCGGCCTCGAAGAGAATGAAGTTGAGCGTGGCCGCGACCAAGAGCGCGACGTATATCGCCGAGTACAGTTTGAGCGAATCGGACGACATTGCTTGCTCTCTCCTTCGTTCGTGTGCTTAAAGAATTAACCATCCGAGATCCGACTCGCCGGCCTCAACCGTCACCGACCTATCGGCTGTCTGCCGGACCCCGAAACGCATATTGGTTCGACGCCCCGACCACCTGTCGGTCGCAGACGCCGACCGGACCACACCGTGGACGCGCTCGAACCGACGGACGACCTGCTCGAATCGCTGTACGTCGTCAACAAGGCCGCAAAACAGCTCGCGGACGAGGCGACGGCCGCCTACGAACGCGGCGATGTCACCGAGAGCAACGTCCGTTCTGCCCGCAAGGACGCCCTGTATCGAACGAAGACGGCCGTGATCGCCCGCGTGGTCGCACACGACCCCGCACACGTCACTGGAGAGTACCACTCCATTCACGGCGACGTCTGGCTCTTCTTGCGGATCGGCGACTGGCGGTTTCACCAGCCGCCACACGCCATCGGGAGCGAACTCACAGACGAGATCGAGACGGCGAACGACCGGTCGGACCCGATCGACGCTCCGTACGTCCGCGACTCGTCGATCGCTCGGTCCGACCGGACGCTCGAGGATGCGCTCTCACGGTTGTCAGAGGCTGGAATCAACGCTAACCACCACCTCGCCCGTCCGACCGTCACGAGCGAGCACGACAGAATAGTCGACGTCCGGTGGTCACACCTCCCGTAACGCCGACTCTCGCTCGATCGGTGTCCGCAGTCGGAGTTCCGCTCCGATGCGTTCGGTCCGATGCGTTCTCGTCCGCTAGCTTTGATCAGCCTTCGACGACGTCGATTCCGCCGAGCATCCCGCTCGCCTGATGCGGTAGACAGTAGTACAACTGCACGCCGGCGCTGTCGAACGTCTGCTCGAAGGTCGTTCCCTCTTCGGACACCGCGCTGCCGCTGTTGAACTCGGTAGCGGAGTCTTCCGCGGACTGGACGTTGTGTGCGCCGCCCTGTCCGGTCCACTCCCAGACGACGGTCGTCCCCGCGTCGATGCGGATCGCTGGGGGATCGAATGCGAACCCGACGTCGCCCGCCCCGACGCGGACGGTCACTTCGTCTTCGCCGGTGTAATCGAGGATGGCCCCGTCGTAGAGCCGTGCGTCGGAGAGATACTCGTCGAGCGCGCTCGGAACGTCGTCGAGCGCCTCGGCCTCCGAACTCTCGCCGTCGCCACTTCCGCCGCTTTCACCGTCACCGCCGCCGGAGCAGCCGGCGAGCGCACCGAGCGTCAACACAGCTCCGCTTCCGGCGACGTACCGTCGTCTAGATACTCTCTCTGGCATCACTGATGCGTAGGGGCCGAGAGCATACAAACCCCGTGACCGCTATCTGAACACGGGACAGTGCGTTCGGCTTTATAACGGGGCGTTTATTCGGCGGCGGCACACTCGTCCGTCCATGCGGGAAGACGAACTGGCGACGCAGGTCGTCGATCACTACGCGGCCGTCCACGACGATCCCACGATCCGGGTGGAAGAGCCGTACGACGCGGACGGTCGTCGTGGGGTCGTCGACGTGTACGTTCGTCTCCACACGCCGGAGCGAGTCGACCACGTCGTCGAACTCAAAAGCGACGCGGCGGTGAGGCGCGCGACGGGCGCGAACGAAGTGCTCAGACAATACCGACGGATGGAGCGGTACTTCCACGCGGACGAAGCGCACGCGATCCGCCCGAAGCTTCGGCGAACCGGACCGGGCGCGCACTTTCTGTTGTGTTTCGCACCCACGCCGACCTGCGTGTATCACGTCGCCACGCACCGAACGCTGTACGCGTCGGTCGAGACCGCAGGCCGCGTCGACGACGTCCCTGCGGTTCGGACCGTCGCATTCCTCACGGGACTCGACGGGGACCCGACCGATCTCGGGTTCGTCTCGATAAACGCCGACGTCTCGTTCGGGTCCGACGCGTTCTTCGAGGCGGTCCCTTCGGGGTCGCGGCTCGCGGACAGTCTGGACCGAGTCGACGACGAGGTGATCGGTCGCGGCGGCGCGGACTGACCGACGATCGTCCTCGCGTAGGCGGGGGTCGACCGCCGTCGCTTTATGCTTCTCTCTCCGTGTTCCGCCATGAGCGACTGGGTGAGCCTCTTTTCGGGCGGCAAAGACTCTTCGTGGGCGCTGTACTGCGCGCTCCAGCAAGAACTCGACGTCTCTCGACTCCTGACTATCCATCCCGCGGGCGATTCGTACATGTATCACACGCCGGCGACCGAACTCGCGGGACTCGCCGCCGAAGCCATCGGCATCGACCTCGTCGAGATCGCTCCGGACGACTTCGGTGCGGACGACGTGGTGGACGCGAGCGCACAGGGTGACGCGGAACTGGAACCGATGGAGGCGGCGCTCAGAGAGCTTGCAGCGGACGGCGACCTCGACCTCGTCGGCGTCACCGCGGGCGCGGTCGAAAGCGAGTTCCAGACGAGCCGGATTCAAGCGATGTGCGACCGGCTCGACATCGACCTGTTTGCGCCGCTGTGGCGAGAAGATCCCGTCGAACTCGCCGAAGCCATGTTCGACGCGGGGTTCGAGATCCGGATCGTGCAGGTCGCGGCGTACGGGCTCGACGAGTCGTGGCTCGGACGACAGTACGACGCCGACGCGCTCGACGAACTGCTCGACCTCCGCGCAGAGTACGGCGTCCATCCGCTCGGAGAGGGCGGCGAGTTCGAGACGTACGTCGTCGACGGACCGCATATGGACCGACGAATAGCGATGGACACCGACGCAGTCTGGGAGGGCGACCGAGGACACCTGTCGGTTCGGAACGCCCGGCTGGTCTGATCCGTGTGAGACGGCCGCTCCCGCGTGCGAGCGCCTCCGCCTTTAGGGCCGACTGTCCGCCTAGTCGTGCTTCAGGGCCAACTCCCCGCCTGGTCGTACGCGCTCACGATCCGTTCGATGGCGACGGTGTAGGCCGCGGTCCGGAGGTTCGCGACGTCGTTCGACTCGTAGGCGTCGACGAGGTCGTCGAACGCCTCGACTATCACTCGTTCGAGCTCCTCGTTGACGCGCTCTTCCGTCCAACTGAACCGCTGGCGGTTCTGTACCCACTCGAAGTACGAGACGGTGACGCCGCCGGCGTTCGCGAGGATATCCGGGATAACGTGGACTCCGCTGTCGGCGAGCACGTCGTCCGCGTCGGGCGTGAGCGGGCCGTTGGCCGCCTCGACGATCAGGTCGGCGTCGACCTCGCGAGCGAGGTCCGCATCGATCGCGTTCTCCAGCGCCGCCGGGACCAGCACGTCGACGTCGAGCGTGAGCAGCTCGTCGTTGGTGATCGCTTCGGTGTCGCCGTATCCGCTGACGGAGCCGGTGTCGGCCTTGTGCGCTTTCACGTCACGGGGATCGAACCCGTCCGGGTCGTAGATCCCGCCGGAGGAGTCCGAGACGGCAACGATCTGAGCGCCGAGATCGGCGAGCAGCGCCGCACCGATCGACCCCGCGTTCCCGTATCCCTGCACGGCGACCGTCGCACCGTTGAGGTCGCGGTCGAGCCAGTCGAACGCCTCGCGGGCAGACAGCGCGACCGATCGCCCGGTCGCCTCGACGCGCCCCTCGCTACCGCCGGAATCGAGCGCCTTCCCGGTGATGACTCCGGGCGCGGTGGTGTTTTCCAGCGTCTCGTAGGTGTCTTTGATCCAGTTCATCTCCCGCTGGCCGGTGTTGACGTCCGGCGCGGGGATATCCCGGTCCTCACCGATGAGCGGACGCAGTTCGGTCGCGAACGCACGCGTCAGCCGCTCCAGTTCGCTCTCTGAGTAGTCTGCCGGGTCGATCGCGATGCCGCCTTTCCCGCCGCCGTACGGGACGCCGACGATTGCGCACTTGTACGCCATCCACCCGGACAGCGCCTTCACCTCGTCGCGAGTGACGTTCGGGTGATACCGGATTCCGCCCTTGTACGGTCCGCGGTCGCCGTTGAACTGCGAACGGTACGCGCGGACCGTCTCGAGTGACCCGTCGTCGAGTTCGAACGTCAGGTTCGTCTCCAACACCCGCTCGGGGTTTTTCAAGCGCTCGATGACGCCCGCCGACGCGTCGACCGATCCAGCGGCGTCGTCTACCTGCTCTTGCAAGCTCTCGAACGGATTTGCCTGGTCAGACATACGTGCACGTCTCCCGGCGGTGGTTTTAGTTGTGACGAACGGTCCGGAAATTGTGGCCGTCGCATGGAAAGTGAAGTGAACAAACGTCAAGATGCAAACGCGGCGTCCCTCCGCCGCGTCACTCCTCTGCCAGAAGCAGCCCGAGGTACGACGTCCTGATCTGGTCGGTGCCGTCGAGCCCTAGCTCGGAGAGCACGTCGACCGCCGCGTCGCGGGCCGACTCGACGGCCGACTCGTCTTCGACCTCGCGTTCGACCTCGACGAACTCACCGAGTCCGTCGACGTCGTCGAGCGCGACCGTGTATCCGTCGTACCGCCAGAACTCGCGGCGCTTCTCGACTGTCGCCGCCGGTTCGAAGCCGAGCCCCGAGAAGACCCCCGAAGCCGCCTCGCCGTCGTCGACGCCGGTCTCGTGTTCGATCCGCGTCTTCGATTCCTCGTCGACGAGCGGACCTTTGTAGGTCAGCGTCGTCGTCTCGAAACCGTCCGCATCACGGGCTGATCGGGAGTCCGAGACCGACGCGATCGGCGTCTCGCGCCGCAGCCGGAGCGCTTCGTCGGTCTCGGCGAAATCACGGTGGGGGGCGTCGTAGTACACGTCTCGCTGGCGGCGAGCGCCGACGCGCTCGGCGTCGGTCCGACGGAGTCGTTCCCGGACGGCCTCGACGTCTGTCGGAACCTTGATCTCGACCTCGTACATGCCCGTGGCTCCGGCGGCGGCGGTGTTAAGCGCCGCGGGAGCGGACTCGGCGGAGAGACGGAGACAGACGCCGCCGTCGCCGGGGCGAACCGTGCGCCTTAAGGGTGTAACAGGTGACCTTGCGGGTATGAGCGATCAGGAACAAGCGGACGCGGCCGAGGACGGAGACGAGGCCGAGACCGAGAGCGCCGGACTGAACGACGGCGACTTCGTGCGGGTGGCGTACACGATCCGAACCGCGGACGACGACCGCGTCATCGACACCACTGACGAAGCGATCGCCGAGGACGCGGAGATCGACACGGACGAACACGAGTTCGAACCGCGCGTCATCGCGCTCGGTGCGGGCCATGTGTTCCCGTCCGTCGAAGAGACGTTCATCGGCTCGGAGGTCGGCGACCAAGGGACCGTCGACGTCCCGGCCGAAGACGCCTTCGGCGCGTACGACCCCGACGAGGTCGAGACTGTCAAGGCCGACAAGATCCCCGAGGACAGCCGCTACCCCGGCGCACAGGTCCAGATCGACAACCGACAGGGCTACCTCGAAACGATCATCGGCGGCCGCGCCCGCGTCGACTTCAACCACCCGCTCGCCGGCGAAGACCTGGAGTACGAGTACGAGATCCTCGAAGCGATCGAGGACCGCGAACAGCAGGCCGCCGGCATGCTCGGCATGTACCTTCAGGACGCGCCGGAAGTTCGCATCGAGACGGTCACAGAAGAGGAGGAGACCGTCACCGAAGACGACGACGGCGAGGAGGTCGTCGAGACGGAGGAGGTCGAAAAAGACGTCCTCTACGTGACGGCGACGCAGGCGATGCAGATGAACCAGCAGTGGATGTTCCAGAAACAGCAGATCGCACAGGATCTGATGGGCCGACTCGACCTCGACCGCGTCGTCGTCGAGGAGGTCATCGAGGGCGGCGGCATGGGCGGACTCGGCGGCATGATGGGCGGCATGGGCGGAGCCGGTGCGGGCGATATCGAAGAGGCGCTCGAAGACGTCGACGTCGACGCCGACGAGATCGTCGACGAGATCGACGACGCGTAGACGTACCCTCCCGGACACGAACCGACTCCGTTTGACCACCGGCGGCCTCACTGCGAGACATGGAACTCGAACGCGCCCGCGAAGACGTCCTCGTTGCGGCGAGCGCCGGAGCGACGACCGTCGCGCTCGCGCTGCTTTCGGGCGTCGCCGGCGTCGTCGACGTCGGGACGCTCCCGACGCTCGCACCGCTCGCCGTCTACGCGGCGTATCTCTTCTCGCGAAAGGGCGGCCCGTACGGCTCGCTCGACCGCCCGCGAAACTGGGCGCTGGCGACGATCGCAGCCGGCGTTCTCGTTCTCGTCGTCGCCGCGGTCGCGTGAGAGCGGCGTCGAAGCGGAGACGAGTTCGTTCCGCGCCGCCTTCAGGCGATGTCTCGGCTCGTGTCCACCGTGACCGTGTCAGTGAGCTTCAGCTTCAGCGGCTCTTCGAGCGCCGCGCCGCCGCGGAACTTCGGGACGATGAGCCGGTTCGCGATCTCCGTTCCCGTCACCGTGGTCCGGAGGTCGAAGACGACGTCGGCCACCTGCGTCGTTACGGCTCGGTTCGGACCGTCAGTCTCCCCCTTCAGCGCGTGTAGCACGGCAATCCCGTCCGCGTCGGCGACGCGTCGGCGAACGCCGGTGAGAAACGTCCGATAGCTGTCTCGATCGCCGGCCTCGAACGGGCCGACGGAGTCGACGACGAGCGTGCCTCGCTCCGGGAGGTCGTCCGCAACGGAGAGTGCGTCGTCGATCGGATCCGCTTCGACGCCGCGGACGACGACGCCGTCGTCGTTCGCGGTCGCCCCGCTGTCGCGCTTCAGCCCGTCTTCGACGGACTCAGGTGAGCGGACGGTCGTGAGGTACCGACACTCCCGGACGCGCGCGAGGCGGTCGACGATCAGCTCCGACTGGCTCGCCGGGCTCGCCGTCACGGCCACAACACTACCGCTCGGAAGCCCCCCGCCGAACTCCCTGTCCAGCACCGAGATCCCGGTCGGAAGCGTCTCCATACGATCGCTGCCCGCTCCGAGGGTTTGGCTCTGTCGGTGACCCGTAGTCTCAGGCCCCGAGCCGGTACTCACGCGACGTGCCAGTCCGAAGCGAAGTCACGCCGAACGAGCCGCCGCGCGAGATCGTCGTACGCCGACCGCACCGCAGGATCCGAGAGCGGCTCCGCGTCCCCCTCGGGAACGCGTCCGAAGAGGGGACAGCCGAACAGGTCGCCGACGCCATCGGGAACCGACTCGGTTCGCACCGCGACGACACCGATCGGCGGGCAGTCGAGCCGCCGCGCGATCGCCGCCGTCTTGACCGCGTCGCGAAGGGCGGGTCGACGTAGCGGCGTCACAAGCAGGCACCGGTCGGCCGCGCGGAGCGGCGCGGCGACGTCGGGCGACGCGCCGGCCGGACAGTCGAGGAGCGTCGGGCGTTCCGAGGATGTCGCACCGGCGAGCGACGCGAACGCCGCGGCGGCGTCGACATCGTCGGACGCCGTGGGTGGCGCGAGCACGAGCGGTCGCGAGCGCCGCGGGCGGACCGTGTCTCCCTCGCGAACCGCCTCGGTGATGGTCGGGGGTGCGCCCGTCGACGCGGTGAGCGACGGCGTCGGAGCGGCCACTCCCGC